>CADDZL010000137.1 GCA_902812335.1 Chloroflexota bacterium | reverse complement strand
GTCCAATGGGCCTCGGATGCCTTGCTGGTGGAGCTCAGTGTCCCTTACCGGGTCGGGGCGGACCCGGTCAACAACGGGAGGAGCACCAGCTTGAGCGGCCAGTTCTACTCGGCTTCCAAGCAGCAGACCTGGTCCTTCAATTATTACCGGGGCCAGATCCTGGCAGCCGGAGCCCCGGGGATAGATAAGCTTAAGATTTCCCTGTCGGACTGGACAGGCGAATGGAAGCTGGATAGCCCCCAGGCGGTGGAGGTCGCCGCGAAAGAGGGGATTTCCGCCATCCGCGCCATGCACTTGAGCGTCAATCGTGAACGATGGAGGAATCAGCAGGTGCCGGAGAGCTGCCTGGTCTTCTGGGAAGTCGAGGGGAAGGACGGCAAGAAGGTCTACATCAATGCCTCCACAGGCGAGGTGTACCAATATCATGGGTGGCAGTACTAACGACTTGCGCGCATATGGAGGATACATCATGGTTCCTGCTGAGAAGCTGAAGGACATCGAGCTCTTCGCCAGGTTGCCCGATGAGGCCCTGCGCGGTATCCAGGCGCTGTGCCACGAGGGGCGTTACGAACGCGGTGAAGAGATATTCAGCGAGGGCGGGCTGGCGGATAAGCTATTTGTCCTGGAGAAGGGCACTGTTGCCATCCGCATCCAGCGGCACGCCGGCGAGGATACGTTGATGGTGGCCGCCATCCGCGATAAGGGCTCGATTATGGGCTGGTCGGCGGTCGTCGGCACCGGGCGCTATACGGCTTCGGCGGTGTGTATGGATGAGGTGTCCGTCCTGGAGATTGACGGCGAGGGGCTGAAGCAGTTCATCCATGAGGACTGTAGCACGGGCGTGGTCATCCTGGAGGCACTGGCGAACGTGATTGCGTCGCGCTTGCAGGCGACACGGGCGCAGTTGGCCGGGCCGCCCCTGTTGCGCTGAGATTCAGGCGCGCGCTCGTGCCCGGTGGCCGGCTCCGGCAGGCAGGTTAAGGGCCGCCCCCGGCTGGCTCTCAAGCGACCCCCAAGCTGGCTGCGGTTACGCAAGCGTCGCCTGAAAGCGGTCTGCTTTCCCTTACAGGACTGATGCTGGCGGTCAGCACTCGGTGACTGGGCGGGTGGTTCCAGCCGAGGGTGGGATGGTGAAGGAAGGAAAGAAAGAGATCGCCTCTGACCGTTGACGGCCAGCAGGTAGGCCACAAAGGGAAGCTCACGAGGGAAGGAAAGGCCATGGCACCACCTCAGCACCCTGGGCGCCGGTTTCCTTCCCTCGTGTTGCCTGTGGGGGCGGCCGGCAGGCAAGCCCACAGGCTGCCCTGCCGCACCAATCGCCCATGACGTTTGTCATGGCGAAACAGGACAACCCACACTGCCCATAGGACCTGAGATGTGATATGCTTGTGGCTGAGAGGGCGCCAGGTATGGCGTGCAACAGGATACAGGAGGTGAACTCAGATACAATGGGGGCAGTTGATGCCGGTACTTCGCCAGCCACCGGCCGGGGGCGAGTTGCCTGGGGGGCGATCCTGATCCTCAGCACTCTGGGCATCTTGATCGCCGGCTATCTGACCTACATCCATATAACCAATACCACCCCCTACTGTGGTGGGCTGGGCGATTGTGAGCGTGTCAACACCGGCCCCTACTCGCAAATCGTTGGCATCCCGGTGGCGCTGCTGGGGCTGCTTGCCTACATCGCACTGGCCGTGGCGGCCATTGTGGTTTTGCGGGGTATACCAGGGGCGGAGACCGCGGCGCTGGCGACCTTCGGCCTGGCCTTCATGGGCGTGCTCTTCTCCGCCTATCTGACTTATTTGGAGCTGTTCGTCATCAGGGCGATCTGCCCCTGGTGCATCGCTTCGGCTATAGTGATGACGCTGATTTTCCTCCTGTCCATCGGACAGGTAAGAGGGTTGATCTAAGCCCTCACCCCACTCTCTTATCCCTCTCCCTAAGCTGGGGGGGGAGGGGTAGGGGGGGCAAGGAGTGAGGGTGCATGAGAGAGAAAGGAAGGGGAATGGAAACACTGACGGTTGACCGCAAAGCGAAGATGAAGCTCCCCCATCAGCCGGTTCCGATCCGGCCGGCGGCGGAGCGCATCCGTGACTTTGAGGAGGTGGTCCTGAGCTATACTGCTGAGCAGGCTATAGCCGAGGCCAACCGCTGCATTCTGTGCCCGGAGGCCAAGTGCCGCGAGGCGTGCCCGCTGCATAATGATATCCCCGGCGCGATGTGGCTGATCTCGCAGGGTGATTTCATCGGTGCGGCCAACAAGTATCGTGAGACGAGCATCTTCCCGGAGATTTGCGGTCGGGTCTGCCCGCAGGAGCGGCTGTGCGAAGGGGCCTGTGTCCTGGGCAAGCGCGGCGAGCCGGTAGCGTTGGGTGCGCTTGAGCGGTTTGTCGCCGATTACCAGCGCCAGACACAGGGCCTGCCCCTGCCGCCGGTTGCGCCAGCCACCGGCAATCTGGTTGCCGTGGTCGGCTCCGGCCCGGCCGGCCTGGCCGTGGCCGAGGAACTAACCAAGCGCGGCCATGAAGTCGTTGTGTACGAAGCCTGGCCGGAGCCGGGCGGCCTGCTGCTTTACGGCATCCCCAGCTTCAAGCTGCCCAAGCGCCTTGTCCACGAGAAGATCGCTTACCTCAAGCGGCTGGGCGTCCGCTTTATGACGAATACACGCATCGGCCAGGGTCTGACTGTGGACGATCTGTTCAGTGCCGGCTTCGACGCAGTCTTCCTGGGCACCGGCGCTAACGTGGACGCCAAGCTGAAAGCTCCGGGGGTTGATCTCAAGGGCATCTATCAGGCCAGCGATTTTCTGGTGCGGGCCAATGTGGACCACAGCCTGCTGCCTGAGGCCATGCGCCGGCCGGTCGAGGTGGGCGGGCGTGTGGCCGTCGTCGGCGGCGGCGACACGGCCATGGACTGCCTGCGCACGGCCATCCGGCTGGGCGCGAAAGAGGTCACCTGTGTCTATCGGCGCACCGAGGCCGAAATGCCCGGTTGCCACAAGGAGCGGGTGCGCGCGATTGAGGAAGGGGTGCACTTCGAGTACCTGGTCGCGCCTGTGCGCTTCATCGGCGATGCGGCTGGCCATGTGCGCCAGATGGAGTGTCAGCGGATGCAATTGGGCGAGCCGGACAAGAGTGGCCGGCCGCGCCCGGTGCCGATTGAGGGCTCGAATTTCTTGATGGACGTGGATACGGTCATCCTGGCGCTGGGCTACTGGCCTGACCCGCTGGTAAGCGAGACCACGCCGGGGCTGGAGGTCCACGACTGGGGGCTGATCACGGCGGATGCCGAGACAGGCGCAACCAGCCGGCCGGGCGTATTCGCCGGTGGCGATAATGTGACCGGGCCAGACCTGGTTAGTACAGCGGTGGCAGCCGGCCTGCGGGCAGCGCGGGCTGTTGATCAATATCTGAAGACGTTGCCGTAGGACGAATTTGTGAAGACTCAGTAGAGCGCGGAAGCGTCACGCTGAGCGAAGCGAAGAGCCTCTTGTAAACGTCATAGAGATGCTTCGCCACACTCAGCATGACAACGCCCTCACAGAGGATAACGATATGGAGAAGTGGCACGTTATCGCGAAACGCTGGTGCGAGGCGGCTCAGGCCGAGGTCGAACTCATGGAGCAGCGGGTCTATCCCACCACCGACTTGATAGCCGATGGGGCCTATCAGGTGGTGCAGCGCCGCTGTACCTATGCCATAGACTGCAACCTGGACGACGTGAAGTGCCGCTGGGCATTCACCAACCCGCTGAACGACCCGTTCGAGGTCGCGGACTAGTTCGCGACGAACGACGGGGACCATAACGAGGCACATGCGCCTTTCGTGCTCGGTCCTCCGTCATCGGAGATGCGCCATGGGCAAAGTGGCGACGATGGACTTCCACGTGACGTCGGAGTGCTCGCAGGAATGTCCATACTGCTGGGGGCCGCAGGACTTCGAGACAGCCGTGGATACAGCGACGGCGCTCTCGATCCTGCAAAAGATGCGCGACTCGGAAGTCCGTCGCGTCGTATTTACCGGCGGTGACCCGCTGCAGCGCGCGGATATCGCCGAACTCATCCGGGCGGCCCGCGACATGGGGCTGGAAGTGGCGCTATCCACCACCGGCGATAAGCTGACGGAGGAGTTCCTGGCGGCAACCGCCGGCGCGATTGACCTGATCTCACTGCCGCTGGACGGCTCGACGGAGGAGATCAATGCACAGACCAAGAAGCCGGGGCATTTCGCTGCGATCATGGGTGCGCTGGCACTACTGGGCCGTTACCCGAAGGTGGACGTCAAGCTGTGCACACCGGTCACGCGCAAGAACATAGACGATGTGGTGAACATCGCGGCGCTGATTGACCGCTGGGCGCGCGGGGTGGGCAATTGCGTCTTCTACAACGTCTTCCAGACCTTCCCGCGTTCGATGACGCCGTGCCGGTGGGATGAGTGGGTGGTCAGCGATGCTGAGTTCGAGCGCATGGCGGCAAATATCCGGGCGCACGGCTTTCGCATCCAGATCAACTTCCTGACCCACGCGATGCTGGATCGCATTTATGTGATGGTCTTCCCGGATGGTTCGCTCGTCGTGCCCAGCGGGCCGGATTACCGGAACTTGGGGCGCTTTCTCGATATCTCCGATCTGGACGCGGCGCTGGAGCGCAGCGATTTCGCAGCCTTCCGACACTTCGCCCACTCGCTGGGATGGGGGAAGCGGCCTACGGGGCCAGGCCTCGTGCCGACCCTACGCAGTCATCTGTCGTGAGTCCACTTGAGTCAGGGCGGCCTTCAGGGCTGCCTCAGGAGGAAAACATGCTTGCTCAGAAACCACTGGTCACCAAGGAGGAGCTGATCGCCAGGGCCAAGAAGCCGGCCGAGGAGGCGATGCGCCTCCATCCCTTCTATCGGGGCAAGATTGAAACCGCGCTCAAGTGCCGCGTGCGCGATTTCGAAGACTTCGGCATCTGGTACACGCCGGGCGTGGCTGCGCCTTGCAAGGCGATTGCGGCCGACCCGGAACTGGTGTATTCGTACACCAACAAAGGGAATACCGTCGCTGTCGTCTCGGATGGGACACGCGTGTTGGGGTTGGGCGACATCGGCCCGAAGGCCGGCATGCCGGTGATGGAGGGCAAGGCGCTGCTATACAAGTACTTGGGTGGCGTGGATGCCGTGCCCATCTGCCTGGGAACGAAGAACCCCGATGAGATCATCCAGGCGGTCAAATGGTTGCAACCGTGCTTTGGCGGCGTTAATCTGGAGGACATCTCCCAACCCAAGTGCTTCCGCATCCTCGACACGCTGCGGGCCGAATGCGAGATCCCCATCTGGCACGACGATCAGCAGGGCACGGCGACGGTGACGCTGGCCGGGCTTCTCAACGCACTCAAGGTCGTTGGCAAGCGGATTGAGGATGTCCGGATCACTTTTGTCGGCAGTGGCGCGGCCAACGTGGCCTGCACACGCCTGATTTTCGCCGCCGGTGCCCGGCCCGAGCAGTGTATGATGGTGGATAGCAAGGGGATTTTGCACAAGAACCGGCGCGACATCGAGCTGCGCAGGGCCGAGTTTGTGGACAAGTGGCGGTTGTGCCAGACGACGAATGCCGAGGGCCGCGAGGGCGGCATCGCCGAGGCTCTGGTTGGGGCTGATGTAGTTATCGCGCTCTCGACGCCCGGCCCGGACACCATCCGCAAGGAGTGGGTGGAGAAGATGGCCAAGGACGCGATTGTGTTCCTGTGCGCCAACCCCATCCCGGAGATGTGGCCCTGGGAGGCTAAGGAGGCCGGCGCGGCAGTGGTTGCCACCGGCCGCTCGGACTTCCCCAACCAGGTGAACAACTCGTTGGGCTTCCCCGGCATTTTCAGGGGCACGCTCGACGCGCGGGCGCGCACGATCACCGATGAAATGTGCATCGCGGCCGCCACGGCACTGGCCGATATGGCGGCGGAAAAGGGGCTAACGCCTGACTACATCCTGCCGACGATGGATGAGTGGGACGTATTCCCGCGCGAAGCGGCAGCCGTCGCCGTCAAAGCGCAGGAACAGGGCATCGCCCGCGTCGCACTGACTGCGGCCGAAGAATATGAGCGTGCGGCCAGCATTATTCGCCGGGCCCGTGACCTGACCAAAATGATGATGGCTGAAGGGTTCATTGCAGAGGCAGAGGAGAGTTAACCATGTACGATCTGATTATTCTGGGCGGCGGACCGGCCGGGTTGACGGCGACGGTGTATGCCATCCGCAAACGGCTGGAGACGCTACTGATCACCAAAGACCTGGGAGGTAAGACTAACTGGCACCTGGAACTGCCTGACGTGGACCTGCATCACGTCATCACCGGCGAAGAGGTCGTCAGCCGCTTCCGCAGCCAGATTGACTATCTGGATTTCGCCCGCGTTATGGACGGGGCCGAGTCCGTCAACGCCATAGAGGGGGGCTACACCATCAAGACCAAGAGCGGCCGGACCTTCGAGACCAAGGCGGTCATCGTCGCGACGGGGGCCCGCGCCCGGCGGCTGGGTGTGCCGGGAGAGCGCGACTTCCTCATGCGCGGGCTGTGCTATTCGGCCGTGAGCTATGCGCCGCTGTTCATTGACCGCCAGGCGGCGGTCGTGGGCGACGGTGATCTGGCGCTGCGGGGCGCAGCGGAACTGGCCCAGATCGCCCGGCACGTCTACCTGGTCGCGCCGGAGAAGGGCCAATTGGAGAGCCGGCTGGGGCAGAAGCTGCTCCAGCAACCCAATGTGACGCTGCTGCAAGGCTACAGAGTGCAGGAGATCAAGGGCGACCGCTATGCCCGTAGCCTGATCGTCCAGGACGGCAACGAGTCTCGTGAACTGGTCGTGGATGCCATCTTCATTGAGCTTGACCTGATCCCCAATTCGGAGATCGTGGCGCACCTGGTGGAGCTCGACTCCAAAGGGCGGATTATCGTGGACAGCCGCAATGCCACCAACCGGCCGGGCCTGTTCGCTGCCGGCGACGTGAGCAGTGTCCATGCCGAGCAGGTGTTGATCGCCGTTGGCGAGGGTGCCAAGGCGGCGCTCTCGGCCTATGAGTATCTGTTGAATATCTAACCAGGTGCATAAAACGTGAGACGTAAAACGCCATCTTACGTTCTACACTTTACGTTTTACGCTGGGGGGACTCTATGACAGCTCAGATCATTGACGGGACCGCGGTGGCGGCGCGCATCCGCGAAGAGGTCAAGCAAGAAGTCGAGGCGCTCAAGCGCGACTACGGCATCGTGCCGGGGCTGGCGACGGTTCTGGTGGGTGACAACCCCGCCTCGCAGACCTATGTCCGCAATAAGCAGAAGACCTGCCAGGAACTGGGCATGGCCTCGTTCGGCTATCACCTGCCCGCCGAGGCCTCGCAGGCAGAGGTTGAGCGGTTGGTGCGCGATCTGTCGGCCAACCCGGAGGTACACGGCATCCTGGTCCAGCTTCCTCTGCCCCGACACCTGGACGAAGAAGGCGTGCTGGCCTCGGTGGCGCTGGAGAAGGATGTGGATGGCTTTCATCCGGTGAATATCGGTCGCTTGGCGATGAAGGGGCGCGAACCGGAATTCATCCCCTGCACGCCCCATGGCGTGATCGTCCTCCTCGACAGCGTCGGTGCCAAAATGGAAGGGGCTAATGCCGTGGTCCTGGGGCGGAGCAACATCGTCGGCCTGCCGACGGCGCTGCTGCTCATCGGCCGCAACGCGACGGTGACGGTGTGCCACTCAAAGACCCGCGACCTGCCGGGCATTGTGCGCCAGGCAGATATCCTGGTGGCAGCAGTAGGCCGACCTCGCATGGTGCGAGGCGACTGGGTGAAACCTGGGGTGGTGGTTATTGATGTGGGCATCAACCGCGTGGAGGACCCGACAACCAAATCGGGTTACCGGCTGGTGGGCGATGTGGCCTTTGACGAGGTCAAAGAAGTGGCTTCGGCCATCACGCCCGTGCCGGGCGGCGTCGGCCCCATGACCATCGCCATGCTAATGAAGAACACCCTGACCGCGGCCAAGCGCCGGGTGAGTGAGCTGGCCCGGGCCTAGGCTCAGCCGATCACCGATTCGTCATACTGAGCGCAGCAAAGCATCTCTACTTCGCACGCAAGAGGCCCTTCGCTTCGCTGCTCTGAAAATAGCGGTTCATTTTCATTCGCGGATGGTGAACCGCAGGTTCATGATGACTCAGGGTGACAATCTTGCGTCCATTTGGGCGCAATGTGACCGATATTGGGGGCAATGGGGTTGCCCACCCCTGCAAGCTGAACGCGGATGGCCGAACCGTCCTGTGATGTGATCGAGGGTCATTATCTGGAGACCGGCGAGGGGCTGTTCTTTGCCGTGAAGGGGCTGGTCCACCCCCCGGATCGCTTTCTGGCGATTCTTCGCTACGCCCCCGATCCGGGCGGCGAGCGGCAGAAGAACGGACAACGCTACCGTCGCCTGTATCACTTTGCAGAACAAGAGCAGCTTCTGCGGGCCCGCTATCCTCAGTACCTGGCTTTTGATCCGGTGTGCCAGGCGACCTTACAAAGCGTGCCACGGTCATGCGTGCGGCGCATTTACGATCCCCGCCGACGTTTACAGGAGATTCGGCAACAGCCCGAACGAGACCCGGTGGAAGACGATGCCCTGGCTTTTGCCAGCTTCTTGCAGCACGAGGCCCATATCCCCTGGGCCAGCCTGGGCATTTCCGGCTCGTTGCTCATTGGCCTGCATACCCCTTACTCTGATCTGGATATCACCGTCTACGGCGCGCAGAACTGCCGGGCCGTCCAGCGGGCGCTGCAGCAAGCGCTGGCTGCGGGCACCGGCAGCGGAATCAGCCGACTGGATCGGCAAGGTGTCGCGGATCTTTATGTGGAGCGAGTGGCTGATACCCGCATGGCATTCACCGACTTTGTGCAGGTCGAACAGGGTAAGGTCAACCAGGGGCAGTTCCGCGGCCGGCTATACTTCATTCGGTTTGTCAAAGAGCCGGCAGAGGTTGAGGAGAGGTATGGCGATTATCAGTATACTCCACTGGGGCGAGTTGGCATTGCGGCGACCGTGACTGATGCCGGCGAGAGCCTGTTCACCCCCTGCTCCTATCTGCTGGAAGGCGTGCGCCTCCTGCATGGCCCCTCGGCCGGGCGGGTCGCCATCACGCCCGTCGGCACGGGGCTGAATCCGGTCCCGACCGAGATCGTGTCCTTCCGGGCGCGGTTCAGTGAACAGGCCCAGGCCGGGGACCGGGTTCAGGCCTGGGGTACGGTGGAGCGGGTACAGGCGCGGGATGGGCGGGTCTGGCATCGCCTGCTTTTGGGCAACCACCCTGAGGATACTATGGTACTCCAGAGGTGATCTGTGAAAGATAAGCGCATCGCCTGGGCCATCACCGGCGCGGGCCATACTC
>CADDZL010000136.1 GCA_902812335.1 Chloroflexota bacterium | reverse complement strand
TCAGCAATTCGGCCTGGGCCATCAATTCCGCTTTCAACTCGGCGCGGGTGCGTTTCATGGGGCATCTCTCCAGTCATTCGTTTGCCCCTATCTTCCCCCAGATTGCCCCAAAACTGAAATGCACCCCGGGCGCAGCCTCAGCCGACCGGCGTTTGGCCCAATGGCCCGGCTGTGGTAGAATCCTGCTCATCTCAGTAAAGATCGTTACGCGCTGCTCTCTCAGGCGGTCGCCTGTGATGCTGCTAAAGGCTCTGGCGGCGAGGCCACGCCATTCGAGCAAGCTGAACGTTTGGCGGCTGAGAGAACCTCTATCTGCAAAAGGAGAATCATCTGTGCGCAATCTGCTGATCACTGGTGGCGCCGGTTTCATCGGCTCCAACTTCGTCCGGATGATGCTGGCGAAGTACCCCGACTATCGCCTGGTCGTCTTCGACAAGCTCAACTACCGTGGCAATCTGCAAAACCTGCGCGATGTGGCTGGCGACCCGCGTTATGCCTTCGTGCGCGCCGATATCTGTGATGCCCAGGCCGTAGCGAACGCCATCCGCGAATACCAGATTGATACTATTGTGAATTTCGCCGCGGAAAGCCATGTGGACCGGTCGATCCTGGATGCCGATGCCTTCGTGCGCACCGACGTCTATGGCGTGTACGTGCTGCTCGAGGCGACCAAGGACTTCGGGCTGGAGCGCTTCCTGCACGTCAGCACGGATGAAGTCTATGGCGAGGTGCTGACCGGCGCTTCGCGCGAGGAGGACGCGCTCGAGCCGCGCAGCCCGTACGCTGCCAGCAAAGCCGGCGGCGACCTGCTGGTCCGGGCGTACCACGTAACCTACGGCCTGCCGGTGATCATCACCCGCGGCGGCAATAATATCGGCCCCTACCAGTACCCGGAGAACGTCGTGCCGCTGTTCATCACCAATGCCATTGATGACCAGCCCTTGCCACTATACGGCGACGGCTTGCAAGAGCGGCCTTATCAGTATGTCCTCGACCACTGCGAGGGCATTGACATCGCGCTACAGCGGGGCCAGCCGGGCGGCGTCTATAACATCGGGCCGGATGAGCAAGTGGCGAACATCGTCATGGCGCGCAAGCTGCTCGACCTGCTGGGGAAGCCGCATTCGCTTATTGTCCATGTCTTCGACCGGCCAGGCCACGACCGGCGCTACGCGCTGGATTGCAGCCGCCTCAAGGCGTTGGGCTGGCGGCCGGGCCACACCTTTGACCAGGCCCTGGAGAAGACGGTGCGCTGGTATGTGGACAATGAGTGGTGGTGGCGCCCGATCAAGTCGGGCGAGTACCGCGCCTATTATGAGAAGCAATATGGCGAGCGCTTGCGTCTGGCCGGCCAGACTCGCCCCGAGCTTGCCGAAGGGGAGAGAACCCCATGAGCCAGCGCAAGGCAAGCGTCCTCAAACTGGCGACGACAGCCCATGAGATGGATATGAGCGTTCTGCGCGGCCAGTTGTTCCGCAACCCGGCCAGCGGTGCCTGGACGGTCGAAGGCCTTGACCTGGGGGTCTGGCTGCGCCAGTTTGAGGGGCGCGAGATCGTCCTCATCGCCGGTTCGCTGGACGACGACCGCCCGCTGCCGACGCAGGTCTGCCACACCTGTGGCCGCGAGTACAGCGGCGCCGAATGCCCCCACTGCCGCGAGGTGCGCCAGCGTCTGCGCGGCCCGACCGGCTGATTGAACGGGACGCTGATGAACCAGCGTTTATCAGCGTCCCATGCTCCTCTCTCAATCAGCGTCTTTGCCATCCCAAACCACAATATTCGCCATACCTAACATAGGAAGTTTGTCACCCCTAATCCATGACATGTGACACTGTCATGCTTGCCCGGCTTGTGATAAGCTCAGGCTGTGGTAGAAGGCGATCAGGCTCTCTAGCCGGAATGGAATGGAGGAGGGAGTTTGCACTGCCACAGCACTCAGGATGGTCCGACAATTCAAAATGACCGCCCTATCATCCTGGTGGGCAACCCCAACGTCGGCAAATCGGTTATTTTCGGCGCGCTCACCGGGCGCTACGTCGAGGTCTCCAACTACCCCGGCACCACCGTCGAGGTGACGCGCGGCACGCTGACGCTGGACGGCCATCAGGCCACGATCATTGATACGCCCGGCGTCAATAGCCTCACCCCCCGGAGCGACGATGAGCGCGTCACGCGGGACATCCTGCTGACCGAGCGGCCGCGCCTGGTCATTCAGGTGGCCGACGCCAAGAACCTGCGCCGGGCGCTGATCCTGGCGACGCAACTGGCCGAGCTCGAGCTACCTTTCCTGCTCGACCTGAATATGGCCGATGAGGCCACCGCCCGCGGCCTGCACATCAACCAGGAGCGGCTGGCGCAGATCCTAGGCGTCGAGGTCGTGACCACCGTTGCCCCCCGGCGCGAGGGGATCGATGCGCTCCTGGCTGCGCTCAACAGCCCGCGCTCCTCGCCCTACCTGATCCGCTACGATGCGACCATCGAGGCAGCCATCAACCAGATCGTGGCGGAACTGCCGCCCGGGCCCGGCCGCCGTGGGCTGGCGCTGATATGGCTGGCGGGCGACACCGGCCTGGCGGAACGCTGGCAGCCGCAGATCGGTGCTGAGGGACTGAGCCGTCTGGAAGCCATCCGCAACGAACTGGCCAGACATTACGCCGAGCCGCTGGGCTACGTTCTCAATCAGCAGCGGCTGCGCTGTGCCGACTGCATCCTGGACGAGGTCTACGCCACCGGCAGGGGCCGGCACACGCCTTGGACTGAACGGCTGGGCCGCTGGGCCGTCCATCCGGTCGCCGGCTGGCCGATCCTGCTGGCTGTCCTCCTCATCACCTATCTCTTCGTCGGCAGATTCGGCGCAGGGACCCTGGTGAACCTGGTCGAGGGGACGGTGTTCGGCCAATGGATCACGCCGCTGGTTGGGCGCCTGGTCGCCGTCATCCCGATTCCACTCGTGCGCGAGTTCCTGGTCGGCCAGTACGGGCTGGTCACCATAGGCCTGTCCTACGGTTTCGGCATCGTTTTGCCCATCGTCGTAACTTTCTTCCTGATGTTCAGCCTGCTGGAGGACAGCGGCTATCTGCCCCGGCTGGCGGTCATGGTCAACCGGCCGATGAAAGCCATGGGGCTGAACGGCAAGGCGGTGCTGCCGATGGTGCTGGGCCTGGGCTGCGATACCATGGCGACGCTGACGACACGCATCATGGAGACGCGCAAGGAACGCATCCAGGTGACGTTGCTCCTGGCGTTAGGTGTGCCCTGCTCGGCGCAGTTGGGGGTTATCCTGGGGATGCTGGCGATGCTCAACGGCGCGGCTGCCGCGCTGTGGGCGGCGATCCTGCTGGCGACGCTCCTCGCTGTCGGTTATCTGGCAGCGCGGCTGCTGCCGGGAGACTCATCCGACTTTATCCTGGAACTGCCGCCCATCCGCCGGCCACAACTGAGCAATATCGTCATCAAGACGCTGGCCCGGTTGGAGTGGTATCTGCGCGAGGTCATCCCACTCTTCCTGCTGGGGACCGTGATCTTGTTCACGCTGGACAAGACCGGTGCGCTGGACCTGATCGAGCGTCTGGCTGCGCCGCTGGTCGTGGGCGCGCTGGGCCTGCCCAAGGAGACCGCCGGCTCGTTTCTGATCGGCTTCCTGCGACGCGACTACGGCGCTGCTGGCCTGTTCCAATTGGCACGCCAGGGCCGGCTGGACACCGTCCAGATGCTCGTCAGCTTGGTGGTGATCACCCTGTTTGTCCCCTGCATCGCCAACCTGATGATGATCGTCAAGGAGCATGGCCGGCGGGTCGCCGCAGGCGTGGCCGCTTTCGTCTTCCCCTTCGCCTTCATCGTAGGGAGCCTGCTAAACCTGGCCCTGCGTGCCCTGGGAGTGCATTTCTAGTAATGCATGACATACGCTGCCCACTATGTGGCTACCGCTTCGATCCGGGCGCATTGGCCTGCCATAACCATTGCCCGATGAACCAGAGCTGTGGCTTGATTTGTTGTCCCAACTGCGGCTATCAGATCCCCGATGAAGAGAAGTCTGGCCTGGCAACCTGGCTGCGGAGGCGGCTGGGGCGTTGGTTCTCACCCCCGGCTCCGTCGTCCTCTGCCGGAGCGGAAGACACAGGGACCTGCCGGCTGTCTGAGCTATCCCCCGGTACAACGGCACGGATTGTGGCGATCTCAACCGCGCCGCTCCAGCCGCGCCGGGCTCGCTGGCGCCACCGAGGGCGGGCCCCAGGACGCGCTGGGGCGAACCGATCGGCACAATCGGCCCGGCTGGAACGCCTGAGCCTGCTCGGCCTCATCCCCGGCAGCCGCATCCGCCTGGAGCAGCGTTGGCCGGCCATCATTGTCCAGGTAGGTGAGACCGAGCTATCGCTGGACGAGGACGTGGCGCAGCAGATCATCGTCACGACGAACTCCCGCGCCTGAGGCCCAGGCCGGGCGGTTAGAAGCCGCCTGCTAAGAAAAGCAGCCATCCCCTCATTCTGAGCGAAGCGAAGACTGCCGGCAGTCTTCGCTTCGCTCGGGGTGACAGGCAAACAAGAGTGCCTGGGTAAAGCCTGTACATCGCCCGAAAAGCCAGATTCGTGCTGCATTTCACGATAAACATCACCCCATAGGGCTGACAGTTGTCACTTGCCTTGTCGGCGGAACGGGTCTAATGTGAGGATAGCGGACATAGGGAGATGCGATATCTCCCGGTATCGAGGGGCACCGGAGCAAAGGCCAGGATTTGACGGCAGATGTAAATTACGTCAAAATTAGTCGTAAAATCACTGGTTGCGTGGTCAGTGCCCCCTCAACCTTTTTAGGAGGTGTTCATGGTTGAAAAGAAGGAACCAATCGGTACGCAAGAGCAGATAGAGCGCCGGCCCACAGCCGCCGCCGGTGATGGCCGGGTGCGCCCCAACCCCTTCGAGATCGCCCAGAAGCAACTCGACCTGGCAGCGGAGATCCTGGAGTTGGAGCCGGCGATTCACGCGCTGCTGCGCGAGCCCTTGCGCGAACTACACGTCACTCTGCCCGTGCGCATGGACGATGGCAAGGTCAAGGTGTTTAAGGGCTTCCGGGTCCAGTACAATGACGCCCGGGGGCCGACGAAGGGAGGCATTCGCTTCCATCCGGAGGAGACGATTGATACAGTGCGTGCCCTGGCCGCCTGGATGACCTGGAAGTGCGCGGTGGTGGACATCCCCCTGGGGGGCGCCAAGGGCGGGGTCATCTGCAACCCCAAAACCATGTCGAAGGGCGAACTGGAACGCTTGAGCCGGGCCTATATCCGCCAGGTCGGGCGCATCCTGGGCATTGAGAAGGACGTGCCCGCACCGGATGTGTATACCGATCCGCAGATCATGGCCTGGATGGCCGATGAGTTCTCCTTTCTGCAGGGCTACAACGAGTTCGGCGTGATCACCGGCAAGCCGCTGGCGTTGGGCGGCTCGCAGGGGCGTAACGATGCCACTGCTCGGGGCGGCATCTATTGTGTGCGCGAAGCGGGCAAGGTGCTCGGCCTCAACCTGAACGGGGCAACCGCCGCTATTCAGGGCTACGGCAATGCCGGCACCTACGCCCACCAGCTTGGGCGCGACCTGCTGGGCCTGAAGACGGTGGCGGTCAGCGATTCGAAGGGCGGCATTCTGAACTGGGACGGCTTGAATTACGAAGCCGTGATGGAGCACAAGAAGGCCACCGGCTCGGTCGTGGGCTTCCCGGGTGCCCAGTTTATCACCAACGAGGCCCTGTTGGAGCTGCCGGTCACGGTCCTGTTCCCCGCAGCACTCGAGAACGTCATCACGGCTGAGAATGCGCCCCGCATCCAGGCCAAGATCCTGGCCGAGTTAGCCAACGGCCCGACGACACCGGAGGCCGACGACATCCTGTACAAGAAGGGCGTCTACGTCATTCCCGACTTCCTGTGCAATGCCGGTGGGGTGACGGTCAGCTACTTCGAGATGGTACAGAACGCCTACGACTACTACTGGGATCTGGAGACGGTACATGAGCGGCTGGACAAGAAGATGACAGCCGCTTTTCATGCCGTTCATGCCATGGCGCAGAAATACAAGGTGCACAACCGGCTGGCGGCCTATCTGGTCGCCGTCAACCGCGTGGCCGAGGCCGTGCGCTTGCGCGGCTGGGCCTGAGCCCGCCTACACGTCGCTCTGCCAGAGCGTAAGCGCACTCGCTGCATGTCAGCCGGAGCCCCCAAGGGAGGCTCCGGCTTTCGTTATTGACCTCTCGCCACCCCTTTCCTGATAGGGAGCGGAGGGTTAGGTCTGAAACCAGGACCATGACGCTATTCACAGGCCCGGTTTCAGGGGGGATAATGACAGGTGCGAGGAGACCCATGCGCTATAGGGGATGTGGCACTTCCAATCCAGAGGGGGCGCGCCTCGGCATCGGGCTGGGCTCATCGCCCGTGCCGGCTGCGATTGCCCACCGCATCTGGGCCTCACGCCTCGGCGCGGTCATGCTCGGCGTTCTCGCCTGGGCGGCCTTCGGTTCCATTCTCACTCTGCCTCCGAAAGAGCCGCCCGCTATCCCCGCCACACCGCCTGCCTCCGTTATCCAGCTCCCCTCTCCGACGCCAACTCCGAAGCTGATCGGGCACTGAGCCCACTTCAGTCTGGCTGCCGTTTCTACAAGTCCCGGCGCTGGAAGAGGACGAGCGCCAGGCCGAGGGCAGTGGCGATATACAGGGCGGCGTACCCGACCATCGCCGGGCTGGGTACCGAAAGGGCCGAGAAGGGACTCATGCCCAGGTCGCGGATGAGCGGCGACTGCATTTGGTAGGCCGCCAGCCGCCACAGCGCCTCGCTGGGCATAATCAGGCTCGAGATAATGCCGATATCGACGACGGTCTCGTTACGCACAATCGCGCCGATCTGCTCGACCCAGCCGCCGACGAAGGCCAGCCCGTACAGGCCGAAGACCAGCACGCCGTTGGCGAGCGTAGATAAACGCGTGCCGCCCAAGATCGAGAGGGACAACACGAGCGCCCCTTCGAGCGCCATCAGCCCCAGGCCTGAGCCGGTGTTCGAGGTAGTGTGGCCAGTCAGGGCACGCACGATCAGGAGCACTCCGCCGGCCATGAGGACCAGGTACAGAATCAGCATGGTGGTGAAGCCCAGCCATTTGCCCAGGACGATCTGCCAGCGACGTAGCGGCTTGGTGACCAGCGTCTGGATGGTGCCGGAGGCGACCTCGCCGGAGAGCGTGTCCACCGAGATGAGCGCAGCCATCATGATGATCAGGAAGTTGACGACGTACAGCGCGGCCATGGTGAAGAAGTCATAAATCTGGCCGGTGATGAGCGGATTCCCGACACCGGGCTGCGACGCCATCAGGTCGCGCTGCAGGAAGTACAGGCCGAGGGCGAACAGTGCCAGGAAGGCCAGGCCCAGGAGCAGCCCCAGCACCAGGATGCGGCGGCGGGCGGCCTCGTGGAAGGTCAGGCGGGCGATGATCAGTGCGGGGCTATTCTCCAGCATCTGTGCCGATCACCTGTAAGAATAGGTCTTCGAGCGAGAGATGCTGGGGCGTCAGAGCATAGAGGCGCGCGCCCTGGCCCATTACCCAGGCGGCGATCTGCGGAAGCATCTCCTCATCGTCCACTACCAGATGGATGTGGTCGCCGTCGGCGCGCACATCGCGCCCAAAGCGGGCCAGTCCGGCGACCAGGGCCGGGGTGACCCCGCCCACGCGCAACTCGACCTCAACCTGGCTCAAGCCGGGTAGTGGAGAGCCTCCAACGAGCGCACCCAGCGCCGCCATACGCACCACCTGTCCCGCCTTGATGAAGGCTACCCGATCGCAGGTGACCTCGACCTCAGACAGGAAGTGCGAATTCAGGAAGACCGTGGTGCCGCCTTGGCGCAGCGAATGGATGATGTCACGCACCAAGCGCCGCCCCAGCGGGTCCAGGCCGGAGGTGGGCTCATCGAGGAAGACGAGCTGAGGCGCGTTGATCAGGGCCTGGGCCAGGCCGATACGCTGGAGCATGCCTTTGGAGAAGGTGCGCAGCCGCCGCCCGGCGGCGTCGTTCAGGCCGACCAGTTCAAGCAACTCCGCAATGCGCGCCCGGCGCTGCGCCGGTGCAATGCCGAAGAGACTGGCGTGCAGGTCGAGGAACTCGCGGGCCGTCAGCCACTCGTGGAAGCGGAAGTGCTCCGGCAGGAAGCCGACGCGCGCCCGCGCCTGGGGGTCGCCAGCGGGGGCACCCAGCAGCCAGGCCTGCCCGGCGGTGGGCTTGACCAGGCCCAGGAGCATCTTGATCGCGGTCGTCTTGCCAGCGCCGTTGGGGCCCAGGAAGCCGAAGACCTCACCCGGCTCGACCTGCAGGGTGAGGTCCTCAACGGCGACTTTGTCACCGTAGACTTTGCGCAAGCCGCGCGTCTCAATGGCGAACATCAGCAGGCAGCAGGGGAATAATAGGACATAGGCCTCTCTACTGTAGCGAATTGGCTGCGGCCAGGATCTGCTCGGCATTGCCCCGGCCCGTCAGGGCGTAGACGATGTCGTCTTTCTGCCACAACAGCAGGTAAGAGTTGCTGGAAGGGTCGGGGACGCTGCGCCGCTCGGATATCAGGACGCCGCTCACGCCGTCTACGGTCACATCGCGAAAGGAGGCAGCGTCGGTCGGCAGCGGGATGACCAGCGTGGACGACCAGTCAATCGTCCGGCTGAACTGGTGGGCCTCCTCCGGCGACAGGCCTAACAGGCGCAAGCCGGCCTCACCGATCTGGGCCAGGTCCACTCCCGGCGGCAGGTCCACGGTCGGGCTACGCATCTGGGTCAGGATGAAGTCACCCTGAATGGTGCTGTAGCGCACCATCACGGCCGGTGGGATCTCAGCGGTGATGGTTGCGCCGTCGAGGGCCTGGGGCAGCTTAACATCGTTGATCTGCAGCAGGTCGAGGACGGCCTGGGCGCGGGCCAGGTCCACTTTGAAGCGGACGGCGCTGCTGCCCTGGACCTGGATGCGCGGTGTAGGATCGGTCCCATTGGGCAGGGTGGCCGGCAGGCGCAGCGGCATACCGGCCTTCTGACTGGCCTCGGCGACACTGGCGACGGTTTGGGGTGGGCCAGCCGGCTTCACCACCGTGACCTCATCGGACAGCAGCCTGTCGAGGCGGGTGGCTACTTCAGGGTCCTGCAATTGGCTCTGGGCCGGATTGATGGGCAGGACGGCGAATTTGCGCACGCGGAACAGGCCGAGGAACTGCCCGGCGGCGGTGCGCACGGGTGTCAGACTGAACAAGGCGGCCAGCACAAGCACAGCCGCCAGGCCGGTCCATAGGGGCCGGTGCGATGACCAGAGTGATCTCATGCGATTCCTCCAGGCCCTCATTCCCAATCCCTCTCCTGCGGCTGTGAGAGAGGAAGGTGAGTGGGGCAGTTTTGTAC
>CADDZL010000135.1 GCA_902812335.1 Chloroflexota bacterium | reverse complement strand
ATATCTACACCAAAGCGATGAATGAGGCCGTCGTCCGATCCGGAAGCTACGATGGCTTCCTCACCTTTTGCAACTGGATCGGCGACATGGCCGAGGCCGGGCTCATCGTTGACCTGACCGACTGGTACGCAAAGTACGATCCCGAAGTGGATCACGGTCCCAATGCTTACGTCCCGCCGCTCGACAAATTCACCACCCTGTATAAGGGCCGCCGTTTTGCCGTCGGAGCCGACAACGATACCTTCTCGATGTTCTATCGTAAGGACATGTTCGACAATCCCGACGAGCAGAAGAAGTTCCAGGACAAGTACGGCAAGAAGATGGAACTGCCCAAAACCTGGGAGGACTTCGATCAACTCGTCGAGTTCTTCGACCGGCCCGATCAGGGAATTCGCGGTACGCACCTCTACGCCGAGCGCTATTTCGCCTACACCAACTGGGCCGCCCGCTTTATCTCCAAAGGCGGTGCCTACTTCGATGACAATATGGACCCACTGATCACCTCGCAGGAGGGCGTGACCGCTCTGGAAGCCCTGGCCAAGGTGATCAAGGAGCACATGTGGCCGGACGCCGTCACAGGCGACTGGTCGGTCGCGTACAAACGTTTCCCAGAGGGCTCGGTCTTCTCGGCCTGGGCCTGGGCCTCCCTGGGCAAGTGGGCGCAGGACCCCAAGACCTCGCAGATCGTGGGCAAGGTCGGCTACATGCCCATCCCCGGCTCCATGGTGGACGGCGTGCTCATCCGCGCCACGCCGCATGTCGTGGGGTGGTCATTCAGCGTGTCCCGGTACGGCAAAGCGCCTGAGGCAACCTACCTGTTCTTCCAGTGGTTTACCGGGCCGACCAAAGGCGCTGAGTTCGTCTCGCGTATCGGTACGCTCGACCCCTACCGTAAGCCGTGGTTCGATCTGAAAGTGTTCAAAGACGCCTACGGCGCTGACTTCTTGCCGGTGCTGCTGGCCGATGCTCAGAACGACTTTGCCGATATCGCACTGCGCGGCGCGAATGAATACCTTGACAAGTTGAATGTCAACCTCCAAGCGGTCTTTGCCGGCCAGAAGACGCCGGAGCAAGGCTTGAAAGACGCTGCGGCCGAATGGCAGAAGATCACGGACCGCCTGGGCCGCCTGGGCCAGATCGAGGCCTGGAGAAACGAGCGGAAGAACTACCCGCAGCCTATCCAGGACCTCTGGAAGAAGAAAGGCGTGTTCAAGGCTTAGGCTGAATCGGGCTGGGGGCCGTCACGGGTCCCCAGCCCCCACAACAGAGGAACAACGGTGAAAAACATCGCTGTACGCTCGCCCACGGAGCGCTTTTGGAGATGGATCAATCAGGAAAGCGTCTTTAAGGTCGCCTTGGTGGCCCCGCTGCAGGTCCTGATGTGGCTCATTCTCATCGTGCCGACACTGTTGGTGATCTACCTCAGTTTAGTGCGGTGGGAGCCTATCCTGGGCGACTGGACGCGCGCGCCCTTCAACTGGTTTGGCAACTACGCCAAGGTGCTCACCGATCCACGCTTCTGGGAGACGCTTTCCAGGACGCTGGTCATCGTCATCGTCGCGGTCGGCCTGGAATTCCTCCTGGGCTTTGCGCTGGCCTTGTTCTTCTCACAGGGCGACTTTCCGGGCAAGCGGCTCTTCACCTCGATCATCCTCTATCCGATGATGCTGCCGTGGGTCGTCGTGGGGTTCACCTTCTACCTGCTCTTCCTCGATAAGGGGCCGGTCAACTACATCTTGATTCAACTGCTTGGCCCCGGCGGCGCGCAGCCCTGGTTCAAAGAACCGCCGCTGGCGATTGGGACGATTATCCTCGCCGACGTCTGGCAATGGACGCCGTTCATGTTCCTGATCCTCTACTCCGGCCTGGGTGCCTTGCCCAAAGAGCCGGTCGAGGCGGCCATGACATTGGGCGCCACGCGCTGGCATATTTTCCGCTGGATCACCGTGCCCATGCTCAAGCCGGTCATCATCATCGCGCTGGTGATCCGCGCTCTCGAATGCTTCAAGATTTTCGACCTGGTGTTCGTGATGACCGGCGGCGGGCCCGGCACTTCCACCGAGAGCCTGTCCTTGTTCATCTATCGCACCGGCTTCATCTACGGCCAGCTATCGCTGGCCGCGGCCATGGCCGTGCTCCTTCTCATCACGATTGCGATCGTAACGCGGTTTGCCATCCGTCCGCTGGAATATCAGGGAGAAGCGTAATGGCAGAGACAACGGTAACAACAGCGCCGCTGGCGACGGTGACCAAGCCACAGGCCGCAGGTCAGGGCATCATCGCGCCCGCAGTGCGCCTGATCGTGGCGATCGGGATCGCAGTGATTTTCCTCTTACCGGTGCTATGGATGCTCTCCATTTCGTTCAAGCCGCCAGCCGAGTGGCTCGAGTACCCGCCGACGCTGCTACCCAAACAGCCGCTGATCGGCAACTACACCTTCCTGTTCAACCCCGGCAACCCCGAAGGGGCGATTGCCGTGATGACCGGTGCCGCCGAGCCAGTGATCCCGGCGTTTATTAATAGCCTGATCATCGCACCGGTGGCGACGGTCTGCTCAGTGATTATCGGCTTTCTGGCCGCCTATGCCGTGTCACGCTTTCGCGTCGGCGGCAATTTCATGCCGTTCTTCACCCTGACCACCCGGATGTTCCCGCCGGTAGCCTTCGCCGTACCGCTGCTGGTCTACTACTCCGCCGTCATCCCAGGCATCATCCCGGGCCTGCGGCTGTATGATACACGGCTCGGTTTGATCCTGATGTATATTGCCTTCACCGTCGCCTTCGCGCTGTGGATGACTAAGGGATTCATTGATGGCGTGCCACGCCACATCGAAGAGGCCGCTATCCTCGATGGCGCATCCCGCTGGCGCGTGCTGTTCACCATCACCTTCCCGCTGGTGCGCGGCGGCCTGGCAGCAACAACGCTCTTCATTTTCATCCTGACCTGGACCGAGTTCCTGTTCGCGCTCATCTTCACCCAGCGCTTCGCCATCACCGTGCCGGTGCAGGTCAGCCATTACGCCGGGGCCATTGGGCGGTTCTATGGCCCCCAGGCCGCTCTCGGCATCCTGGCGTCGCTGCCGGTCGTCATCGCCGGTTACCTGATCCAGCGACATCTGGTCACAGGCTTCACCTTCGGGCTGATCAAGGAGTGACGATGGCCGATCAGGTCCCCATCATCCGGCTGCGCAACCTGCGCAAAGAGTTCAACGGCACCATCGCCGTGGCCGGTCTCGATCTCGACGTTACCGAGGGCGAGTTCATCTGTTTCCTCGGCCCCTCCGGCTGTGGCAAGACCACGACCCTGCGGATGATCGCCGGTCTTGAAACGCCAACTGTGGGCGAGATCTACCTGCGGGATCGGCGGATCACCCACCTGCCGCCCCAACAGCGTGGCATAGGCTTCGTGTTTCAGAACTACGCCCTTTTCTGGCACATGACCGTGTACGATAATCTCGCTTTCGGGCTCAAAGTGCGGGGCGTGCCCCCAGCCGAGATTGACGCCCGTGTTAAAGAGATCGCTCAGAGCCTCGAACTCGAAACGGTGCTGCAGACCCGCGCGACCCGGCTTGACCTCAGCGCTATGCAGCGCGTTGCTATGGGGCGAACGCTCATCACTCAACCCCAGGTCCTCTTGCTCGACGAACCGTTGAACAACTTCCGGCCGGGGCTCAGGGAGAATATGCGCGCCGAACTTAAGCGCCTGCAGCTCAATCTCGGCCGTACCATGATCTACGTCACCCACGATCAGGAGGAGGCCATGACGCTAGGCGACCGTGTGCTGATCATGAACCTGGGGCGCGTTGAACAACTGGCCTCGCCGCGCCAGATCTCCCAGCACCCGGCGTCGCTTTTCGTCGCCAGTTTCATTGGCCGGCCGCCGATGAACTTTATCGAGACCCAGTGCCGCATCGAAGGCGGGCGGATATTTTTGGCGCACGATGGGTTAAGATGGGACGTCACGGCGCAACGTGAGGCGATCCAAGCCCAGGCGCTCCAGGGGAGGGTGATCGCCGGTATCGGGCCGGCGGACATCTACCCCGCCGCACTCGCGCCGAAAAATGCGCCGGTGAGTGAGCCGTTGCGAGCCCAGGTAGACCTGGTACAGCCGCTCGCACGCCAGAAGATCGTGGAATTGAAAATCCATGACCTGGCGTTGAAGATGATTGTGCCGGGCACATTCAAGGTCCGGCCGGGGGAATGGCTCGATGTGGTAACGGACAATAGCGCACTGCACTTGTTTGACCCTGTGACAGAAAGGGCAATTGCTTAATGGCGACAGTCCGAGTGGAGAACCTGCATAAGCGGCTCGGGCGTGTGGTGGCGCTCAAACAGTTGAGTTTCCAGGTCGCCGATGGTGAATTCTTCTGCCTGCTCGGGCCACCTGGCGCTGGCAAGACGACCACGCTGCGCATCATTGCCGGTCTCGAGCGGCCTGACGCAGGCGAGGTGTACCTGGACGATATTGCCATGAGCAAGGTCGCGCCCCAGGAACGCGACGTGGCTATGGTATTTGAAGATGTCGCCCTTTACCCGCATTTCAACGGCTATGATAACCTCGCCCATCCGTTAAAACTGCGCCGGCTGCCCCCAGCGGAGATCGACGCCAAAGTGCGCGCGGTGGCCGAGATGTTGCGCATCTCGCATTTGCTGAACCGCCTGCCGGGGACATATAGCGGGGGCGAACGCCGGCGCGTGGCCATCGGTCGCGCGCTCGTGCGGCGGCCCCGCGTTCTCTTGCTCGACCAACCCTTGACCGACCTGGATGCCAGAATTCGGCAGGAGATGACCGCCGAACTCAAACGTCTGCAGCGTGAGACCAGGCAGACCATGATCTATGCTACTCACGACTACGAGGAAGCGGTTACGATGGCCGATCGCATCCTTGTAATGAAAGAGGGGGCGGTTGAGCAATTAGGCGGCCCGGAGGAAGTCTATGAGCAACCTCAATCAGCGTTCGTCGCCAGCATCGTGGGCAGTCCGGCCATGAATCTGTTGCCGTGTCGTGCCGAATGGAATGAGCATCGCGTCCGCGTCTGCCACCCCACGTTTGAACTGGCACTCCCGGCACGAGCGGCCACATCGCCGGCAGCCGAGGTCTTGCTTGGCGTCCGACCCGAGCACGTCATTATCACGCCCGCCGGTGCAGGCGAGGGCGTCCCGGCAACGACCGAGATCATCCAGCCGCTCGGCAAAGAGCAAATCGTGGAGTTCAGATTGAAAGACGGCACGCCTCTCAAGTTTGTGGGCCGATCGGAGATCGAACTGAGCCGCGGTACGGCGGTCTGTGTGCGCTTTCCGCCGGAGCACACGGCGCTGTTTGACGCCGTGACCGGTCGCCGAATTGGAGCGCAGTTGACCACCGACTAGAAATCGGTGGTCACGCCTGAAAAACCCGTCGGGCGGGGTTGATAGATAGAAGCCGTCGAATTCCATTCGACAGCTCGAAAGGAGGATCACATGGCTGAAACCGATACATTCCGGGTGGAGCGTTTGCGTGGGAACATGCAGGCCGCCGGCCTCGATGCCCTGGTCTGCCGGCTGCCGGAGAACGTGGTCTACTTGACTGACTACTGGCCTCATCACGGCTTCTCGGTTGCCATCCTACCGAAGGATGGCAAGCCGCTCCTCTTCCTGCCTGAGGTCGAGGCTGACTATGCGAAACCGGACTGGGCCGAGGTATCGCCCTTTGGTTGGGGCCTGCTTAAGGACGACGACCTCTACCTAAACTATCGCCGGCTCTTGGGGCGCGCCCATGACAAACTCGGCCTCAAGGGAGCCAGGATCGGCGTGGAGAAGAGCTTTGAGGTCGTGGGGCCTACCTATCGCGCGGCCGAGCCGGTCATCCCGGCTGCGCCCTGGTCGCACCTGCTCGACGAAGTCTTCGCCGACGCCACCCAGGTGGATGCGACCGACTTGCTCCAAACCACCCGAGCGATCAAGACCGACTATGACCTCAAGAAGCTGCGTCTTGCCAACGAAATCGCTGAGATCGGGATGGCGGAGTTTCTGAACAATCTGGAACCGGGTATGACTGAAGCTCAGGTCGGGGCGCTGGTGGAATACACCATTCGCACCGATGGCCCCGGTTATAAGGGCGCACGCCTGGTACGAGCAATGTGTGAGGTCGGGGCGGGGCCGGTCGGGAGCACCGCCGGCACATTGCTGGTTCCCTCCACGAAGCGGGTGATCAAGGCGGGCGACTTCGTGATGGTCGAGTTGGCCACGGTGGTGGATGGGTACTGGTCGGACCTGACGTACATGGCAGTGGCTGGTGAGCCGAACGAGCGGCAGCGCGAAGTCTACAACATCGTCCTCGAGGCGCAGCAGGCCGCCGCGCAGCACATGCGACCGGGCGAATCCTTCTCCAGCCCGGACAGCGCTGCGCGGCAGGTGCTCGAAAAGGCCGATCTGGCCCAGTACTTCGTCCACATCACCGGCCATGGCGTCGGCCTGCGCTACCATGAGTTCATTCCTGTCCTGGCACCAGGAGCTACAGGCACGTTGGAGGCGGGAATGGTCAGCAGCGTGGAGCCAGGCGTCTACATTCCGGGCTTCGGCGGCGTCCGCATCGAAGATAACGTCGCCGTCGGCGTGGATGGGCCGGTCTTTCTATCCACGCCCCGCCAACCATGGTAAGGGAAACAGGAGGTCAAAGCATGAAACTGCAAGACAAAGTCGCTATCGTCACCGGTGCGGGCAAGGGCATCGGGCAGGGAATCGCCAGGGTCTTCGTCAAGTATGGGGCCAAAGTCGTGGTGGCCGACTGGGATGAAGATGCCGGCTTGGGGACCGCCGAGGAACTGCGCCGTTCGGGCGGCAACGCCATTTTCGTGAAATGCGATGTGTCGAACGAAGAGCAGGTCAAAGCCATGATCCAGGCGGCAATCGCCAGCTACGGCCGGCTCAACATCCTGGTCAACAACGCTGGCATCGGCGTCTATAAGACGGTCCTCGATACCACGAGCGAAGATTGGGACCGCTGCCTGGGGGTGAACCTGAAAGGCGTCTTCCTGTGTTCCAAGTACGCCATCCCCCATATCAAGGCGGCCGGCGGCGGAGCCATCGTCAACATCGCGTCGGTCCACTCCTACCAGAATGTCGGCGGGACAGCACCGTATGCGGCCAGCAAGGGCGGTGTCGTCGCCCTGACGCGCGTGATGGCCATTGATCACGGACGTGACAATATCCGCGTCAATGCGATCTGTCCCGGCTGGATTTACACACCGCTCATCCAGGGCATCTTCGCTGCTTCGCCAGACCCGGAAGAGGCCAAACGGGCCGTGGAGCGCCGCCAGCTCCTTGGCCGTCTCGGCCGGCCGGAAGAGGTCGGTGAGGCTGCGGCGTTCCTGGCGAGCGACGAGGCCTCCTATATCACCGGCGCGTCGCTCATGGTGGACAACGGCATGACGGCACAACTGGAGACATGGTGACGGGCTCATGTATGAAACCAAACTCAGCCATATACTCCTGGGGGTACGTGACTTAGATCGCGCCGTGGCATTCTATACGCGCTTTCTCAACCTGCGCCTGGTCGAGCGCGTAGAGGATCACCACGCCTTTCTTTCAGGAGGCGATGCCCACCACGAGATCGCACTGCTGAACGTCGGGCCCGACGCACCCCAGCCACCTCCAGATAGCGTTGGCCTGAACCACGTTGCGTTCCAGGTTCCTGACAGGAGGTCCTTTGCGCGCGCGTTCAAGGTGCTGACCGAGGCCGGCCTGCCCGTGACCACCGTAGACAATCGCATCAGCTACTCCATCTACTTCAGTGATCCGGACGGCAACGGCATCGAGATTTTCTACGATATACGCCATGAACCGTACGGCCAGCCCATGTGGCGTGGTATCCGGCAGCCTCTGCCACCAGAGACGATCTTAGCAGCATCGGACGAGGACGCGGCCCGGTAGATCGCAGAAGCGTCGCTGAAGGCTATACTCTCTCAGGCCCGGAGCTTTGGCTCCGGGCTTTCTTTGCCCTATCCGAACAGTCGCGCTACAATCGCAATTGGATGATCTCTATGGACGACCTGACGATTCGCACCGAACACCTGACGCGCACGTACAAAACCCGCCCGGCCAGAGGCGAGAAGGGCACACGGATTATTGAAGCGTTAGCCGATGTGAACCTGGAGGTGAGCCGCGGCGAGTTGTTTGGCTTGCTGGGCCCCAACGGCGCTGGCAAGACTACCCTCATCAAAATCCTCACCACCCTGCTCGCGCCTACGTCCGGGCGCGCCTGGGTGGACGGTCTGGACGTCGTCCGCGACTACAGGCGCATCCGGCAACGCATCAACATGGTGGCGGGTGGCGAGTTTACCGGCTACGGTCTGCTGACCGTGCGCGAGAACCTGTGGATGTTCGCCCAGTTCTACGGGCTTGATACCAAGACCGCCAACCAGCGTATTGATGAGTTGCTGGCCATTGTTGGATTATCGGATCAGGCCAACACCAAGATCAGCAATCTCTCGACCGGTATGCGCCAGAAGATGAACTTCGTGCGTGGCTTCATCAGCGACCCACAGATCATCTTCCTGGACGAGCCGACCCTGGGCCTGGACGTGGGCGCGGCCCGCGACGTGCGCCGCTACACTAAGGAATGGACGGCTCGCCCCGGCAAGACTACCTTGCTGACCACGCACTACATGGTTGAGGCCGACGAGTTGTGCGACCGCGTGGCGATCATTGACAAGGGGCGGGTGCTGGCGTGTGACACACCGGCTGTGCTCAAGCGGCAACTGCAACGCGAATCGGTCTTTGAGTTGCAGGTCAGTGGCGCTCTGCCACCCACGCATCGCGAGCAGATCGGACAACTGCCCGGCGTGCAGAAGCTGACCTACGCCCAACAAGACGGTTACGCCGACCTGACCTTGATTCTGGCCGAAGAGAGCGCCATCGGCCCGGTCGTCTCAGCCCTGACCAGCGATAGCGCCAGCATCATGACGCTGCGCAAGCGCGAACCGACGCTCGAAGACGTGTTCGTGGCGCTGGTCGGGCGCGGCCTGGCGGAAGATACGCCGGAGGCGGAAGACGTACCGGAGGATGAGGCTCACCTATGAATTCCGCGCTCAACCTGTTCCTGAGAGCCATGATGGGACGGGCCTACCCGCGCATTATCGGATCCATGCGCCAGAGGAGCTGGTTCTTCTGGGAGGTGGCGCTGCCGCTCTTGTCCACGACGGCGTTCGTGTTCGTCTACCGTGCCTTGAACGCACCTCCGGAGTTCATCGGCTTTGTGGTCGTGGGCGGCGCGATGACGACCTTCTGGCTCAACGTGCTGTGGAGCATGGCGGCGCAGTTGTACTGGGATAGGGACGCGGGCAATCTGGCCCTGTTCATCATCGCTCCTGCCCCGATGACGGGCATCCTGTTAGGGATGGCCCTGGGGGGCATGATCTGGACGGTGACGCGCGCAGCAGTGATCATCG
>CADDZL010000134.1 GCA_902812335.1 Chloroflexota bacterium | reverse complement strand
GTGCAGGAACGGGGGCGCGGTGGCGTCGGGTTAGCGGGCCTTTTGCCTCAAATGGACCTTGAGCCGTGGGGGGAGGTGATAGGCGGGGCAGGCTTTCGCATAGTAATATATCCTGACTACCGGCCAATGAAATGGTCGAAGCTGCTGCTGAACCTGATCGCCAACGCCAGCGCAGCGATCCTGGGCCGTTCGCCGGACGCCATCTTCGCGGATGCCGGGCTGTTTCGGTTAGAACGGGCGGCGCTGCGCGAAGCTCTGGCGGTGATGCGGGCTTTGGGGATCATGCCGGTCGGATTGCCCGGTTACCCGGTTCCCTGGCTTGCCTGGGCGGTGCGGATGCTACCGGCCTGGTTGCTCCGCCGCTGGTTGCGGCCGCTTGTCGCGGGTGGCCGGGGCTCCAAGCGACCTTCGTTGTCCCTGGACCTGGCCCGGGGCCGGTCGGAGGTCGGCTGGCTCAATGGCGCTGTTGTGCGCTATGGACAGCAAGTTGGTGTGCCGACGCCCGTGAACGCTGCGCTGACCGAAACCCTGGAGGGGATCATGTCAGGCCGGTTAGAGGCTGCGCTCTACCACCGTGAACCGGGCCGGCTGCTACAGGCGGCCGGCCTGGGGCAACTATCAGAGGGAGTCATGTATGTCGGATAAGACAGCGAAGGCCCAGCTCGTTCTTGGCATTGATGCTGGAACCCAGGGGGTGCGTGCGCTGGTGGCAGGGCCGGACGGGCATGTGGTGGCTTCAGCCTCGGTGGCTTTCGGCTTTCGGGGTGCGAGTGGCCCCGAAGGCTGGGCTGAGCAAAACCCGGCCGACTGGTGGGCGGCAACGGCAGAGTGCGTGCGGGCGGTGCTGCGCCAGCTTAGCGCCATGGAGCGGCCGGTCAGCCAGGTCGCCGCGCTCAGCGTGGTCTCAACCTCCGGCACGATCCTGGCAGTGGATGACGGCGGCCAACCCCTGCGCCCGGCGATCTTGTACCACGACAGTCGGGCAACAGACGAGGCTGCCCAAGTGGCCCAGGTTGGCGCGGCCATGGCCGACCGGTTGGGTTACGCCTTTAATACCTCATTTGCCCTGCCCAAAATCGTCTGGATGCAGCGGCACGAGCCCAACCTCTTCGCTGCCGCCCGTTTCATTCATGCCGCCGACTTCATTGCCGGCCGATTTATCGGCAGCTACAACGTCACCGATCACACCAATGCGCTCAAGACCGGTTTCGACCTGGTTGCCTACCGCTGGCCCGACTTTATCGAGCGCGACCTGGGCATCCCGCTGGCGAAACTGCCCCGGGTCGTGTGCCCTGGCGAGATAATGGGAACCGTGTCGGCGGACGCGGCTGAGGCCACTGGCTTGCCGGCGGGGACACCGGTTGTAGCCGGAGCCACGGACGGCGTAGCGGCGCAGTTGGCCTCTGGCGCGGCCAAAGCGGGCGCCTGGACTTCGTCATTGGGTGCGACACTGGTGCTGAAGGGCGTCAATAGCGAGTTGGTGCGCGACCCACTGGGACGAGTTTATTCGCACCTGCATCCGGAACGAACCTGGTGGCTGCCGGGCGCGGCCAGCAACACCGGCGCTGAGTGGATGATGCGCACCTTCCCCGGCGAGGACTACGCTGCACTGGACCGGCGGGCAAGCGATCTGCTTCCCACGCCGCTACTGGTCTATCCGCTGGTGCGACGCGGCGAGCGCTTCCCGTTCGTCGTGCCTGAGGCCGAGCGCTTCGTCGTAGGCCGGCCGCGCTACCGGTTGGAGTTATACGCGGCGCACCTGGAGGGGGTCGCATACCTCGAACGGCTGGGCTATGAAACGCTGCAAGGGCTGGGGCTGGAGGTCGGCCCGGCAGTCACGATCACCGGTGGCGGTGCGCGCAGTGCTGTGTGGTCACGGGTGCGTGCCGCTGTGCTGAACCGCCGTCTGCTGCGGCCGGAGGCGGCTGAATCAGCTATGGGTGCGTGCCTGTTAGCCGCCTCCGCAGTCTGGTTCGAGTCGGTCGGCCGGGCTGCCGCAGCCATGGTGCGCATTGCCGAGACAATCGAGCCTGACCCGGCATTGGTCGAGGCGTATGCACCTCGCTACGCCGGCTTTGTGCAAGAATGCCGCGAACGAGGGTATATCCGCTAGGTTGTCAGATTGACCATGCTCTGATATAATGGCATTCAATCGGGGCGTAGCGCAGTTCGGCTAGCGCACCTGCATGGGGTGCAGGGGGTCGGCGGTTCAAATCCGCCCGCCCCGACTCTGTCAGGCGTAGTAAATCATAGTACTTCACTTCGTTCAGCATGACAGATGTGTGATCTGCTGAGGCTGGTGAATTATTTAAGGTCCCAGGACCGAAGTCACTTGCTAGTTGTATGGAGATGCGATAGACTAGGTGAGGATGATTTGATCCGAAAATAGGATATAAGGGGATAACAGCGCATGGCCCCGCCAGAAGTAGCGGGGTGACGAGGAGGAGGTTCCCCACCGCGAGGTGGGGCTAACCCGCTGCCCGGCTTTAGCCGGGTTGTTCGGGGAAAATCGAAAGGTCAGCGGATGCCTCCAGGGCCGGCCACGGCCCTTCCCATCCCCTCCAGAAAGCGGCCCGACAAAACCGCCGGGTGACCGGTGGGCACAAAGCGGGATGCGGTGGCACAAAGGGCCAGGTCAGATAGGGCTGGCCAGTTGTTAGGTAATTACGGAGGGGCGCGCACGACGTAGTGGGCATGTCGGGCTTGCCTGGCGTGCCTTTTTATTTTACCTGATGCGGCCGGGCGCGCCGTCGCGGAGGTGATCAGATGGCGCTGGTAGATGTGAGCGATGAGGGCATAGGCAGCCCCTGGAGGGAGTGGCTGCCGGCTGCGCTGAATGGACATGAGGGGCAGTGGGCGGCCTGGGCGCGTGAACTGGCAGCAGAACTGAGTGAGGCTGCCGAGATTATTACGAACGCACCGGAGCGAGCCCTGTACAGCCGCGACCTGGCGGAACTCCCCCCTCGGCTGGAACGCATTCTATTCCGCACCACGCCTGACCTCGTCATCCGCCCGGCCACAGCGAACGATGTCGCCCACACGTTGCGCTTCGCTCATACGCACGACCTGCCGGTCACCCCGCGCGGCCTGGCCTCCTCGGCCTATGGCGGCGCGATCCCAACGCGCGGTGGCATCGTGCTGGACATGCTGCCGCTCAAGGGCATAGGCCGGCCAGACCCTCTTGAGTTGACCGTCCACGTCGAGGGAGGTGCCCGCTGGGGCGACCTCGATGCCGAGCTGGCCAGGCACGGGCTGGCGCTTTATACCTACCCCTCCAGTCGGTTCTCGACGGTCGCCGGTTGGGTGGCTACCGGTGGCTATGGCATCAATAGCCTCAAGTATGGCCATCTGGGCCGCTGGATCGAGGCGCTGGAGGTGGTTGACCCCGATGGCAGGCTCCATACGGTCAAGCACGATGACCCGACCTTCCATCTGTATTTTGGTAGCGAAGGTCAGCTTGGCGTTGTGACCAGCGTGACGTTGCGTGTGCGCCCGCGGCCGGAAGTAGAACGACCGCACCTGCTGTACTTTGATTCCCTGGCCGAAGCCTTCGCCTGTGTGGATGAGTTGGCCCGCTCGCGGATACAGCCGGCGCACGTCAAGGTCATTGATCGGCGCCAGATGGCCAATATCAATCGCCTGCATTTGGAGGCCCATCCGGAGGGCGACCCGCTGGTGGCAGAACGCGACGCAGTCTTCCTGCTTTTTGACGATCCGGTGGCAGAAGCTGCTTTTGAAGTGTTTCCGGGGCGGCAGGACGAGGCGGCGCGCCACGTGGCCGGCGCGATCTGGCACGAGCGCTTCTTCCCGATGAAGGTCAAGCGGCTTGGGCCGACGTTGCTGGCGAGTCAGGTGGTCCTGCCGGTTGAGCAGGCGGCGGCTTTCATCGAAGACATCGCCCGGCTTGGGCGGCGTTTTGGGGTGAGCATCGCTTCGGAGACCTATATCATCACAGCGGATGATGCCAGGCGCGCGCTGGTGATGGCCTGGTTCGCCTGCGATGGGCGGCGCCCGTCGTATCTGCTTTACCTGCCGCTTGTCCAGATGATCACGCAACTGGGTCTGCGGCGGGGCGGTGCGCCCTACGGTGCTGGCATCTGGAACGCGCCCTTCGCCCGCGCGAAGTTTGGTGCGCGCTGGGCGGCGCTCGTGGCGGCCAAGCGGGCACTCGACCCCCAGGGGAGGGTGAATCCGGGCAAATTCCCGGCGGTGCGGTCGCGACTGGCGAACCTGCCGGGGGTGCTGTTCTGGCCGCCGCTTTTTCGCATAGTCATGGATGCGGCACTGGCAGCAGCACCTCTGCTGGGCGCTGTGGCGCGCTGGCTGGACCGACTGGGGCCGCAGGCCACAGCGGTGCCGCTGGCTCACACCGAGACCCCGGCTGGAGGCGCTCATGGCGGCATGACCGCCGAATTGCTGGAAGCGACCGCCTTGGGCTGCACCGCCTGCGGCGACTGCGTCCCGGTTTGCCCCGCCTACCTGGTCACGGGCGATGAGACCGTCACCGGGCGGGCCAAGCTGCGCACTGCGCTCAAGCTGCTGCGCGGCGAGGAAGTGACACCGCTGGCATCGGACAAAACCTTCCTGTGTATGTACTGTAAGGCCTGCCAGGACGTCTGCCAGAGCAGCCTGCCGCTGATCCGTGCCTATGAAGAGATCGAGCACCGCTTGGCCCAGCTCCACGGCCGGCCCGACCAGATGATCCGCGCTTTTATCGCCGAGGCCGAGAGCCGTCGCGATTACTATGACTTCATCGGTACTGCGCCCTTCCCACCGCCCGAACCGGAGCTTCCCCTTGATCTGGTACAGTGGGCCCAGGCGGCAACACAGGCGCCGCCGGCCCTGCCCTCACCAGAAGATGAGCTGACTAGAGGACCTGCCCCACAAGCGGAGCGTGCCGGGCTGGAGCAGCCGCATGGCGTAGACCATCTGCCGGCTGTGAGCCGGAGCGGGAAGTATCATATCGAGCCGATAGCCGCAGCCGGGCGTCGCCCGGCGGTGGGCAGGTTCCTCATTCAGCGCGACGAGCACTGCATCAACTGCGGCCAATGTGAACGGGCATGCATCTACGGCGTTCATTTTCGCCATCCCTTCGATGTGCGCAAGATGGCCGAGCCCGAGAGCGCTCTATGCCGCAACTGCTTCCGCTGCATCCAGGAGTGCCCGAAGCACGCCCTGAGCATGGACTTCAACCCGGAGTACGGGCGAATGGGACGGGGTGCTTACACGCCCGATGTCGTCGCCAGCCTGGCGAAACAGGCGGAACGGGGCCAGATCCCGGTCCTGGGCGCGGGCTATCGTGGAGCGTTCAGCGGGCCGGGCTTCGACGGTATCTGGACGGATATGTCGGAGATCGTCCGCCCGACGCGCGACGGCATCCACGGGCGCGAGACGATCAGCACAGCCATTGACCTGGGTCGCCGACCCGAGGCCTTGCGCTTCGACGCCAGCGGCCAACTGTTAACCGAATTGCCGCCGGTTGTCGAGATTCCCATCCCGATTCTGTTCGCACTGCCGGAGGGTGCGGCCACACCGGCCACGGTCACTGAAGCGGTCCTCCGGGCTGCGCACCGGCTGGGCACATTGGCGTTCCTGCGGCTGGCCGACTGGCGGCCGGAGTGGGAGGTGTATCGGGAAGCAGTTGCGCTGCGCCTGACCCCGGCTGAGATCGGGGATGCGGCAAAGCTGCTTCGGGCCGTGCGGCTGGTCGAGATCGAGGGAACTCGAGGGAAGCCGGCGGATCTCGGCGAAGTCCTCGAGGCCGTGGCGCGGGTGAAGGCCGTTGTGCCGGGGACGGTCGTGGCGGTGCGGCTGCCGCTGGATGAGGCCGCCGCCGAGCGGAGCGAAGCGCTATGCCGGGCCGGGGTTGAGGCTGTGCATCTCGTCGGATCGGATGGGCTGAATGACGCACCGGGTAGCGCGTCATCTGCGTCAGTCCTGACGGAACGGCTGCCGGCGGTACACCGGCGCCTGGTTGAGGCCCGTTGTCGTGACGCAATCACGCTGTTAGCCTCCGGTGCTGTGGCGATGGCCGAGCATGTACCCAAGGCCATCATTCTGGGCGCGGACGGCGTGGCGATTGACTGGCCGCTATGGGCTGCGCTTGAATGCCGACTGAACGGCCAATGCCATGAGGGTAGATGTGCCTGCGGCCTGGACGGAATCGAGCCGAACTGGGGGGCGCAGCGGATCGTCAACCTGATGGCGTCCTGGCATAACCAGTTATTGGAAGTGCTGGGCGCAATGGGGCTGCGTGAGGTGCGGCGATTGCGCGGCGAGCGCGGCCGGGCCATGTTCGCGTCCGAGTTGGAGCAAAGGGTCTTTATTCCGCTGGCGGCTGTCAGCTATCAGCCGGATAACGAAGGATGGGGGACGAAGGACGAAACCCCTTCGTCATGGGTCGTTCGTCCGTCGTCAGTTGTGTGAGGGTCAGCCGATGGATCACCCCAACGTTATTGAAGTGCACCGGGCATCCCCGCAGCGGCTGCGGCACACGGTTGGGCCTTGGCGCGTTGCGGTGAACCGCAATTGCATTGACTGCGGGCTATGCGTTGAGGCCTGCCCAACGCACGTGTTCCATTTCGATCCCGGCCGACATCACCTGGCCGCGCCGGACGACGGGCGTTGCCTGGGGCCGCAGTGTAATGCCTGTGTGCGTGAGTGCCCGGTGGACGCGATCGCCATCGGTCCGAATCCTTCTTATGCCTGCCTGGGCGATAAGCGCTGGACCAACGATCTGCTGGCAGCGACGTTCTATGCGGCCGAGACCGGCGATTTGCCGCTGCTGGGCGAGACTCAGGTAGGCGGGTCCGGCGGCGGCTTCGACCGGCTGCGCTTTGCTTTTCCAGATCGGCCCACGCCGGTTGCGCCTGAGGAGGTAGATACCTCTATCCCGCTTAACCGGCGCGGGCAGGGGCCAGATATCACTATTCCCATCCCGGTCTACGGCGGTGGCATGTCCTTCGGCTCGGTCAGCCTGAACGTAATGTTGGCGCGGGCGATGGCCGCCAAGCGCATCGGGACATTCACCTCCACCGGTGAGGGCGGCTACCCGGAGCCGCTCGTGCCCTACGCGCCGTGGATCATCACCCAGGTGGCGACCGGGTTGTTTGGCGTGCGCGAGGAGACCATCCAGCGCGCGCGGATCGTCGAGTTCAAGTATGCGCAAGGGGCCAAGCCCGGACTGGGCGGTCATCTGTTGGCGGCCAAAGTGACGCGTTCGGTCGCCCATGTGCGCGAGGCCGTGCCCGGCACGAGTTTGTTTTCGCCGTTCCCCTTCCATTCGGTCTATTCGGTCGAAGACCATAAGAAGCACGTAGACTGGATCAAGACCGTCAATCCCGGCGCGCTGGTGTCGGTCAAGGTGAGCACCCCGGACGATGTAGACATGGTGGCGGTGGGCTCATACTACGCTGGGGCGCACATCATTCACCTGGACGGTGCTTACGGTGGCACCGGCGCTGCACCGGAGATCGCCAAGAAGAACATCGCCATGCCCATCGAGTTCGCCATTCCGAAGGCGCACGGCTTCCTGGTGAAAGAAGGCATCCGCGATGAGGTCACGTTGATCGCCTCCGGCGGTATCCGCACGGCCCATGATGTCGCCAAGGCCATCGCACTGGGAGCGGATGGCTGTGTGATCGGTACGGCTGAACTGGTAGCCTTGGAGTGTGTGCGCTGCGGCAACTGTGAGTCAGGCCGGGGTTGCCCGCTGGGCATTGCCACGACCGACCCGTATCTATCGCCATTGATTGATGCGGAGTGGGGTGCGCAGCGCATCATCAATATGTACGCTGCCTGGCATGCTGAGTGGGTCAACCTGCTGCGGCGGCTGGGCCTGCGCAGTTTTCGTGAGCTGAGGGGCCGGACAGATTTGCTCAGGTATGAATAAGGAGGCAGACATGGCTGACGATCAGACCCAGATCAAGGCCGTACTCGAACGAGCCGAAAGAGATCAAGTCGCATTCATCGATCTCCAGTTTACGGACTTCATGGGCAACCTGAAAAACACGACCATTCCGAGCTATAGACTGGAGGAGGCCTTTACCCGTGGGGTGTGGTTCGACGGTTCTTCAGTTGAGGGCTTCGCCCGCATTCACGAATCCGATATGTTTCTCATGCCGGACCCGGCGACATATGCCCTTCTTCCCTGGCGCAACAGTCTCGAAAGTGGCCGGGTGGCTCGGTTGATTTGCGATGTGTATAAGCCCAACCATGAGCCGTTTGAGGGAGATCCCAGAACCATTCTGAGGCGGGTCCTGGCAGAAGCTAAGGCTATGGGCTTTGATTATTACACTGGGCCGGAATGTGAATTCTTCCTGTTTCCCAGGGATGCCTCAGGGCAGATCATTCGTGAGTCCAAAGGGAATGGCTACTATTTCAACCTGGTGGTAGATGAAGCGCATACCATCAAGCGGGAGATCATGTCGGCCTTAGGTGAGCTAGGCATTCGCTCCGAAGTCGCCACTTACGAGGTAGCCAATAACCAGCACGAAATTGACATCCGCTACGATGAAGCGCTTAAGACCGCCGATAATACGATTACGCTCAAGATGGCAGCCAAGTTCATCGCCTTCAAGCACAACCACTACGCCACCTTCATGCCCAAACCGTTTTACGGTATTAACGGCAGCGCTATGCACACGCACCAGAGTTTGTGGCGCGGTGGGACAAATGTCTTTTTTGACCGGGGTAATCAATATGGTTTATCGGACATCGCGCTCCAATTCATCGCCGGCCAACTGGCCTACGCGCGGGAAATCGCCGGCGTGTTCGCCCCCACGGTGAACTCATATAAGCGGCTGACCCCGGGTTATGAGGCACCTGTCTATGTCTGCTGGGCTCGGATTAACAGGTCGGCCCTGATCCGCGTTCCTCAAGTTTCCAGAGGCTGTGAGGACACAGCCACCAGGATAGAGATTCGGAGCCCTGACCCGGCGGGCAACCCGTATTTGACCTTTGCCGTGCTGCTTAAGGCTGGCCTCGAAGGCATCAAGAATCACCTTAAGGCGCCCAAACCGGTGGAGGAAGATGTGTATGGATTCGATGACGCCAAGCTTAAAGAGTATTACATTGACAAATTGCCAGGTTCACTGGAAGAGGCCTTAGACCTCATGGAAAAGGGAACGATTGTCAGGGCGGTTCTGGGGGATCACACATTCTGCCGATATCTTGAGGCGAAAAGACAGGAGTGGGATGAGTTTCGCACTTATGTGACCGATTGGGAAATCCAACGGTATTTGGAAGTTCTGTAGGTGGCGGCCCCATGTTGTACTCAGATGGCAAGGGCAATGGGAATATGAGCGGAAGCTTCGACGAGGTTATGCGCAGATCGCGACTGGCGCTGCCGGGGCTGGCCCGTGAGCCGGAGCGCGAGGCGGAGGGCGGCTGTGGCGTGATCGGGCTGGCCGCCAGCTTCCCTGTCGCCGGGCGGCATATCATCCGCTCGGTGGCACAGATACGCAACCGGGGTAATGGGAAGGGCGGGGGCCTGGCC
>CADDZL010000133.1 GCA_902812335.1 Chloroflexota bacterium | reverse complement strand
GTCCGAGACACTGTTCTGGTCGGCGGTCATTCTGGGCTTGGTAGCCGCCGTCCCCATCGCCGGCGACCCCGGCGGCGCGCTGCTGGCCCGGCGCGCGCTGCTGGAGGGCAAGAAGCTGGACGACCTGGCTAAAGCCAACCGCGAGGCGCGCCGCCAGAACCGCCCCCTGATCGCTCTGTTTGGCCTGGCCGCGGTCATAATGCTGGCCCTTTCGCTGCTCTTATCGGCGCTGGCATCTGCTTCCAGGTGAAATGATGCGCCATCTCCTCATTGTTCTCGCCTTTGTCCTCCTGGCCCTGTGCCTGAGCCTGTCGTTGGCAGCCAACGGCTTTCTGGTCTGGGGCTGGCGGCTGGCCGACGAGAAGATCACGGTTTGGCAGGGCCAGGCCGAAGCGGCTCAGGCCACCGCTCAGGCGGGCAGCGCGGCTCTCACTAATTTGCAGGCTCAGGTTGACCAGCAGCGCCAGGAACTGGACCACCTGCGCCGGCAGTTACAGACATTGACCCCTGGCCCTCCGCCGGGCGAAGCGCCCACGCCCTCAGTCACCCCAACGCCATCGCCTCCCAGCGCCACAGCCGCGCCCGCTGTGGCTCCGACTCCGGACCTGGCGGCGATGGATGCCATCCAGCGCCAGGTCAGCGCGCTGCGCGAACTGGAGCCCAAACGTCCGGTGTCTCGCACTGTGCTGAGCGAAGTCGAGTTGCGTACTTACCTGACGCAGAAGCTCGCCAAGGATTACCCGGCCGAGGAGGCCCACGACGATGCCCTGACCCTGGCCGCCTTCGATCTGCTTGACCCGAATACCGACCTGCGCCAGCTCGAGGTGGATCTGTATGGCGAGCAGGTGGCCGGGTTCTACGATCCCGAAGCCGGGCAGCTTGATGTGATCGGCGATCCGGCGCAGTTCGGCCCGCTGGAGAAAACAACCTTCGCCCATGAATATGACCATGCCCTGCAAGATCAGTACTTCGGTCTGGAGAAGCTGGGCCTTGATGACAAGCACGATTCACAGCGCTCCGAGGCCGTGCGTGCTCTGGCCGAGGGCGATGCCACGCTGCTCATGCAGCAGTACATGCAGCAGTATCTCACCCAGCAGGAGTTGCTAGATTTGCTGAAACAGGTGAGCCAATTCGACCAGACCCAGTTTGGCCAGGCCCCCCGTGTCTTCCGTGAGGAGCTGGAGTTCCCTTACACCTATGGGCTGGCGTTCGTTCAGTCGTTCTATGCTGAAGGCGGCTGGCCGGCCGTGAATCGGGTCTGGGCGCAGCCGCCGGTCTCCACCGAGCAGATCTTGCATCCCGACCGCTATCGCGCTGGCGACGCCCCCGCGCCGGTGGCCCTGCCGGCGCTCACCACCACGCTCGGCTCCGGCTGGCACCTGCTCGACGAGGACGTGCTGGGCGAATTGCTGTTGCGCGTGATCCTGGAGGGACAGTTGTCGTCCGATGAAGCTGATAAGGCGGCGGAGGGCTGGGGCGGCGACCGCTATGCCGTGTACTACAATGATGGACTCTCACAGACCGTTATGGCTCTGCGTACGGTCTGGGACACGAACAGCGATGCCGCCGAGTTCGTGGATGCCTACGCCCGGTACGCCGAGGCACGCTTCGGCGGCCCGGCCAGCGAGCAGCGGTCAGGTCACCGTTGCTGGACGCGCAGCCAGGATAGCCTGTGCCTGTACTCGCAGCCCGGCCAGGCTCTCGTCATCCTGGGACCCAGCCTGCCAGTGGTCAACACCGTATCAGCAGAGTTCCCCCAATTTCGCTAATCCCTGAATCCGATCACCAGCAGTTGGCCCGGCCCATGCACGCCGATGGTCAATGTCTGCTCGATGTCGGCAGTGCGGCTGGGGCCGGTGATGAGGGACAGGCCGCTGGGCAATCCATGCGTTCGCCAGCTTGGAATGAGGTCGGTTAAAGCCGGGACGATACGCGCCAGGTTGAGGAGCGCGATGTGGCACGGCGGCAGGACGGTGGCAGCCCGGGGCAGCGTCGGCCGGGCCCTCAGGACCAGTGTCCCGGTCTCGGCAATGGCGGCATCCGCGCCAGAGATGACCAGATCGGCCCTGGCCCAGCGGTCGTGCAGCCTCTGGCGTTCCTCGTCGGTCGTGACGCCGGCCGGCGGCGCTGCCGCTTCTACCTCAAGCCCCGCCGCCGCCAATGCGGCGGCCATTTCCTCCGTCTCCGGCGCAGCGCAGACCAGAACACGGCGCACATCGCGCGCCTGCGCCCACGCAATGGCTTGCCGGATGGCCCCGGCTCTGTCGGCAGCCTGGATCGCCTGGCCCCCGACCTGGGCCAGTTCGGCGGCAAAGCGTTGCCATAGTTCGCTCGTGATGTGCGCCTCAGCGGGGCCAGGAGCCCTGAGGCGCTCACCGCCAACCTCAATGTGCTTTTCTGCACCTTCGGCGTCAGGCCGGTCAATCCGACCGGGCGAGGGAGGGCGCTGGGAAGCCAGGGCCTTCCATTTATCATGAAAGCTGGGCCGGGCAGGGGCAGGAAAGTCGCGAGCCTGGGTCCAGCGCCCCAACCCGGCGGGCAAGGAACGGATGCGTCCATCGTGCACGAGAGGGCGCGCAACCCAATAGGCCAGGCGGAGCGCCAGCCGGTAGCGGGCCGGGCTTTGCGCGATCCAACGGTATAGCCGGAAAGCCTGGCGCTCGCTCCACGGTAGCGTAGGTCGCTTGCCTTCGGCCGTCTCATGGCGCAGATCGAGGAGCAGGCGCGGCAGGTCAATCTGGACCGGGCAGGCATCCAGACAGGCGCCACACAGGCTGGAGGCGTGGGGCAAGTCGGCGTGGGCTTCCAGGCCCTCAAACAGCGGCGTCTGCACCGCGCCGATAGGGCCGGAGTAGGTCCCACCGTAAGCATGGCCGCCGACCACATGGTAGACCGGGCAGGCGTTCAGGCACGCGCCGCAGCGCAGGCAGCGCAGGGAGTCGCGGTAGCCGCTTGCCAGGATGCGGCTGCGGCCGCCGTCGAGGATGACCAGGTGCAGTTCGGCCGGGCCGTCGGCCTCGCCCGCCCGGCGCGGCCCGGTCACGGCTGTAACGTAGCTGGTGATCTTCTGGCCGGTGGCACTGCGGGTCAGTAACGCCAGCAGAACCGCCAGGTCGTCCCAGGTCGGGACGACCTTCTCCATGCCCATCAGCGCGATGTGCAGCGGCGGCAGGCTGGTGACCAGCCGACCATTGCCCTCGTTGGTCACCAGGATCAGTGTCCCGGTCTCGGCCACGGCGAAGTTGACACCGGATAGTCCCAGGTCGGCGCTCAGGAAACGGCGGCGCAGTTCGCGCCGGGCGACCTGTGTCAGTGCGGGGATATCCTCCGGCATGCTCTCGCCGGTGACGGCGGCGAATAGCTCGGCCACCTGGCCTTTGGTCTTGTGCACGGCTGGGGCGATGATGTGACTGGGCGTTTCCCCCGCCAGTTGCACGATCCACTCGCCCAGGTCAGTCTCGACCACCTCGATGCCTGCCTGTGCCAGCGCCGGGTTCAGGTGGATCTCCTCAGAGGTCATAGACTTGGACTTGACGGCCAGCCGGACGCTGTGGGCCTGGGCGATGTCGGCGATCACGTGGCAGGCGGCAGCGCCATCGGCGGCGTAATGAACGGTTCCGCCTGCAGCGGTGACGGTCTCCTCCAGCCGTGCCAGGTACACATCGAGGTGATCCAGAACGTCGTCGCGGATGGCCCGCGCCCGGTTGCGCAGCGCCTGGACATTGCCCAGTTCGCGCCAGGTGCGCTCGCGCCCCTCCAGGAAGCGCCCGGTGGCCGCCGCCAGTGCGGCCTGCAGGCGTGTATCACTCAGGGCCGCGTCAGCGCGGGCTACGAAGTTGGAGGGCATCGGCTGATCACGGCTCATGTCCACTCGCCAGCACTTGCGCGATGTGCAACACCTGCATCTTCTCTCCAAGCCGCTGCAGCCGGCCGGCGATATGCATGCTACAGCCGGCGTCGCTGGTGACGAGCGTCGCCGCGCCACTGGCCTGGGCCCGCTGGATTTTCTGGGCCAGGATGGCGCTGGAAATAGCCGGCATGCGCACGGCGAAGCTGCCGCCGAAACCGCAGCACCAGTCTGGCCGCTCCATCTCGACCAGCGTCAGGCCGCGCACAGCGCGCAGGAGCTGGCGCGGTTCCTGGCTCACTCCCAGCCCCCGGCAGAGATGGCAGGCATCGTGGTAAGTCACGCTGCCATTGTAGGTCGCCCCGACATCCTCGACGCCCAGGACGCGCACCAGGAACTCGGAGAACTCGAAGGTGCGGGCGGCGATGGCTTCGGCCTGGGCGCGCCGGGCCGGATCGTCGGCGAACAGGCGCGGAACCTGTTGGCGGACCATGGCGGCACATGAGCCGGAGGGGGTGACAATCAGGGGGGCGCTGTCGAAAACGTCGAGGAAGTGGCGGGCGAGCGCCGTCGCCTCCCGCCAGTAGCCGCTGTTGTATGCCGGTTGGCCACAGCAGGTCTGGCCCTCAGGGAAGTCCACGTCCACGCCTAAGCGCCAGAGCACGCGCAAGACGTCCTCGCCGACCTGGGGGTAGAACAGATCGGCCAGGCAGGTGACAAACAGGGCCACGCGCATGGCCCTATCATACATCAGCTTTTAGCGCAAGAGCAAAGACAATGGGGCGCTCATGAACGCCGATTCCCGCCGGTTTTCCCTGTCTATACTCAGCCGCGTTTATCAGCCTCCTGGCTGGCCCGATGCAGGACAAAGCTGAAGGTGCATCCCCGTCCGGGTTCGCTATCGGCCCACACGTGACCGCCATGGGCCTGGATCACGCGCTTGACCACCGCCAGGCCGATGCCAGCGCCCCCGAAGCGCCGGTTCATATTCCCATCCACTTGGTAGAAGACATCCCAAACCTTGTCCAGCTTGTCCCGCGGGATGCCGATGCCGGTATCCGCCACCTCGACCCAGGCGACGCCGGGCTTGTCATAGATGCGCAGGATGGTCTGGCCTCCGTTGGGCGAGAATTTGATGGCGTTGTCCAGCAGGCAATCGAAAACCTGGGCCAGTTTGGCGCGGTCGCCTAGAACGGGGACAACGGTAGCGGGCAGCTCGATCTGCAGCGCAATGCCGGCGCGTTGAGCCACCGGGCGGAAGCGCTCCGCCGCTTGCACGGCCAGTTCGTTCAGATCCAGTCTCTCCAGATTCAGGTCCTGCAAGCTGACCCGGCGTAAGGTGACGATGCGTTCGACGAGGCGGACGATAGTGTCAGTCTTGTCCAGAACCTGCGTCAGGGCCCGCTGCGCCTCGTTGCCCAGTGGCCCGAAAGTCTCCTCGCGCAGCAATTCGACGTAGCCCTTGATGAAGGTCAATGGCATCCGCAGTTCATGACTCACATTCTGGATGAACTCGTCTTTCAGGCGGCTGGCCTCCTGGAGTTCATTGTAGGCAAACTGGAGCGACTCGAACAGGCGCGCATTTTCAATGGCCACCGCTGCCTGATGGGCCAGTGCCTGGGCCAGGGTGATTTCCTCGGCGTTAAACTGGCGTGGCCAGCGGCCCTCATAGACCCCGATCATGCCCAGGGACTCACCCTTGACCACAAGCGGCACCAGGAGTAGCGCTTGCGTGCCTAAGCCGGTGAGTAGCACGTTTTCATAAGGGCCCACTTGGGGATCATCAGCCTGGATGACCGTTGCCGCCTGAGGCTCCAATGTTCTGCAGGCGGTCAGATAGTCGCAGAGTCGGCGCAGGCGATCTGCCTGACCTTCCAGTTGCCCGGCGTCGCCCGCGCCATCGTTTACGTAGATCGTGGCCGTGTCTTTATGCTGGAGGTCCCACAGGCTGATAGCGACGCCGTTCACGTCCAGGACCAGATTGAGGTGCCGGCTGAGGGTATGGAGCACATCATCGAGCGATAGTGCCGAAGAAAGTGCGGCGCTGGCCTCGTACAGGATTGTCTGCTTATGCAGTCGCTGCTGCAATTCATGGTAGAGGCGGGCATTTTCGATCGCAGCCGCAGCCCACTCGGCGATCCCCTGAGCCAGTTCCACATCCTCGGGCCCGAAGCGCCGTTCTGGATTGAGGCTGATCGAGCTGAATGTGCCGATAACCCGACCGGCGACGACAAGCGGCACCGCCAGGAATGACGCCATCATTAGCTCGGTCAATACTGTGTGATAGGCCGGTGCCACCAGGTTCTGCAACCTGTCCGGCGAGGGGTCGGATATCCACTCAGGCTCACCTGATGCGGCGACGCGGCCGACGATGCTCTCACCCAGCCGGGGAGGCCATTCTGAATACAAGGCGCGCAACCGCTCGGCCACTGCCGGATCAGGGTGGTGGATCGCGGCCAGGCGCAGCCCATCGCCTTCGCGCAGGAAAACGACGTTGTGCTCGCCCAGCATCTCGCCACTCTTGGCCAGCAGATGCTCCAGTACGTCGGAGATGTCAAGTGAAGAGTGAAACAGGCGGCCGAGCTCGGCCAGGAACTGGGCCCGGCGTTCGGCCGCGCGGGCGCGGGCAATGATGCGAGCGTTTGGATTGCCTGGTTCCATCGGTCGCCGGCGCGGCAGTATCTGCCGGTGCCGCCCATTAGGAAATGGCCATGCCTGCTTGTGTTGCTCCACGCTATCCCCCCACTAGCTTCCGCCCTCGGAGCAGAAGAATAAAAGAAGCCGCCCTGTCGTTTCCGCGGCAGGGCGGCCCTATGGGTGTGGTTACAGACACATTGCCGCAGCAGGGCGGCCCTGGGTGAGGCTGACGCTTCCTCACCCGCATTCCGTTGTTGGTTGGGACTTACAGGCTCGTGTAATACTGCACAATGATGGCTCTATATTACCACAATATTCACATTTGTCAATAGCACGATGTTAAGCTAGACTATGCCATAGGTCTGCGCTGCCTCGCTCTTATCCCAGGGCAGCATTGGCAGGATTTAGTTGCAAGTCATGGGCCAGTTCGAAGAGGAACCCTTAAGCGATCTTGAGCAGTTCTGGGCCGACCTGCTTAGCGGCGAGCCGATGCTGATCGCCGCCGTTTGGGCGACACTGAACCCAGAAGAACGGGTAGCCATCCATGCCCATCTGATCCGCATCCAGGCCGACCCGGAGCGGTTGACTGAGCAGCGCCAGGCGGCTGCAATAGCTCTGTCAGTGATCGGCAGCCCGTAGCAGACCAGGGGAATCGGTTTCAGGCCCGGCAAACGAAGCCAGGTCCGTCATGCTGAGCGCGGCGGAGGCTGTCAGCGGATTTCTGAAATGGATCCGTTGACAGCAACAGCAGACCCTGAACAAAAGGAGACCGCTATGCAAACGGAAATCCTGTATCGCCCATCGTATTCGCTGGCGCGGGTCAAGCTTGATCCGAACGAGAGCATCCGCGTCGAAGCTGGCTCGATGGTGAGTATGTCGGCCGGCATCAGCCTGGAGACGAAGGCCCAGGGCGGTATATTAGCCTCGCTGGCGCGCAGCGTGCTCGGCGGTGAGAGCTTCTTCGTCAACACGTACACTGCGCCGGCGACGGGCGGTGAGATTATGTTGGCGCCGGCGCTGCCCGGTGACCAGTTTGTCCTCCAGCTCAACGGCGAGACGCTTACCCTCCAATCGGGTGCTTTCGTAGCCTCATCGAGTGGCATCCAATTGGATACCAAGTGGGGTGGGGCCAAGACCTTCTTTGCCAGTGAGGGCCTGATCATGCTCAGGGCCAGCGGGCGGGGCACGCTCATTCTGTCCAGCTACGGCGCGATCCACCAGATAGACCTGGCAGCCGGCGAGAGATATACGGTGGATACCGGCCACCTGGTTGCCTTCTCAGAGGGCATTGGCTTCAGCGTGCGCCGGGTTGGCGGGATCAAGTCTACCCTGTTCAGCGGCGAGGGATTGGTGGTGGATCTGACCGGGCCGGGCCGCCTGTTGCTACAGACGCGCAGTGAGGATGCCTTTCTCTCCTGGCTGATCCCCAAGTTGCCCAAGCAAAGCAGCAACCGCTAGACCCAGGTAGCCTTACTGAGTAAGTCTTTTGTCCTAGGTGGGAATCCGTCTTTCCGCCGATGCCCGCCGGGCCGAAGCGTGCTAGGCTGTAACAGCCTAGCTGTCGGATAGGCCCGGAGGAACACCGGCCTGCCGCACGGCGTCTTAGATCCATGATTGTGGAATTCTCCCAGGAGGCCACTCGATGAACCGTCGTATTGCATCCTTCCGCCGCTGGTCAGTAGTTATCAGCCATGCGTTACTGGTTTTCGTGTTTGTGTTGACGGCCTGCCGGCCGCAACCGGGGCCGACTGCGACGCCGGCGCCGACCCCGTTGCCCACGGCCACGCCTTTACCGCCGCTGCCACCTGTCGTGGTCGAAACTGTCCCCGATCGAGGAGAGGAGCTGCCGCCTGACGGCGCACTGCGCCTGGTCTTCGATCAGCCGATGGACAAGAGCTCAGTCGAAGCGGCCTTTAAGGTATCGCCCCCGGTCAATGGCACCTTCTCCTGGCCCGACGATGAGACGGTGCAGTTCAAACCGGCAAACCCGCTCGGCCGCAACACGACGTATGAGGCCGTTGTCGGCGCCGATGCCAGGAGCGCTGCCGGGCTTTCGCTGGCCGCACCGCTGCGCTTTAAGTTCAGCACCGTAGGCTTCCTCGAAGTGGCTCAGGTACTGCCCGCGCCGGATACACAGGAGGCTGAAGCGGACACGGCCATCACGGTCATCTTCAACCGGCCGGTGGTGCCGCTGACGGGCCTGTCAGAGCAGGCTGGCCTGCCCCAGCCGCTGATTATTCAGCCGGAGACGAAGGGCACGGGTGAGTGGCTCAACACCTCGATCTACGTCTTCCACCCCGACCCGGCGCTCAAGGCGGGCACCACTTACCAGGTCCGCATTGCTGCCGGACTGACCGATGTGACCGGCGGCGTGCTTCAGAATGATTACCGCTGGTCGTTTACGACCGTTTCACCCAGGGTTTTGTTCACCGATCCGAATGATGGCCAAAGCGATGTACCGCTCAATCGGCCGATCACGGTGACCTTCAATCAGCGCATGGACCATCCCAGCACCGAGGCGGCCTTCACGTTGACCGATGCCGCCGGCGTTCAGGTCCCCGGCACTTTCCGCTGGCTACCGGGCTCGGCTCTCACCCCCAACCCTCTCTCCCCAAGCCTGGGGAGAGAGGGCAAAGGGGGCGAGGGTGGCGAGAAACCGGTGCCGCCCTCGGCTGAGGCGCTGGAATTCACGCCGCGCCAGCCGCTGGCGCTCGACGGACGTTACACTGCCAAGATTGACGCGAGTGCCAGAGCCGTCGAAGGTTCGGCGAGTCTGGGCAAGGCTTATCAGTGGCGCTTCAACGCTGTGCGCCGGCCGGCCATCCTGCGAACCGAGCCAGCCAACGGCGACGCTACCGCCGATCTGGGCCGCTTCACCATCTTCTTCGCCAGCCCGATGGACGTGCGCACGCTGGAGCGTAACCTGACTATTACACCCAAGCCGACCAGCGTGTATACGTACTATAACGAATTTGATCACAGCTTCACGCTCGGCTTCCCGCCCAGGCCCTCGACCGCCTTTGAAGTGCACATCGGCGGCGATATGGCCGATCCCTACGGCAACAAACTCGGTCAGGAGACGGT
>CADDZL010000132.1 GCA_902812335.1 Chloroflexota bacterium | reverse complement strand
TGGTCGGTGTCGGCGGCGCTGGCGAGGATACGCTCGTCACGGTGGGCGGCGGCTGGGTGGGAGGCTCGGTTGGCGGTTGAGTCGGTATCTTTGTCGGCGGCTGCGTCGGTGCTTGGGTCGGCGGCTGGGTGGGCGCCGGTGTCGGCGGCTCGGGCGGCGGCGGCAGCGGCGTGCGCGTCGGCACCGTCTGGCGCCAGGATATCTGCAACGGCGTTGCCCAGGCGGCCGGCAATCGCGCCAGCAACAGCAATCCTGCCACGATCAGGGCCGGCCAGACCCACCCTTGCCCATCCTGCTGTCTGTTCATAACCCCTGCGGCACCACGCTGTCGGCCAAAGCAGGCCAAGGGATGCCGCTCCCTCCTCTCTTCAAGTTCTATTTCACCGCATACAGCCGCGCACGAACGCGATACCATTCATGGCTCAACTGCAACAGATAGCTGCCGTCCAGCGCGGCGACCAACGGGTCCGGCGGCAGCGGGGGTGGTGGAACATACTGCACCAACCAGAGTCTTCTCGTATCCCGCCTCAGAACTGCCACATCCAGGTCAGCAGCACCCGGCTCCAGCCCGATCTCCCTGGCTCCGCCCTGATAGTAGTAGTCGAAGGCAACACCTGCCCATGCCGGCTGGAGTACGATGACATCGCCGGCAGTCTGCTGCGCCTGAACGAACGCCGCTGCCTCCCGCCATTGCTCCTTGGGCACAAACACCAGCGTCAGCAGGCTGAAGCCCAGACTCAGGGCCACCCCTCCGCCTGCGAGCATCCGGCTATGTTTCGCCCGTGAGATGGCCCAGGCGACGCCTAGCAATAGAAAAGGCAGCCCGATCAAGCTCTCCCTCTTAGCCAGATACCCCCGAGGCACCAGCGCGGCGATCAGGCTGGCGGCGAAAAGGGCTCCCAGCGCTCCCCCCAACCACCAGCGGCTCTCCAACCAGGTGCCAGCGTTCGCGCCGCGCCACCACGCCAGGGCGAGGGCCAGCACAGCCACCAGGGCTCCCACTCGCGGCAGGGCAGCTTCCCATTGCACCGGCGCAACCGGCATGCTCAATGCCCGGAAAAGCGAGGCTCCAAACACCCCAAACTGAGCCGGGACAACGCCACGGGCATGTTGCCATAGCATCGGCAGCCACGGCAGATAGCCGATCAGCAGCACCCCATGAGCCAGACCCCAGACCCTTAAATGTGAGCGCAACTCAGGCCGACGCCGGGCCTGAGCCAGGAAAACCAGACCGCCGATCCACAGCCAAATAATGGCACTGTAATCCGTGTACATTGCCGCCAATGTCGCCAGAACTGCGCCGATCCAATAGCCGCGCCTGCGCCCATGCAGCGCTCGTAACGCCAAGAAGGCAGCCAGTAACGCCAGCCACGATACCATGCTGTACATGCGCGCTTCCTGCGAATACCAGATGTGCAGGGGCATGACGGCCAGCAGCGCCGCAGCCAGGGCCGCGACCTTTGTTCCGCCCCAATCTCGGCCCAGGCCATATAGGATAGGCAGCGCCAGGACGGCGAAGAGCACGGAGGGCAAACGCAGCATTACCTCCGACCGGCCCAAAGCCACCCAGCCGTGCATGAACAAGTTGTACAGGGGAGGGTGAGGCTCATTGACCAGCCGCCAGATCTGTGCCGGCGTCATCAGCGCTATCCTGAGCGTCATCGCTTCGTCCAGCCACAGGCTCTTCTGGCCCAGAAAGGCCAGCCGCAGTGCCAATCCGACCAAGATGATCAGCGCCACGACCGCCATCTCCCGTACCACCGGTCCAGCCCGCGCCCCTGACCTGGCCTGCTGAGCCGGTCGCGCGCTCACCGGCTGAGGGGCACCGCACGCTGTGTCCCTACTTCGGCTCGCCTCACGTGCCGGCTTCACCGAAACCTCACGTCAATGCGCTGGTCCATGCGGAGCTGTAGTTCGAAGCGCACCTGCCCGCCTTCATAGGCTATCGGGGTTGGGCTGGCCGAGGCTACCACCGCCCCTGCCGGTAGCGCGATTGTCACCGTCAGCGGCACGGCCGGTGTCCCTGGCTGCTTCTGCACCAGCAGGCTGTAGCGCCTCAAGCTGCCCTCGCGCCGCACAACTGAAGCGGGCAGCGCATAGACAAAGCGGCTGTCCGCGCTGGCGCCAACCGGTACCAGCAGCAGCTTACCCCAAGCCAGCTTATCTGAAGCACCCGACTCGATCTGGCTCTCCGTCTCCCCAGACAGAGGCTGCCCGCTAAGCGTCTCCTCACCGGCCAGCGGATGCCGCGAGGCCCATTGCAATTGACTGCCGAGCGGCACAAGCAGACGCACGTAGTCCCAGTAGCAACGCTCGGCCATCATGTCGTAGTCCAACACCAGCGGCGCTCGTATATTGCAGCTCTGCTGGCTGGCCCGGCCGTGATGCTGATAGGTCAGTCGGACATCAGCCTCGGGTCGGGCCGGATCGCTGAGATCAACCGCGTAGCTGACCTTCTCTTCGACCAGCGCGTTGGCTTTGTTGAAACCCACATTCGCGTCCACAACCATGAGAAAGTCGCCATCCGTCGCGCGCAGTGCGCCATCCCAGCCCTGCGCCGCCATCAATTGAGCTGCCCTCGGCTCAGGCAGATAAATCAGGATATGGCGCTCCTCGAGCCCTTGCCGCAAGGCGCTCGCCAGCTTTACCACATCTCCCCGCGTGAGGCCCTGGTCCAGCCGCCGCTGCAACGCCGCCGCGATCTGCCCAATGAAATCCTTGCGCTTGAACGCGTTCGGGTCCTGGCTACGACTGGCCCGCATCTTTCCAATCAGCCCCTCCGCCGTGATCGGCTGCGACTCACCCGGCAAGGGTGGCAGCGGCCCCAGCGCACCGACGATCAACTGGGTTGCCCGCTGATCGACAGCAATGACCCCGTCCACTTGAATGCCGCGCCCCAGCCGGTAAAACTCGGCCGCCTGACGCGCTGAGGTGGGGAAGTCCGGCGACCAATTACTATCGCGAAACAGCCACAGCTCCGAGCCCATGTAAGTGAATAGCGGCGCTGGCGGTTCTGGATAGGCGTGGGCCTGCAGATCGTCCACAGCGTAGCTATCCTCAAAGTGCTGCTCCGTGATCGCCCCGTTCTCCAGACGCACCAGCCCGGCCGCGCTGATGAATCCACCTGTAGGCCGGATCTCGTCCTCGTTCTGCACCAGCAAGAGGTACTGGCGCGAGCTATTCAATCCCAACACATCCGGCAGTATCAAGCCACCCTCAATCGCCAGCCCCAGCCATGCCAGAGCGCGATCCGCCTGGGCGACCAGACTGGCCGTTTGCGCCGACAGGCGCTGTGGGTCAATCTTCTGGCGTGCCGCCCTGGCCGCTTGCAAGTGGCCGCCTGCCTGTTCCAGGCCCGGCGCGGCCTGGGCCAGCGCCGCCAACGCCTGGCCTGCTGTGCTGGGAGAAGTACCGTTGGCGACGCCAGCCTCAAGTGGCTTTAGACTATCCAGGCCGGTCGCTACTGCCGTTGTCAGTTCGACACTCATATCCAGCAACGCCGGTGCGGCCTGCAGATCACCGCCATAAATCGGTACCCAACCCAGATAGGGCGCGACCGCCAGGAAAGGCCGGGCGGCGGCACTCAGCGCCACGCTGTCGTCCCGTGCACCTTTAATGAGCGTGCCGATCTGCGCCAGGTCCATCTCGGCCGGCGGCTGACCGGCCAGCGCCTGCGCCTGCGCCAGCCGCGCCTTCAGTGACTGGATGCGCTGGATCAACTGGCTGGTTTGATAGCCAGCCCACCCACCCCCGACCAGGACCAGCAGCGCCAGGATCAGCGTCACAGGGCGACGCCAGCGCCGGCGCCTCTGATCTTGGGCCGGCTGCGTGTGCACCAGGGTTAACCTCGCCAAATTGCTATGTACCCCCTGGGGCAGCCGGCCGACAATTGAGCCGCCAGGCTGTTCCCGTGCCTTCGACGCGGCAGACCGGCCGCCCGGATACGCTGATCCCCAACGCGCCGGTGGAATCCCTCAGACTCAGGTCGGGCTCGCGCTGCCTGAGCGCATCCACGTACCAGGCGTAACCCAGCAGGTCCCCATCTATCACAGTCACATCTGGTCGTACCCCTAAGGCATACCGGTCATACCATAGCACAAAAGAGTATAAGTCACTATAGCTCACCAGTATCGCGTGCGCCGGGGCCGCTTCCATGACTTCCCGCCCAAAGTCGGCAGCGGCATGATCATGGCTGGCATCGGCTGCGCTGTAACCGCTCAACAGCAGCCACAGCGGTAGCGCCAATCCCAGCGCCGCCGCTGCTCCGCCTGTCAGCCGCCCCCGCCGCCGCAGCTCAGCCAGCGTCTGAGACCAGCCAAAGCCGGCCCACAGTGCTAACACGCCAAAGGCGGGGATGAGCAAAATATAGGAGTCGGTGGTATTGTAGCCCAGTGCGAAGACGCTGACCAGCATGAAAGTCAGACCGCTTGCCAACGCTAGTCCCCGGTCCCGTCTGACCAGCCCAAACAGACCGATGATCGCTGCGGCCAGGCCCGCCCAGGTCAGTTGTTCGCCCACCAGCCCGGCCCACCTGCTTAACCGCTGTGGCCAATAAGCCAGCGGCAGGCCGAAGACATACCCTCGGTATAACTGACCGGAAACCAGCCACCACAGCCGATCGGGCGTGCGTGCATCACTCCAATTGATCACCGGTCCGGCGCTCGCCCGCAGCGGCAGCAACAAGTAAACCGCCAACCCCAGCGCCAACCCGGCCATTACGATGAAAGAGGGGAAACGGAGGCGGTCGAGCCTCCGTCCCCCCTCCTTCATCCCCCATCCATTGCAGTATCTCATCGCTGCCAGCACGATGAGCGGGAAAGCCAGGGCCAGCGTCATGTGGTTTCCCAGCCCCAGGCCCCACAGCCAGCCCAGTGCCAATAGCCCACGGCGGCCTTTCCGCTGCTTTGGCTCATCCCCCGCCCCCGTCGGCTGCTCCTGCTGTGGTTGACCAGCTATCAGCCAGACCAACAGAACGAAGAACAGCGCATTCAGGCTATAGACCTCGGTCACCACTGCCTGAGACCAGACAAGCGGGGAGAAGGCCAGGGCCAACCCGGCCGTCAATCCGGCCAGTTCGGCTGGTCCGCCCGCGCCCACCAGCCGCCGCGACAGGCGAATAACCGCCAGCACCAGGAATGCAACGGACACAGCAGCCGCGGCCGCGGACATCAGATTGAGCCGCCATGCCGGGTCTCCCGGCATGAGCGCCACCCACAATCCCCCCAGCAGCAGATAGGTTGGATAGCCGGTTGGGTGCGGCACACCCTGAGTGTAGACCGCAGTGATCAGGTCGCCGCCATCGCCGCTAGCATGGGCCCAGGTAATTGTCGGGGCCAGCGTCCTCGCGTACACCCATAACGCCATCAGCCCGGCCAGCAGCGCCAATCCCAACTCCTGCGCCTTCCGGCCCATAGTGCTCTGCCAACTGTGATTAGTGTGCACCCTTGCCTGAGACCACCGAGGGGAGCGTCTTCGCCAGGATGCGGAGGTCCTCCCACAGCGAGTAGTTCTCGATATAGGCGATCTCCAAGTGCACCCGGCGATCCAGGGGCAGATCGCCCCGGCCGTTGATCTGCATCGGTCCGGTCAGGCCCGGTTTGACCGCCAGCCGTCGCCGGTGCCAATCGTTGTAGCGCAGCGCGACCCTCAACTCTTCAGGCCGTGGCCCCACCAGGCTCATGTCCCCTTTGAGCACATTCCACATCTGAGGCAACTCGTCCAGGCTGGTCCGCCGCAGCCAGCGGCCTACCCGTGTGACGCGAGGGTCCGCCCTCAGCTTGAACGCCGGCTCTGGCAACGCATTCAGGTCCACCAGTTCGTCCAACAGTTCCTCAGCGCCGACGACCATCGAGCGGAATTTGTAGATGCGGAAAGTGCGCCCGTTCTCACCCACCCGCTCCTGGGTAAACAGCACCGGGCCGGGTGAATCGAGCTTGATCGCGATGGCGACAAACGGGAACACCACCGCTAACACAGCCATCCCGATCAGCGCGCCGATCAGATCGAGCATGCGCTTGGCCCACCAGTTCAGCCCACTGATAGTGGATTGGCTTTCAACGACCAGCCCCTCCGGCAGCCGCAGTATACCCCAGGCATACCCCAGCCCCAGGGCCAGCGCACGGACCACCAGCAGCGCCGGCGAGGCCAGCGCCACCTTTCGGTCCTTACCGGCCGCCTTGAGGGTAAACGGCACCGTCGAGAGCAGCAGAGCCACAAACAGCGCCAGAGCCGCCAGCCACAAGACTCCGGCCCTCCATATCAGGCCGGCCCCGGCCAGCATCCCGACCAGCGCCAACAGTGCCATCTGTAGCTTGAGCACCTGTGGCGTATGCGAGTCGCGAAACACCTTCCCCGGATAGCGCCGAGTGACCTGTGCCTTCCAATAGCCGATAAAGAACTTCTTGCGGAAATAGCTCGTCACCGATGCGGCATGACGGTGGTACACCACTGCCGCCGGCTGGAAGACCAGCTTATAGCCTCGCTGTGCCAGTCGGAAAGATAGTTCCTGGTCTTCGGTAAAATGGATGGCCTCGTCAAAGCCGCCGTTCGCCAATAGCACCTCGCGGCGGTAGGCTGCCGAATAGGTATCAATAAAGTCAATCCGCGTTTGCGTCGCCAGCAGATCGTACTTGTCCTCGTACTCGATCTGCACAAAGCGGGCGACCAATGCCTCCTGGCAGGTGCGATAGGTCCCCTTCGCGCCAACCACCTCTGCATCGGCGAAGGCGGGCAACATGGCCTCGATCCAGTCGGGTGCGGGCGCGCAGTCGGCGTCGGTGAAGAGGATCAGCGGCGCGCGGGCCCGTTCCACGCCACGGTTGCGCGCCGCCGCCGCTCCGGTCCTGGGCTGGGTGATCACCCCGCCCGTCGGGCAGGGATGACAGGCAAACCAGCGTCGCGCCAACTCAGCGGTGCCATCGGTCGAGCCGTCGTCCACCACGATCACTTCGAAACGATCCGGCGCAACCGTCTGCCTGGCAAGCGCATCCAGGCACTCACCCAACGTCCGCGAGGCGTTATGCGCTGGGATCACCACACTGAACTCAGGGCGTTGCGACGACATCTTCAGCCTCTGCCTCTGCGACCGTGCTGCTACCGCGGCGCAGCTCCAGCAAGCCCGGCAGTTCGGCCGCCGTTAACCACAGGCATATTCCCCCCAGCACCAGCACCGGCCCGACGACGATCAGATGGATCAGCAGGCTGGCGCTGAAGGCAACGGATGGCGCTACACCATAATGCGCTTGCAGCACCCACCCTGAAGCTGCTTCGACTACCCCAACGTAGCCGGGCGGGGACGACGGGATCGAAACGGCCCCTTGCAGGGCCGCCAGCAGCGCTACTGCGACTGTCCACGACAGATGCAACCCCAAGGCTTGCAGAGCGGCATAGAAGGAGAGAGCAGACAGCGCCCAGATGACCACCGTCATCCCAATCACTGGCCCTATCGCTTGAGGCTCCGACAGCGGCTCAAAAGCCGCCAGCATCGCATGGATGGTCCGCATGATCCTGCCCTGCCAGCGCGCCGGCGCCAGGCGCACCAACCGTTCGAACCAGGGCATCAGCCACCGTCGCCGCCAGCCCAGCCCGGCCAGGGCCAGCCCACCAGCCGTAACCAGCGCCAACCCTAATCGGACCGCGGCCCACTCGCGCGACAACGCCAGCGTGAGCAGCACAATCGCGCTCAGGCACAGCAGGTCCATTACTTTCTCCGCTACGATCGTGCTTAGCGTGGCCGCCTTGCCCACACCCGTGCGCCGGTTGATCAGCAGGATGCGCACGATCTCGCCAACGCGGATGGGCGAGACATTGTTGACCATCTGCGCAATGAGCAACGTCGAAAAGACAGGGCCATAGGCTAAGCGCCGGTGTTGAGGGTAGTATAGCCAGCGCCAGCGCGCCGCCTTGAGCAGCGCCACCATGACCGAGCAGCCGAAGGCCGCAGCCACTGCCAGAGGGTGAATCTCACGGAAGAGCTGGGCCACCAGGCTCAGGTTGACCCCGCGTAGCGCCCAGGCCATGCCTCCGACCGCCAGCGCCAGCCCTATCAGGCCTCGCAGGATTATCCCCCGGCGGCCGGCGCCCTCTGCTGCCGCCCCTTCACCTTCTCTGACCACCGGGCTTAAGCATCCTGACCCCATCTTTCTCCTGTCAGGTACGCCAGGCTCGCCAGGTCACATACCCCAGCGCTCCCAGCCCCACCAGGCCGATGACCGACAGCCCCACGAGCACCCAGCCCAGCGTGCGGTTGGGTGGGCCGCCCGCTTCGGTCGCGGTTGTCCCCGCCGATGTTACCCGTGCCGCCCGGACCGGTGTTGGCGTAACGGTTTTCCTGGGCCGAAGGGTCGGTGTCTGGCGGGTTGAGGGTGGCGCTGGCCCGGTCGGTTTGGGCGTGAGCGGCAGAGGCGAAATCAGCGTCGGCTGCGGCGTCGGCATCCGGCTGGGCACGGGCGTCGCCGCGATCACGGCAGTCGCGCTCGGCAAAGGCGTCGCGGTGCCCTGCGCCGGCGTAAGAGACGGGTCGGTGACCGGCATCTGCGTTGGCGTGGCCGAGGCCGTAGGCGTGTAGGATGAGGTGGGCGTCGCTGTGGCTGTGTCTGTAGGCGCGGGTGTATCCGAACCCAGAATTACATAGGGGGGATCGGGGACCTGGCCAGAAACATAGTGCACAGCCCCGCTGGCATCGGTCACGTCGAGCTGGTACCAATACTGTCCGTTGGGCAGATTGAGGTCGTCGTAGGCATAATACCCCCCATTGTTCGGCCCTTCTGATTGGAAACTGGCCACTTCGGACAGGCTGCCACCTTGAGCGGGATCGACATTCGCCCGCATGAGGTGATAAACAGACTGCTGGTAAGGCTCGCAGGATGTCTGCCATTCCACCGTGATGGTCGCATCGCGAACCTGGATCTGGAAATAACCGAACTGGATGGTGGCGCAGGCCGGTGTAGCGATGGGCGACGTCGGCGGCGAGGGGGTCGGCGATTGTTGCAGCGGGCCGCTGATCAGCGCAGCCAGCCACACCGCCAGCGATGTGTGCAAAAGCCACTGATGCATTCAGTTCAGCGTTGGGCTCGCAGCCCGCCAGGCCCGCCAGGCCTGGGCAGCAAAGAAGAGCGCCAGGCCCAGCCAGACCACGCGCTCCCAACCCCCGGCCGTGCCGGCCAGACCCAGACAGACCAGGGTCAGGCCAATGGCGGCGGCCACGACAAAGCCCCGGCGGGACAGCGCCTGCCGTAGCGACACCCCATGCTCACGGGCAAGCCAGTCGTGATAGCTCAGAGCCCCCAGAATCATCGCCAACCCCACGACCCACAATGCATTGACAGCGACACTGACCCAACTAATCATGATAATCCAGCACCACTCCCCAGAATCCGGCCCGGCGCGCACCGACGGCTCCGGCGGGGCGTGGCTGAAGCGGGAAAGCGCCTCTTGGCTTCATATCAGGCGGCCCGGACTGGGCCCGACTGGAGGTGGTGCACATTATATGCCAGCGGGGGATGCGTGTCAATGCCCGGGTGCATTTGGGTGCATTTCAGTTTAGGGGCGACTTGTAAGCCGCCTGCCACAAAGCGTCGAATCGCTGGCTCATGATCGCCGTCCGCACCGGCAGCAGACGTTCTGCACCAGGACGACTCCAGCGCATCCCA
>CADDZL010000131.1 GCA_902812335.1 Chloroflexota bacterium | reverse complement strand
CTGTGACGATCTGGACCTCATCGGAGGTGATACGAACCGGCTCACGCTGAGCCAGGCGCACGGCCTGACCAGGCCGTGCGCCTGGCTCAGCGTGAGCCGGTTCGTATCACCTCCGATGAGGTCCAGATCGTCACAGAGCACATCCTGATGGTCGTCGGGCCTCAATAGTCGGTAGTGGGGCTGGTGGCGCGTTCTGGCTGACCCACCTTTTCCAGCCCATACTCTACTCCGTCAGCGCCTTCCACGACCCACAACCGCAGGCGGGTGTCCTCCTCCAGGATGAGGTCGCATAGCAAGAAACGGCGCAGCCATTGGGTGTCCAGCAGGTCGCTGTCGGGCACGTCGGCGGGAGCGATGAAGGTCAGGGTACCGCCCTTAACGTCGAGGGTGATCTGATCGTTGCCTTCGCCCTCGACCCGCAGCCCTTCCATCATCGGGTTCGGCTCACCATGGAAAGCTTGCATCAGTCCAACGCGATTCATATCTTCTCCTTCAGTGCCATGATTTCTTAAGGAGCACCGGTCTCAGTAGATCGCAGGAGTGTCGCTCTGGGCGCAACATGACAAACCTGTGACCTACTGAGTCCCATTATAAGCATCGCTAGGGGTGCCGTCAAAGGGGGGATCAGAGGCCATTTTCTCATCAGATTCTCATCTTGGGTTAATGTAGGATTAATGCGAAGGGGTTACAGTATACTCAGCAAAACGCTCTGGTGTGGGAAGCGCATCCACAACGTCGGGTTGAGAGAAAGCCAACCAGAGCGCGGGCCGTAAAAGATCAAACCTCCCTCGTGATCGCTCGACGGCCAAAGCCTGCCGCTCGGGGTGGACCGCCCCGCCCGCGAGCGGCCCAAGCAGAATACCGAGCCCACCATCCGCCGGTGGGCTCGGCTGCATTTTAAGCACTCAGCGGTCAGGCCTCACCTTGTGCAGGCTGGGAGCTGACCGCCAGTAGTGGGGAGGTGGATCGGGAAGGATTCGAACCTTCAACCCAGGCGTTATGAGCACCCCGCTCTGCCCTTGAGCTACCGATCCCAGAGCGGGAGACGGGATTCGAACCCGCGACGTCCACTTTGGAAGAGTGGCATTCTACCTCTGAATTACTCCCGCGTGTGGGTTGCTGAGAACTTATTTATCAAAAATAGGCCGAGGCCCTCATCTACAATCGGAAATCCTATGGTCGGGGCGAGCGGATTTGAACCGCTGACCTCGTGATCCCAATTCACGCGCGCTGACCGAACTGCGCTACGCCCCGATCCAGCTTTATTGTACTATCCTTGGGAGTCGGAGTCAAGGTCCGGCTACATCTCACAGCCGGCGGGTTACCCTTCATGGTCACGCGCTTGAGGCAAGGGATGCGGGGCCGAATCCGTCGGGCAAGAGGGCACCGACGGTGGTCTCCTGGCGAATAGCCCCGGTCGTGTCGGCGACGAGGACGATGGTGCGCCGGCCGAACTCGTTGAGGACCTGGCGGCATACGCCGCAAGGGGCAGCGCCATTGGTTGTGACGACCGCGATGGCGATGAATGAGCGCTCGCCGGCAGCGATGGCGGCAGACACTGCGGCGCGTTCGGCGCAGATCGTGGCTGAGTATGAGGCGTTCTCGACATTACAGCCGGTGAAAATCTGGCCGGATGCTGTCAGGAGCGCTGCCCCGACGGCGTAGCCGGAGTAGGGCGCGTAGGCGCGCTCACGAACCGCGCTGGCCTGCCGGATCAATTCCTTCCTGTCCAGGTCGTTCATCTCTTCTCCTCAGCGCTTTCCGGCTGGCCGTTGGCGCTCTCGGATGCCAGCCGGTGCACGCGCACCTTCTTGATACGCCGGCCGGTCACCTGAAGCACCTCGAACTCCACATTGTTGACGGTGAGTTGCTCGCCGGCAGTCGGGACCTTGCCCAACTGGCTATAGATGAACCCGCCCAGCGTGTCGCCCGATTCCTTGGGCAAGTGGGTGCCCAGCAACTCGTCTACATCGTCGAGATTGGCGCGAGCATCAAAGACGTACTCGTCCGGGCCCACCTGTGAGACAGCGGGTTCCTCGCCCACATCGTACTCGTCCTGGATCTCGCCGACGATCTCTTCCAGGATGTCCTCGATTGTCACTAGGCCGGCGGTGCCGCCGTACTCATCTACGACAATGGCCATGTGCACCCGCCGGACCTGAAGCTCCCTCAGCAAGTCGTCAATCCGCTTCGACTCCGGCACGAAGTAGGGTGGGCGGGCCAGGTCGCGCAGGTTCACGTCGGTCCGCCCGTCGCCCAGGTAGCGCAGCAGGTCTTTAGCGTAGAGGATGCCCACGATGTTATCAATCGTGTCCACATAGACCGGGATGCGCGAGTGACCGGCCTGGAGGATCGTCTTCACAGCGTCGTCGAGAGAGGCCGTGGCTTCCAGGGCCGTGATGTCAATGCGCGGCACCATCACTTCGCGTGCCAGCGTGTCGCCCAGTTCGAAGATCGAGTAGATCATAGCCTTCTCGTCTTCCTCTATGACTCCACCTTCCTCGCCAGCGTCCACGATGGTCTTGATCTCGTCCTCGGTGATGAAGGGCATGCGGCTGATCTGCGTCGCACCGAAGCGGCCGGCAATGGCGTTCGTGGCGAAGGCCAGCAGGCGCACCACCGGCGAAGCCAGCCGCGCCAGCCAGTCCACCGGGCGGGCCACAGCCAGCGCGATGGGCTCCGCGTATCTCAGTGCCAGCGCCTTGGGCACGAGTTCACCCAGGAGGAGCGTGACAAAGGCCAGGAGGCTGGTGATCAGGAAGACGGCGATGGCCTGGCCGTAGGAGGTGATGGCTGAGGGCAGCGGCAGGCCGGCGATCCAGGCGCCGACCGTTTGCGACAGGGTCACCGCCGCTGTGGCGGATGCGAAGAAGCCGGCAAGGGTGATGCCGACCTGGATTGTCGCCAGGAAGCGGCTGGAGTCCTCAGCCAGCCGCTCGGCAATCTGAGCACTGCCATTGCCCGCCTCCGCCAGTTGGTGCAGCCGCGTCTTGCGCACACTGACGACGGCGATCTCCGACGCAGCGAAGAAAGCATTGGCCGTGATGAGCACGGCCAGTAAGATGAGTTCCTGAATCATCCCTTCACACGTGCCGGGACGCCATAGGCGACGCTCCCCGGCGGAATGTCGTGCGTCACTACCGCACCCGCCCCGGTCTTGGCATCATGCCCGACTCGGACCGGCGCGACCAGCATGGTGTCGCTACCGATGAAGGCGCCATCTTCAATGATGGTCGGGTGCTTGCGTTCACCATCGTAGTTGCAGGTGATCGTCCCGGCGCCGATGTTGACATTTTGGCCCACAGTGGCGTCGCCCAGGTAGCTGAAATGCCCCATCTTCGTGCCCGGCCCCAGATATGAGTTCTTGACCTCGCCGAAGTTGCCCATGTGCACGCCCCGCGCCAGGTGCGCGCCGGGGCGCAGGTGAGCGAAGGGGCCGACGTCCACGTCGTCCTCTAGCAGTGCCCCTTCCAGTACTGATGCCTCCACCCGGCAGCGGTCGCCGATGGTGGTGTCGCGCACAATAGTGTTCGGTCCAAGCCTGCACTCAGCACCGATGCGTGTCTGTCCCCATAGGTGGGTATTGGGCAGGATGACGGTGTCCGGGCCGATCTCGACCGTATCTTGAATATAAGTCGTGGATGGATCAATGAGTGTGATCCCTGCTTCCATCCAGCGGTGGTTGATGCGCCGGCGCAGGATGGCCTCCGCCTCGGCCAGGTGGGCGCGGGTGTTGATCCCGATCATCTCCTCGGGGTCGTCGGCGCTCAGCGCCTGGACGGATCGCCCTTCGGCGACGGCCAGTGCCACCAGGTCGGTCAGGTAGAACTCGCCGCTTGGGCTGAGCGGCAGCCGGTGCAAATGGGGCCAGAGCCAGGTCGCGTCATAGCAGGCCACGCCGGTGTAAAGTTCGCGGATGGCCAGTTGGGCCGGTGTGGCCTGGGCCTCCTCGACGATGGCGCTCACACGGCCCGTCGTGTCGCGCACGATGCGACCGAAGCCGCGTGGGTTGTCCGCCGATATGGTCAACAAAGTGATGGGCGATCCGCCCACTGCGTGGGCCTCGGCCAAGCGCCGCAGGGTCTCCGTGCGGATGAGCGGCATGTCGGCGTACACCACGAGCACGGCCTCGGCGACGTCCGCCAGAACGGACTCGGTCTGCAGCACGGCATGGCCGGTGCCGAGCTGTTCAGGCTGAACGACGATGGTCACCTGGCTGCCGGCGATCTCGCGCACGGCTTCCGCGCCGTGGCCAATGACCAGGATCAGCGGTGCTTCGATGAGCGCTCGCGCGGTGGCGATGCTATAGGTGAGCAGGGGATGCCCGCCCAGAGGATGCAGCACCTTAGGCAGGCGGGATTTCATACGGGTGCCCTGGCCGGCGGCCAGGATGACAACGGCTAGGCGCATGGCGATCTCCTTGTGGTCAGGAGCGGAGGGCAATATAACAGGCAGCGGCGCGACCGGCCGGGAGACCCCGGCGGTGCTGCGAGGCTGACCAGGCTCAGTGCGGCCGGGTGGCAGCACGGCCCACGCTGTGGCGAATGTTTGGGAGGTTCGTTATCCAACTCAGAAACCGACGGTAATCCTTAGCCCAGGCCGGGAAAGAACCTTCTCGGCCTACAACGATTATAATGCAAAGTGGTTATCGCCACAAGGGATCAGCCGGGGATTAAAATAGAAGAGGTCCCAAGTAACCTCAAGGGAACTCCGAGTTTCCGGTAACCTACTAACTTCCGGCTTCCACCGGAAGGCCCTACGCAGGCGCCCGAGTGGCCAGAACCGGACGGGTTGTGGCACTCGATAGGCAGCTTCCCGGCGGCAGCACCCGGAGGTAATACCGCCTTTAGACCGCCTTACGGAACCGAGGGGCCTACGAATAGGACCTCGAGAACCGCTTGCCAACTTCAGGTTGTCTTCGGAGACCTTCCCCTCGGAGAGAACTTTCAGCTCCTCGGAACCTCTTCCGCTTATTACTCTATCATAAATCAAGCCGAATGTCAACAGGTTGAGCCATTTTTTTAAGGTTCCAAACCTTAAATCATCGAGCGACAGCTCCTGCCTCATGCCAGCGCGCGTACGCGGGTGTATTCCACATACGGGGCAAAAGGCGCGATGCTTCTAGCTCCGGGCGGCTGCACCCAGGGCGATGAACTTGCCCCCAGTCTGGAACACACCCCGCCTGCGCTTCACAGGTTGACGCCGTGGGCGGGCCACGTTATACTGCGGTTATCTCCTACCCGACTTGAGGAGGTCAACAGGATGGCGTCTGTAGAACACGCCCGAGCTGAGGTTCACGACCTCAGCGCCGACCAGGTCACAACCAGCGATGAGGATTTGCAGGCTCGGATAGACGATGCTCTCTGGCGCTACGAACCGCTCCGGGTTCTACGCGCTCCCCTGACTGCTCAGGTACGCCACGGCGAGGTCACCCTGACCGGTGTTGTGCCCAGTCGTATTATCCACCGGGGCGTGATCGAGACCCTCCAGCGCATCCCCGGTATCCAGGCCGTCCACGATCAGATTGTGACCGACACGGACCTCGATCAGGCGGTGACGCTGGCGCTGGCACAGGCGGCCGAGACGCAGGCCTGGAGTGCGGACGTCCAGGTTGCAGTACGCAATGGTATTGTCCAGCTTATAGGCGTTGTACCGGACGTGGCTGCCAGCGAAGCCATCGCCCGGCTGGCGGCGAACGTCCCCGGTGTGCGGCGTGTTGTCAATCTGCTTCGCGTCGGCGCGACCGCGCCTTGATGCAGCCGTGTCCCAAGCCGACTCACCCTCTCTCAGGGGCCTCGCTCTGCGGCGAGGCCCCTGGCCTGTATACGCGACCTTAAATCTTGGTTTGCGCCGAATTCTTTAAGGTTGCCCCGACCGATAGGGGCTTGCCCATTTCTGCCGTCAGGTATAATATGGCCAATATATGGGGGTTGGATATGACCCATGTCCTGCATATGGGGGATCGAGGAGAGGGAGGCAACTATGGTGCGAACTGCCATCGAGACGTTAGGTCTGCGGCCCCGTCTGGCGGTGGGTTCCACCGGGCTGGTGCGCCTGGAATTGCATCCACTGGAAGGCCAGAACCTGACCGATCTGTTGACTCTGCTTGATCGCGCCGGTGGAGCCACCGCGCCGGTTGCGGTTCCAGCCGATGCGGTCAGCATCCTCGGCAGCGACGGCACACGCCGCATCTTCAATCTGAGTCGGGACGCAGGCCACTTGCGTATCTCCTATCGCGGCTCACAGACGGTCCTGCTGGCGACGCGGGCGTTCATCGAGCTGCCGCGCCGCCTGCTGGAGTTATGGAATGCCTGGCCGTTGCGTGACATCCCCCTGATCGCGATCGAGATCGGAGGCGAGGTGGCGGGCAAGATCAGCCTGTCCAACCTGCGCAGCCAGGCCGAGGGCGACCGGGTGGGGCGCAGTGTGCGCCTGATGCTACAGCGGGCGGTAGTTGACCAGGACCTGGTTTGGAACGCGCGTGCCGGCGTCCGGCCATTAGGCGTGAACGGCGGCCGGGCCTGGCTGGGCTGGGCAGCACCGGCGAAAATGCCGGGCCGGTGAACGGGCTGTCCTTCTCCGGCCGAGCCTGATGCCTGCCGTGCCCGGAACGTTCGCCTCGCCCTCTCTACAGTGATTCCCAATTAGCCAGAGCTTTGCGGTTTCGCCGCCGCTCGTGCCGTCATCCCGTCAAACAAGCCACATAGGCTAACCGAACCGTCCGGTGACATAATCCTCGGTCCGTTTGTCCTGGGGGCGAGTGAACAGTTGCGCGCCGGGGCCGTGCTCGATCAGTTCACCCTGCAAGATAAAGGCAGCCCGGTCAGCGATGCGTGCTGCTTGCTGGATGCTATGTGGCACAATGACGATCGTATAGTCGCGCTTGAGCTGCTGGAGCGATTCCTCCACCTTGGCAGTCGAGATCGGGTCGAGGCCGGAGGTGGGTTCATCTAGCAAGATGACCTCCGGCTCCAGCGCCAGGACGCGCGCCAGGCACAACCGTTGCTGCTGCCCGCCGGAGAGCGCAATGGCCGGGTCGTCCAGTCGGTCCTTGACCTCGTCCCACAGCGCGGCCCGCTCCAGACTGTGCTTGGCGGCGGCATTCAGCCGGGCCCGGTCGCGCACGCCCGCCAGTTCCAGGCCATAGGTCAGGTTCTGGCGGATGCTCATGGGCAAGACAACGGGCACGGCGAAGACCATACCCACCCGCCTGCGTAGTGCAGTGACATCTACGCCGGGCGCGTAGATGTCCTGGCCGTCGAGCAACACCCGGCCGGAGAAGCGCACCCCGTCCACCAGGTCGTTCAGCCGGTTGAGCGTGCGCAGGAGCGTGCTCTTGCCCCCGCCGGCCGGGCCGAACAGGACCGTGATTTCGTTGGCGTAGATGGTCAGGCTGACATCTCGCAGCGGCTCGGTGCCGTCCTCATAGGTCACGCTGAGATGCTCGATGACAAACTTGGGCTGGTCAGTCATGGCTTACCATTGCCGCCGGCGCCGGTAGTAGCTTCGAATGAGCGTGGCCGTCAGGTTCATTGAGAGCACGAAGATGAGCAAGACCAGGGCCGTGCCGTATTGGATGCGCACCGGCATCCCTGGCACCTGGGTCGAGATCACGAACAGGTGATAGGGCAGCGCCATGGTCTGATCGAAGAGCGAGCGGGGCAGGCGCGGCAGGAAGAAGGCGGCGACCGTGAACAGGATCGGCGCTGTCTCCCCGGCGGCGCGTTCCAGTCCCAGGATGACGCCGGTGAGGATGCCCGGTAGCGCCTGCGGCAGAACGACGCGCCGGATCGTCTGCCAACGCGTCCCACCCAGCGAGGCGCTCACGGTGCGGAAAGCCAGCGGTACGGAACGCAGCGCCTCTTCGCTGGTGCTGATGATCACGGGCAGGGTCATGATCGCCAGTGTCAGCGATCCGGCCAGGATGGATGTGCCGAAGTGCAGGAACAGGACGAACAGCCCCAGGCCAAACAGGCCGTACACCACCGAGGGGATGCCCGCCAGGTTGATAATCGCCAGACGGATGGCTCGCGTCAGGGCCGTATCGCGGGCGTATTCGGCCAGATAGATGGCTGCGCCGACGCCCACCGGCACCGCGACGATGCCCGTCCCCAGCGTCAGCAACAGTGTGCCGACGATGGCTGGCAGGATACCGCCGGCCCGCATGCCTTCACGCGGGTAGCCGGTCAGGAACTCAAGGTTGATGGCGCTTGCGCCCTGGTAGAGGATATAGGCAATGATGAGCAGGATCGGTACGACGACCGCAGCCGCCGCCAGCGCAAGCAGTGCAAACCCCAGCCGCTGGACGGTCTGGCGCGGCAACCTCATGCCAGCACCCTCTCCTGGTGTCGCCGTGCCTGGCGGAAGATGACAAAGGAGGCCGTCAGATTGATGGCGAAGGCGATCAGGAACAGGACCAGGCCGATGGTGAAGAGCACATGGTAGTGCGTGCTGCCCTGGGCGACTTCGCCCATCTCGGCGGCGATAGTTGCGGTCATCGTGCGCACCGGGCGGAACAGGTCCCCCAGCGAGAGCGCCATGCGGGCGGCATTGCCTGTCACCATCAGCACGGTCATGGTTTCGCCGATGGCCCGGCCGATGCCCAACATCATCGCGGTGAGAATGCCGGAGCGGGCGGCTGGCACTGTGACGCGCCAGATGGTCTGCCAGTGCGTGGCACCCAATGCCAGAGCAGCGTCACGGTAGGATCTAGGCACGGCGTCGAGTGCGTCTTCAGCCACACTCACAATCGTGGGCAGGGCCATGCCGGCCAGGAGCAGCGAGCCTGTGAACGCTGTGAGGCCCGTGGGTATATTCAGCACAACGCGGATGATGGGGGCCAGCACCAGTATCCCCATGAAGCCGAGCACGACTGAGGGGATGCCGGCCAGAACTTCGACGAAGGGCTTGAGCACCTCGCGCGCCCAGCGCGGCGCCACCTCGGCAATGAACACGGCCGTCGCCAGGCCCAGAGGCAGGGCGATGATGGCTGCCCCCAGTGTAACGATCAGCGAACCCAGCACCAACGGCAGGATGCCGAAGTAATCTTCGATGGGGTACCAGCGGGTTCCCAGCAAGCTGTTCAGTGGCACTTGAAAGACGGCAGGCATACCCTCGCGGAGGAGAAAGGCAAAGATCAGAACGACGAAGACGATCGCTGAGAGGCCGGTGGCCTGGATCAGTCGTTCGACTACCGCTTCACGGAACGAGTTGGGTCTGCGGGTGGCTTCCATGGCGTAAGTGCTTATCCTCTCGTCAGTGGGACGAAGCCTAACTCTTTCACGATGGCTTGAGCCTCATCACCGAGGATCCAATCGAGATAGGCTTTGATCGCGCCCTGGGGTTCGCCGCGCGTGTACATATATAAATCGCGCGCGATGGGATACTGACCGCTTCGGACCGTGTCGGCCGAGGGCAGGACAAATGGGCCGGCCGCGCTCCTGGCTACGGCGATGGTCTTCACCTCAGGCGTGACGTAGCCCAGGCCATCGTAGCCGATGGCGTTGGGGTTGTCGCGCACCTCGGCGCTGATGCCCTCGGATGAGGGCATCAGCAGTGTGTCGGGCGAGAAGAGGGTCTTGTCGCCTGCATGCCCCTGGCGCACGATCTGCTCCAGGAAGAAGACGTGCGTGCCGGAGTTGGTCTCGCGCGACAAGAGCACGAT
>CADDZL010000130.1 GCA_902812335.1 Chloroflexota bacterium | reverse complement strand
GGGGCGGGCCGACATCGCCCTCAACGATACCGGCCGGGAGCAGGCGCGCCGGGTCGCCCAGCGCCTGGCGGGGGAGCCGATCGTCGCTGTGTACGCCGGGCCGCTGCAGCGCACTCTGGCAACAGCCCGCACCACCTCCGGTGGGGCGACCGTCTGGACGATGACTAACTTGGCTCCGGCTTGCTCGGCCAGGTGATAGATCAACTCGCGCTGAGATTCGATCAGATTGGTGGCATCCAGAATGATCGGCACACCCTGTGCCAGCAGCTTCTTCATCAGCAGGCGGCTGACCCAGTGGACGACCGCGCTTTCATCGGCCGAGTACGTCGGATTGGGAAAGAGCGTCTTGCGCACCAGATCGGTCTCAATGATAGGTGCTCGCAGCGCTGCCGACAGGCGGCGGGCCAGGAAGGACTTGCCCGTGCCCGGCAGGCCGCTCAGCATGAGCAAGAAAGGCCGTGCTACGCTGGCATCGGTATAGGCCAGCCGGGCCTCAACCTGAGCTACCGCCTGATCCAGATCGAATCGCGCCATCTTCGTATGATGACTACGGCCAATTATAGCGAAGCACTCCATCTATGCTACAATAGCGCAGCGTCCTATGAGGAGAGGAGCATGAGCACACATTTCATCCTGGTGCGTCACGGCCAGACGGAGTGGAACCTGGTGGAGCGATACCGGGGGCGGGCCGACATCGCCCTCAACGATACCGGCCGGGAGCAGGCGCGCCGGGTCGCCCAGCGCCTGGCGGGGGAGCCGATCGTCGCTGTGTACGCCGGGCCGCTGCAGCGCACTCTGGCAACAGCCGAGCCGATTGCGGCGGCGAAGGGGCTGGCCGTGCAACCCCTGGCGGGGCTGATTGACATTGACTTCGGCGTCTGGCAGGGGCTGACACCGGCCGAGGCTGCTGCCCGCCATCCGGGTGATTACAATCTCTGGCTGAACCGGCCGGACCAGGTCCACTTCCCTGATGGGGAGAGCTTGGGACAGGTCCGGGATCGGGCGATGGGCGCGATCTACGATCTGGCCGAGGGGCACACAGGCGAAACGATTGTCCTGGTCAGCCACAAGATTGTGAACAAAGTGATCCTGTGCGCCGTGCTGGGGTTATCAAACAACGCCATCTGGCGCATCGAGCAGGACAACGCCGCCATCAACCGGTTCGAGTTCCAGGATGGCGCATGGCTGGTGCTGTCGCTCAACGATACTTGCCATTTGAACTGACCGTGAGTAGTATAGATGGACTGGGAGAGCATTTCTAATGGAGCCCACTGCGGCAGAGTTGAGACAACAGGTAACGGACAGGCTCCAGCAAATGGGGTTTATGCTGGGAGAGGATGGGGCGCTCTATGTGCCAGAAGGTGACAAGGATGGCATGCGACAGCTTCATAACCCAGCCCGCCGGATAGAACTCGCCGCCCGCCAAGAGTGGCTACACCACCATCTACCTCACTACCTCCCGTTCTTCGCCAGCGGGCATGAGATCATCCCAGAGCGAATCTGTCCCACCCTGACGGAAGTGACGACCGAAGAGCAGCACGATCTCTTTCGTGTGGCCCGCCTGCTTTGGTCCATCCCCTTCTCCAAGGGTTATGGCCGCCGACTGCGCTTCCTCCTTATAGACCAGTCCAACAGCAAGTTGATGGGTCTTCTGGCCCTACAATCCCCGCCTCTCAGTTTCCCGGCCCGAGACCGCCTTTTCCAATATCCGCCAGGGCGCAAGACCGAATTGGTCAATCAGACGATGGATATCCAGACGTTGGGCGCCGTGCCACCCTATGACCGTCTATTGGGTGGGAAGCTGGTCGCCCTAGCCGCCTCCTCCAACGAGGTACGCCTGATCTACCAGAACAAGTACAGTGGCCGCAAGACTGAAATAGAGGGGCGAGTGTTACCGGCCCATTTGGTCGCCCTGACCACGACGAGTGCCTTTGGGCGAAGCAGCTTGTACAACCGCCTGCGTTACAAAGATACTGTTATTGCGGAATCCCTGGGCTATACGGAGGGCTATGGCAGTTTCCACTTAATGGAACTCTACCCCTTGTTTCGGGAGTTTCTGGAAAGCCGGGGAATCTCCACGCGAGGCGGTTTTGGCACCGGCCCACGCCGTAAATGGCAGACAATGGTGCGGGCACTACAGCGATTGGGTTTCTCTCGCGACCTGCTACACCACGGCGTGAAACGGGAAGCCTTTCTGTTCCCATTAGTGGACAATCTGCAGGACTATATGGAAGGCCGGGCTGCCGAGCCCGTGTATCGCGATCTGTCCTTCGCAGGCTTGGCCGCTTGGTGGCGCGATCGCTGGCTGCTACCCCGCGCGGAGCGAGTAAATGGGTGGCGGGAATGGCGGAAGGAGCAAATTAGGGAGGCACTGATATTATGATAGAACACGGCCCAATGCCTGCCACCTCTACCGACCGCCCCTTCGCCGAACTTCCGGCTGCCCTGGTGGATGAGGTGCTCCAGCGCACCGAAGGATTGAGCCAGAAATTGCTAGCTGATTTTGAACAAGTGCGCGCTCACCGACACGAGTGGCGGGTTCAACTCTCTCAGGCTGGCCTACTTCGCCGCGACTCGGAACTGGCCTATGTACCTATTCCCACCGCTTGCGGTGTGGATGGCTCTTACGCCATTGAGCGTCTGCTCGCCAGCGATCTGGTGGCAGCCGCTGCCGTGGCGGTGGAAGGGCTGACACCGCCTTCCGAAACACGTTACTGGCCGGAGCCCCGTCATTTGGTCTTTGTGGAAACGGAAGCCCATGAGGCCGAGACCGGTACTATCCTGCGGGCCCTTATGATAGGCATGGAACTGGAACTGGGTACTAACCCGCCTCACGAGGTGGTCTTTCTCGATGGCTCTCTGACAACGCCTTTCATTTACTTCAACCAGGCTCTAAACAAAGCCAGCGAGGTCCCACATTTGCAGGTGGCCAAGCGGCTGCTACAGCAGATCAAAGGATACCTGGGGGCCTATTACACTATCCTCTCGTCCACCCGAACCGATCGCTGCTGGCTGGCTGTCCCTAAGTATACTACCCGCAGAGAGATGGGTAAGGCATTAAACTGGCCAGACACGCACGACGACCGGGGTCTCCTGAGCCATCTATTGGAGCCCGGCGAGTTCACTCAGCCCCGAACCCTGCAGTCACCTAAAGAGCCCTGGCACCTGAATCTAAACCCTATCCCAGCCGAAACTAGAGATGCTGCCAGTCGCTTGAGTGAACGCATTATTGCCCTCTTGGACGAAATCCGGGTGATCTACTACCGGCCCTATCCCTGGCTTCCAGCTTTGCGTTTGGAAACAAGTCGGGCTGTAGCTGATACTCCAGCTCGCCTAGCCACTGTGCTCCATGGTGTACGCCACCAGTGTGGCACGCCGGCGGTGATGGAACCATATCCACTTTACATGGCAGATCGCATGGTGAAGCACCTGCCCAAAGCCATTCCCACCTTCCGCCAGGTTACCAGCCAGCGTATTGCCGAGACCTACCAGGGCGACATCGGCGATGTCTTCTTGGGCCTGCACGGGTACCGCACTGAATCAGGAGTGTGACCATGATAGATGAACGCAAGAACCTGGACCAATTGGTGGATGAGGCTGAACGTATCGGCGTGGTAGGATCACCATCTTCTACAGGTGAGATGGCCCTGGACATCCTGGCTGGCGCTGTCAGCAAGAAGTTGGTCGGTGAACTGGCCCTGTTCCGCTACTTGCAGGATGGCCGATCGCATTACGCTTTGGGTCAGATCACCGAGGTGACGCTGCGCAACGTCTGGCATGAGGACCCCACAATGCGGAGCCTGATTCGCCAGCGCGGGCGGATCGATGCGGTCAGTGAGCGTCAGGATACACACCTGGGTGGCATGATCATCAGCGCCGTCTTCTCGGCTGATGCCAACGGCTATCGCCCCAGCATCCTGGGCACGGTACCGGCTACTGGCACGCCGATTCACTTGGCCAATGACGACGTACTGACTGAGCTTCTCTCACCTTATCGGGATCAGCTATTTTACTTGGGCAACGTTTACGGCTCCCGGCCTCTGTTGCCTCTGTGGTTCAAACACTTTGATACCGGTCCTCAGGGCGCTGGTGAGGCCTATCACTTGGGTATCTTCGGCAAGACCGGCTCCGGTAAGTCGGTATTGGCTAAGATGATCCTGCTGGCTTATGCTCGCTACCCCAAGATGGCGATTCTGGTCATTGACCCGCAAGGTGAGTTCGCTAAGGAGGCGAGGGGCGAGGCTGTGCCCGGGGAATTTCGCCTGCCGATGAAAGAGGCCCTGCATCGATTGGGTAAGCCAACTAAGGTGTATAGCGTGCGAGACCTGGTATTGGATCGTTGGGATTTATTCGCTCAGATTCTGTACGAGTCATCATTCTTCGAGCAATTGAGCATTCCTAAAGGCGAAAACCGGCAACTAGCAGCAGATACACTGGCTGACCGACTCCAACGAGCCAAGATCACGCTGAAGGATTTGCATAGCCGGGCGTCTTTCCAGCGGGCGTGGGACCTCCTGGGGGATGAGAATGTGCAGAAGGTCTTCTACCGCACCGAGAGCTCGCGCATTCGTTTCCAATCCATGTATGGCCACGCTGACCGCAATTTCTTCTACACTGCCTACTGGCTGCCAGTCACTCAGCTCTTCCGAGAAGATCGGGCAGGAGCACAAAAAGTAGAGGGTCTATTGTATGGCCTGTTTGATCCAGCTCAAGAACGGCGGCACTTGGTTGTAGTGGACCTGTCAGTGGAACAGATAGCCCAGGGAGCAGGTGATGTGAATGCCCTCCCACTCTTTGGCGGTGAGCAACCGCAAGCTGAAGGAACGCCGTTGTTCTGGAACGATACGATCCAGGCCTTGGTGATCAAGCGGTTGCTGGAAGGGGTTCGGGTCTCCGCTGAGGGCACCTACAAACAAAACCGCAGCCTGAACACCCTGGTCCTCATGGACGAAGCCCATCGTCTGGCCCCCCGCGAGGAGCCAGAGAATGAGGAGAGGAAGGCGGTACGCGCTATCCTAATCGATGCCGCCCGGACCACTCGCAAGTATGGTGTGGGCTGGATGTTCATCAGTCAGACCCTATCCAGCCTACACCGGGAAATCCTGGAGCAACTGCGTATCTTCTTTTTCGGCTTTGGTCTGGGTATGGGAGCCGAATTCAAGGCCCTGGGTGAGTTGGTCGGTGGGCGGAGTAAGGCCCTGGACCTTTATCAACTCTTCCGAGACCCCCACTCCTCTTTTGACGTAGCATCCAGAGAGTATTCCTTCATGACCATTGGGCCGGTATCCCCTCTCTCATTTGCTGGCACGCCGCTTTTCTTCAACGCCTTCAATACTGTCGCGGGATTTCTAGAGGCAAATAGATTGGAGGTGAGCTAAGCTCATCCCTCTCTAAGGCTTAGGTCTGAGCTGCCAATGCCGGACTTCCTCCGCTGCAAGCGGCCACCGGCGGCTGAAAAGGATGATCATCTCTCTCACATCTTTCGCGGTCTTTCGTGTGTTTCGTGGTCCAAAGTACGTCACTGGTCACAACCTATTGTGGTTAGATATGCATCTAACCTACCTACGGCAGTGGGCAGTGAATGTATTGTCGCTAATCTATGGTCATATCAACCCCTGGCCACGCTCAAACGCCCAGCTATACGATAACAAAAACCAGGCTACAGAAGCCCGGTTTTCATTTATAATACCCCAGAGCATCGCATCAGGAGATCAATCCCCCACAATGCGAATATGCAATTCGCGCAACTGCTCCTCGGTGGCCGGGATGGGCGAGTCCATCATCAGGTCCTCACCGCGCTGTGTCTTAGGGAAAGCGATTACATCGCGCAGGGCAGTCGTGCCGGTCAGGACCATCACCAGCCGGTCGAGGCCAGGGGCGACACCGCCGTGCGGCGGTGCACCAAACTCCAATGCCTCCAGCAAGTGGCCGAATTTGCTGCGGGCCTCCTCCAATGATAGCCCCACCATCTGCATGTCCTTCTCTTGCAGGCCGCGCTCGTTGATCCGGATACTGCCGCTGGCCATCTCCAATCCGTTGCACACAATGTCGTACTGTTCGCTGACGGCCGCCAGCGGGTCGGTATCGAGCAGGGGCAGCGAATCGGGCCGGGGGCGCGTGAACATGTGATGGACCGGGTCGTAGCGCTGCCTTTCCTCATCCCACTCGAACATGGGGAAGTCCACGATGAAGGCGAAGGCCACGACTCGCGGATCGCGCAGGCCCAGCCGGTCGCCGAAGTCCAGCCGCAACTGCCCCAGCACAGCCGCAACGGTCTTGGGCGTGTCGCCGACGAGCAGAATCAGGTCGCCGACATTCGCCTTCGTCTGAGCGACAATAGCCTGGATAACTTCGGGCTCCAGATGCGAAGTCGAGGCGCGCGCTCCCCCCTCACCGACAGCCACCCACACCACACCCTTGCCGCCGAGTTGCTGGACGCGGGCGTTAACTTCATCCAGCTCGCGGCGCGACAGGCCCGCCAAGCCGGGGACGACGATGCCCTTGACCTGGCCGCCGGCGGCGACAGTCTGGGCGAAAGCGCGGAAGCCGCTCTTGGCGACGATAGCCGATACGTCCTGAAGTTCCAGGCCAAAGCGCAGGTCGGGCTTGTCCGAACCCCAGCGGGCTATAGCCTCGGCGTAGGGGATGCGCGGCAGCGGCTTGAACAACAGCTTGCGGTCGCTGACCTCCTCGACCAGGCCGATCAGCATCTCCTCCAAGAGCGCCAGCACGTCCTCGCGGGTCACGAACGACATCTCCATGTCAATCTGAGTATGCTCCGGCTGGCGGTCGGCGCGGGGGTCCTCATCGCGCAGGCAGCGGGCGATCTGGAAATACTTGTCGAAGCCGGCGATCATCAACAGTTCCTTGTATTGCTGCGGCGACTGAGGCAGGGCGTAGAACGTGCCGGGAAAGTTGCGCGATGGCACCAGAAAGTCGCGCGCGCCCTCCGGCGTGGTCTTAGATAGGAGCGGCGTCTCGATCTCGACGAAACCACGCGCATTGAGAAAGTTACGCACCCAGTGCGTGATGCGGTGGCGCATGATCAGGCGCTGCATGGCGCTCTCACGGCGCAGAAAAAGGTAGCGGTACTTCAGATTGGCCGCCTCCGGCACGGGCTTCTCGATGTCGATCTCGAACGGCAGCGGTTTGGCGGGATTAAGCACGTCGGCGCGCCCGGCCCAGACCTCAATGTCGCCCGTCTTCAGATGCGGGTTGCGCATATCCTCCGGCCGGGCCACCACCTCACCCTGCACCCGAATGACATACTCCGAGCGCAGCCCCTTGGCAACCTCATAGGCCTCAGGCGAACGGTCGGCGGAGAACACAACCTGGGTCAGGCCATAGCGATCGCGCAGGTCCACAAAGATCAGGCGGCCATGGTCGCGCCGCCGGTGCACCCAACCGGACAGCTTCACTTCCTGACCGACGTGGCCTAACGCCAGCTCACCACAGGTATGGGTTCGATAGGGATTGGTCATGTGTGCCTCCGTAGTCAGATCAATACGCTCGGGCAAACACTGCCATCTCGTCCGCCGGCCTGCCACACACGATACACCGGCCCGTGCCACCGGGTTGGTCCAGGGGGATGCAGCGCGTCGTCGCCTTGGTGTCCTCCTTGACCCTGTTCTCGCAGGCTTCATCGCCACACCACCAGGCCCAGGCGAAACCGTTCTCGACCGCCTGGCGGAACTCATCATAGGTCTTCGGGTAGAACGTATGGGCAGCGCGGAAGGCAACAGCCCGCTCAAACAGCGAACGCTGGATGTCGGCCAGCAGGTCGTTCACACGCGCGGCTAGCCCCTCCTGCGGCACGAAGGCGCGACCCTCACGCCCCGGCACGTCGCGCCGCGCCAGCGCTACCTGGCCCTGAGCCACATCCTTGGGGCCGATTTCCAAGCGCAGCGGCACGCCGCGCAGCTCCCACTCATTGAACTTCCAACCCACGGTGTAACCCTCACGGTCGTCTACCTTCAGCCGCACCCCCTCGCCGAGCATGGTCCGGATACGCTCGACCGCACCCATCACCTGGCTCCGCTCCTCATCGTTCTTGTAAATAGGTACGATCACCGCCTGGAAGGGCGCGAGCTTGGGCGGCAGGATCAGCCCCTGGTCGTCGCCGTGAACCATGATAATCGCACCGATGAAGCGCGTTGAGAGACCCCAACTGGTCGTCCAACAATATTGCAGGGTGTTGCTCCGGTCCAGGTACTGGATATTGAAGGCTCTGGCGAAGTTGTCGCCCAGATTGTGCGAGGTGCCCGCCTGTAGCGCACGCTGATCCCCCATCATCGCCTCAATGCTGTATGAACGCAGTGCACCGGCGAACTTCTCGCTTTCGCTCTTGCGCCCGCGGATCACCGGCACGGCGGCGTCATTCTCGGCGAAGTCGGTGTAGATATCAAGCATCTGGCGGGTCTCGGCCTCGGCTTCGTCGTAGGTGGCGTGGGCGGTATGGCCCTCCTGCCACAGGAACTCGGCGGTGCGCAGGAACAGGCGGGTGCGCAGTTCCCAACGCACCACACTATTCCACTGGTTAATCAGTAATGGCAGGTCACGGTAGGAGCGGACCCACTGGGCGTACATGTGGCCGATGATCGTCTCCGACGTCGGCCGGACGACCAGCGGCTCGTCGAGCGTCTCGCCGCCGGCGATGGTGACGATGGCCAATTGGGGGGCGAAGCCTTCGACGTGCTCAGCCTCTTTTCGGATGAAGCTGTAAGGGATGAGGAGCGGGAAATAGGCATTGACGTGGCCGGTGGCTTTGAAGCGCCGGTCGAGCGCTGCCTGGATGTTCTCCCAGAGCGCATAGCCGTAGGGGCGGATGACCATGCAGCCCCGCACCGGGGCATAGTCGGCCAGTTCAGCCTGTTGCACCACATCGGTGTACCACTTGGAATAGTCCTCACTACGTGGAGTAATCTTCTCGGCCATACTCTGAATCTCTCTGTCCTCTAAAGCCCGGAACGTCTGGCTCCGGGCTAACCTCTCCCCCTCCCCTGACAGGGGAGGACAGGAGCAGGAAGGGGTCCTCTTCAGCCCCAGCAGGGGCTTGGCCCTCTCAGCGCAGGGCTGAAGCCTCGCGGCCTCCCAATTTCAAACGAAGTAGTCGAACCGCCTCCTCCGGCGTTTCAACCAGCGTCAGCAGGTCCAGGTCGCGCGGGCTGACATAGGATTCTTCAGCATAAGTCTCGATCACCCGCCGCCAACCGGGGCCGACCAGGATGAACGGCCTGGAATCCATCTCAGCGACCTGAAGGAAGCTCCAGGCCAGGGCGACTTCGCTCAAGGTGCCCACGCCTCCCTTCAGCGCAACCAGCCCGTCGCTGCTGGTCACCAGATACAGCAACCGCTCGCGCAGATTAGGGAAGCTGACGACTGCCTTAACCCAGGGATTGGGCTTCAGGCCCCGCTGCGCGAACAGGTCGGTGACCACGCCGATGACATGCCCGCCGGCTTCAGCCGCGCCCTGGCTGACGGCTGCCATCGTCCCATTATAGCCACCGGTGGCGACGTGGAAGCCGGCCTCAGCCAGTAGCCGCCCCAGCCGCTGAGCCTGCGCATAGGCCGGGCTACCTGATGTTGGCGCGCTACCACCGAAGACAGAGATGATCCTGGTCATTCGAGCTATCAGTCCCAGCGGAGGACCGCTGACTTCCGTCCTCCGCCCCCGGTCTTCTGTCTTAAATATAGGCCCCCGGTGCCAAGCCGGGGGCCTATTCGCCTGCCGTGCTACCCCATCCTACCGCAGCCTGCCAGGAATGTCAAGTTGCACGCGTGAGGTTCAGACATAAGTTCGGACAGCTCTCCGGCATAGCCGAAAAACCGTGTGGAGAGCAG
>CADDZL010000129.1 GCA_902812335.1 Chloroflexota bacterium | reverse complement strand
CGTATTCCTGAAGTAGCGCAGCCGAAATGCCCGACTTGGCCGCGAGTTGCTGAATGGTCATACCTTTGCGCTGGCGAAGCTTCCACAGATCCTCAGCCATGGTTCCCCTTTCGCGCGTTCGCTCCTGCTCTTGTCGAGTCCCTGAAACCTAACGCACCACTCCGACGCGCACATTGCGGAACCGTGCCGGAGCAGCGCCGTGGCCAGTGTGGGCGATCTGAATGGGTTGGCCCTTGCCACAATTGGGTGTGCCCCACATGAACCAGTGATCGGCGTTGCACACGGCGTCACATGACGCCCAGAATTGAGGTGTGATGCCGGTATAGGTTGCATTCTTGATCAGCCGGCCGAGCTTGCCACCTTTAATTTCATAGGCCAGCTCGGTGCCGAACTGGAAATTGAGCCGCTTATCGTCAATGCTCCACGAGCGATTGGTCTCCAGGTACAGTCCCTCATCGGTGTCGGCCAGCAGGTCGTCGAAGGTCCAGGTACCGGGCTCCAGGCTGACGTTGGTCATGCGGATGAGCGGGATACGATTCCAGCCGGAAGCGCGCATGCAGCCATTGGAGGCCAGCCCCAGCCGTGTCGCGGTCTCGCGTGACATGAGATAACCCACGAACCGCCCCTGGCGCACAATCGGCGTGGACGAGGCCGGCACGCCTTCGTCATCCCAGCCAAAGGTGCCCAGGCCGGTCGGGCGTACCGCGTCGGCGGTGAGGTTGACCACATCGGAGCCGTAGCGGAAGCGGCCGAGTTTATCTGTCGTCAGGAAGCTGGTGCCGGCATAAGCGGCCTCGGTGCCGAAGACCCGATCGAGTTCGATGGGGTGGCCGCATGACTCGTGGATTTGGAGTGCCAGTTGGGCGCTGCCCAGGATCACCGTTGTCACGCCGCTGGGGCAAGGCGTGGCCGAGAGCAGGGCCACCGCCTCCGCGCCGATGCGTTCGCCGTTGCCGGGCAGGTCCATCGCCTCAACCATCTCCCAACCGGCGGTCACTTGATGGCGGCCAACGGAGTTGGGGTAGGAGCGCACCTGGATTTCACCATCGGCAACGGCCGTAGCGATGATGCCACAGCCGGTCTCGATGATCTCCTGCTCGGTGTAAGCGCCTTCGCTATTGGCGAAGACCTTGTGTGTGCGCTGGGCGGTCAGGCTGCCACGCGCCACCTTCACGCCGGGGTTGCGGCGGATGGCCGCGCTGGCCGCGAGCAGAACCTCGACCTTACGCTCAACCGGCACACTGAAAGGATCGATCTGCACCGGCGTGCGATAACTGCCTCGGCTTGTCACCGGCGGGCCCAGGTCAATCGGGTCGCCCCTGACGAGCGCGCTGGCCCGGGCGATCTCCAGCGCCAGATGGGTGACGCGGTCTATCTCCTCAGGTGTGAGGAGGGCACTGGCGGCGAACCCCCAGGCGTTCTTGACCAGCACACGCACGCCGAAGCCAGCGTTCTCACTGTTGCCCAGCGCCTCAACGACCCCGTCACGCACGGCAACGGTTTGCGTGGTCTCATGGACCATGCGCACATCGGCGTAGGTCGCGCCGCCCAGGTGAGCCAGGTTCAGAGCCCGGTCGGTCAGATCATTCAAATGTATCCCCTTGTCGCTTGACCCACACCCCTAAATTGGGTACAATAGGATCGAAACTGGTATCTACTGAGGGTGTGAGCGATGCCATTATACGAATATTACTGTTCCGAGTGTAACACCAAATTCGACGCACTGCGAGCTATGAATAAAGCCGACGACCCCATTCCTTGCGTCAAATGCGAGAGCCTGCATACCTCACGGGTCATCTCGTTGTTCGCGGCCTTCAGCAACGGCACAGCAGTTGTTGGCACAGGCGGCGGCTGCGCCACCTGCGGTACGCACGCCTGTAGCACCTGTGGAAGCCATTGAATCGGCTAAATCCCTGAACGGATTGGGTTAAGCTGACACCGTTTTACGGTATCGTTCCTGTTCCTACATAAGTAACATACGAAGGACGGTCATCCAGGGATGACCGTCCTTATTTTAGACGAAAGACGCGAGAGCGCAATATGGCTTCTTACATTACCAGCCGCAGTGGCTGCTCCAAAACGCGCTTGAATGCCTGCAAGTAACGGGCCGCCTCGGCCCCATCGCTCACGCGGTGGTCAACCGAGATGGTAGCCTTCATGCGCGTGCCGATGCGGAGTTCACCGTCTACCACCACCGGCACGTCTCTGACCGAGCCCACTGCCAGGATGGCCGCCTCAGGCGGATTGATGATAGCGATGAAGTTATCTACATCGAACATGCCCAGGTTGCTGACGGTGAAAGTGCTGCCCTCCAGGTCCTCCGGCCGCATCTTCCCCTCGCGCGTGCGGGCGATCAGGGCTTTGGTCTCGCCAGCGATCTGCGTCAGCGACTTGCGCTCGGCGTTCTTGATCACCGGCGTGATCAGCCCATCCTCCAGGGCTACGGCGACGCCGATGTTGATCTCAGGGTGAATGGTGATCTTATCGCCGGCAAAGGAGGCGTTGAGCCGGGGGAACTCTGTCAACGCCAGCGCCGCTGCTTTGATGATCAGGTCGTTGACCGAGAGTTTGTGAGTCTCGTCGAGCAGGGCATTCATCTCCTGGCGCAGCTTCATGGCCCCGGCCATATCCACCTCAGTCGTGACATAGAAATGCGGTGCCTGCTGCTTGCTCTCGCTCATCCGCCGGGCGATGATCTTGCGCAGGCGGCTGAGAGCACGCTCTTCACCGAAAGCTGGCGGCAGCGCCGGCGCCGGCTGTGGCACAGCCAGGTAGGCTTCGATATCACGGCGGATAATGCGCCCGCCCGGCCCGCTGCCGGTGATGCGGGCCAGGTCCAGGCCGCGTTCCTGGGCCATGCGTCGGGCGAGCGGCGAGGCTTTGATGCGGGCCGGGGCCTCCAACGGGGCTTCCGGCCGGGCGTGGCCATCGGTCGGAGCAGGCGCGACCTCGGCCTGAGGTGGCGGGGTGACGGTCTCAATAGGCGGAGCGGCTGCTACGGGCCCGGCCGGCCGGGCCGCAGGGGCGGCTGCCTCAGCCGTCACGCTTTTCTTTATCGCCGCCAGATCGACCTGCTCGTCGGCGCTGCCGATGACGGCGATGGGTTCACCGATAGGCAGGACATCGCCCTCATGCGCGAAGATGCCTTTGATCACACCGCTGGCATAAGCCTCAACCTCGACGGTGGCCTTATCCGTCTCAATCTCGGCGATGACTTCGCCCTTGTTGACGCTATCACCCTCGCGCTTGAGCCACTTGACCAATGTCCCTTCGCGCATGTCGAAGCCCAGCTTGGGCATGGTAACGACTTCGGCCATGGCTACACGATCTCCTTAACGGCGCGCACGATGTCGGTCACCTTCGGCAGCGCTAACTGCTCTAGCTCGCGGTTATAGGGGAGGGGCACCTCGGCCTGGGCAACGCGGGCAACAGGCGCATCCAGCCAATCGAAGGCTTCTTCATACAGCCGGGCGGCCACCTCGGCACCGACCCCGTACGAACGCCAGTCCTCCTCGGCGATAACGGCCCGGTTCGTCTTCTTAAGCGATGCGACGACCGGCTCCATATCCAGCGGGCGTAGCGTGCGCAGGTCAACCACTTCGGCCTCGATGCCTTCTTGGGCCAATTCTTGGGCGGCTTCCAGCGCCAGCAACACCATCTTCGAGAAAGCGATGATGGTCACGTCGCGGCCCTCACGTTTGATCTCGGACTTGCCGATGGGCACGGTATAATCCCCGTCGGGGACCTCACCGCGCGTTGGGTAGAGCGTGGCGTGCTCGACGAAGAGCAAGGGGTCGTCCTGGCGCAAAGCGGCTTTGAGCAGGCCCTTGGCATCATAGGGGGTGGCCGGTGCGACGACCTTCAGACCGGGGAAGTGGGCAAATATCCCCTCCAGGTTCTGCGAGTGACTGGCGGCCAACTGCCGGCCAGCGCCACCGGCGGTGCGGATGACCACCGGGCAGGTGATTTGCCCGCCGAACATCGCGTGCAGCTTAGCGGCGGTGTTGACGATCTGGTCCATCGCCAGCAGTGCGAAGTTGATCGTCATCAGTTCGGCTACAGGCCGCAGGCCGGCCATCGCCGCGCCCGCGGCTGCGCCGACAATTACACCTTCTGCGATGGGCGTGTCACGCACGCGCTTCTCACCGAAGTGATCGAGGAAGCCGCGGGTGACGGCATAGGTGCCGCCCCACACGCCGACCTCCTCGCCCATGATGAAGACGCGCTCATCGCGTTCCATCTCTTCCCATAAGGCCTGGCTGATAGCTTCACGATAGGTAATCGTAGGCATGCGATAACTCTCTATCTTGCGTCAAACGTCACGACGTTTCACTGTTTGACATTAGGGATTCACATACACGTTCTGATACAATGCCTCGGCTGGAGGATTGGGGCTCTCCTCGGCAAAGCGCACTGCCTCGGCGACCTCGGCCTCGACCTGGGCAGTGATCTGGTCAAATTCCTTCTCCTGGGCAAGGCCGCGTTCGGTTAGCGTCTTCTGCAGGCGGCCAATCGGATCGTCCTCGCGCCAGCGAGCTACCTCCTCCGGCTGGCGATAACGCTCCGGGTCGCCCATCGAATGGCCGCGATAGCGATAGGTGAACAATTCGAGCAGATAGGGCCCCTCGCCGGCCCGGACATGGGCCAGGGCTTCGGCAGTCTTGGCGTGGACATCAAACACATCCATGCCATCGCCCTGAAGGTAAGGCATATCGTAGGCCGCAGCGCGCTTGGCGACCTGGCTGACCGCCGAGGCGCGCTCAATGGCTGTGCCCATGCCGTATCTGTTATTCTCACAGATCCATAGAACGGGCAGCTTCCAAACGGCGGCCAGGTTGAGCGACTCGTGGAAATAGCCGATATTGGTCGCGCCTTCGCCGAAGTAGCACAGCACGCACCAATCCTCTTCGCGGTACTTGGCCGCCAGCGCCAACCCGGTCGCCAGGGGCAGGTGGCCGCCGACGATAGCGTAGCCGCCCCAGAAGTGCTTACTGACATCGGCCATGTGCATAGAACCGCCCATGCCTTTGCTGACGCCGGTGGCCTTGCCGAGCAGTTCGGCCATCACCGCCCGGCTATCCAGCCCCAGCGTGAGCGCATACCCGTGATCACGATAAGCCGTGATGACGTGGTCATCAGCGCGCTTGGCGGACAGGGAGCCGACGGCGACTGCCTCCTGGCCGATGTACAGATGCAGGAAACCGCCGATCTTGCCTTGAGCATATAACTCCGCTGCCTTCTCCTCAAAGCGGCGGATCAGGACCATCTGGCGATACCATTCCAGAGCTTTATCTTTGTCTATCGTTCCGCGCCGATCTGTGGACTTACGCGCCCGTCGTTCAGCGGGCAGAGTCGCTTCAGCCATAATCCATCCCTTTCTCACTTATGGCCACAGGTTGTCCTTTGGCGATATAGGTCCTTCAGCGAGGACCCTTACAAGTATAGCAAAACTTTCCGGAAGGCGACAGCCGCCGGTGCAGACAATGACGAATGGGCTTGGTTCACTACCACAGTGCGGAGAGCGCAGAGAAAGATGAGGCTTCCTCTGCGTTCTCTGCATCCCTGCGGTGAATAGAGCTGTAGGACGCTCTTATTTGATCTCGACGACCGCGCCTTCGGCTTCGAGCTTGCTCTTGGCGTCCTCAGAGACCTCTTTGCTCACGCCCTGCAGCACGGTCTGAGGCGCACCGTCTACCAGGTCCTTGGCCTCCTTCAGGCCCAGGTTGGTGAGCTGGCGCACGACCTTAATGACGTTGATCTTCTTGGGGCCAACTTCCTTCAGAACTACATCGAACTCGGTTTTCTCCTCAATGACCGGCGCTTCGGCCTCGGCCACCGCGCCGCCGGCCGCCATCGCCGGGCCGGCCATGACGGGCGCTGCCGCCGACACGCCCCAGCGTTCCTGGAGCATCTTGGATAGCTCAGCAGCTTCGAGCAGAGTCAGGCTATTGAGCTGCTCAACGAGTTGTTCGAGTTTGCTTGCCATGGATCATTTCTCCTCTTGGTATAGAATCTAGGCGAATGGGGCAGCCGGCGCCGCCTCGGCTTGAGCGCCGCGCTGCTGCAAGACATACGTGAGTTCGCGCAAAGGCGCGGTCAGCAAACCGGCGAGCGCAGCCAGCGGGCCCTGGAGACTGCCCAGCAACTGAGCCAGGACAACCTCGCGCGGCGGCAGGTCGGCCAGCGCCTGAACCTGATCCGCGCTCAGGACCAGGTCCCTCATCAAGCCGCCCTTAATGACGAGTATTTCCAGGTCACGTCTGGCATTCACCAGGGTCTTAGCCACAGCGGAGGGGTCCTCAAAGCAGAAGCCGACCGCCACCGGTCCGGTAAACAGCTCCGCCGGCACCGGGTAACCCGCCTTCTCCAGCGCAAGCTGGAACAGCGTGTTCTTGGTGACATGGAATGCGCCTCCGACCGGGCGCAGGCGGCTGCGGAGTTGATTGAGATCGGGCATGGTCAGGCCACGATACTCGGTCAGGATCAGGGCCTGGCTGCGCCCGATCAGGTCGGTGTATTCCGCCACCAGTTCGTCCTTACGCTGCTTAGTAATAGCCAATCTCGATCACCTCCTTCAATCTCTCCCCTGTCCCTCCCCTATGAAAGGAGGGGGAAAAGGGGGTGCAAAATTAAAAAGGCCCTGGCCCCCCACATACCGAGGCCAAGACCTTATTTCCCTCTGAGAGCGGAGGCGACCTCTGTCCCCCTCATTTCGCTCAGTCAAGGGGCCAGCTCTGGCGGCCGCCATTGAAGCCCGTGTCTTGTCTCACCTCGGCAGGCGGGAGCCCCCATTATGCGCCCTGCGGCGCACCTGCGGTCTTCGGCGATTACGATTGTTAAGCCGTAGCGTGCATGCTGCGGTCAGGCGAGTGCCATCTGCTGTGCGGCGGCGGCGTCCACTTTAATGCCGGGCCCCATCGTCGTCGTCAGCGTCACCTTGCGAATGTACGTGCCCTTAGCACCGCTTGGTCGCGCCTTCTTCACCGCATCCATCAGCGCGGCGAAGTTCGCCACCAATTGTTCCTGCGTGAAGCTCGTCTTACCGATGGGGACATGCAGATTAGCCGTCTTATCCACGCGGAACTCGACGCGCCCGGCCTTAGCCTCGCGGATTACGCGGGGCAGGTCCGCCGCCGGCACAACCGTGCCGGCTTTTGGATTGGGCATGAGCCCTTTCTTGCCCAGGACCCTGCCCAGGCGACCGACCTTGCTCATCATCTCCGGCACTGCTATGGCCATGTCGAAATCGGTCCAGCCACCTTGAATCTTCTGAATCGTTTCGTCATCGCCGATGAAGTCGGCGCCGGCCTCTTCGGCGATGCGCGCCGCCTCGCCCTGGGCGAAGACCAACACGCGCACCGTCTTGCCCAGGCCGTGGGGCAACACCACCACATCGCGCACCTGTTGGTCAGCGTGGCGCGGGTCCACCCCCAGTCGCATGTGCACCTCAACGGTGCTATCGAACCTGGTGAAGCTGGTCTCCTTCGCCAGGGCGACTGCTTCTTCGGGCGAATAAGCCTTATCCCGATCGACTTTCTTTAATGCCTCAAGATACTTCTTTCCGTGCTGTGCCATTGCTCTCTCCTCGGAGTCATGACGGGCCTTCGAGCCGCTCAGAAACCCGTTTTCTTGGAGAAAGCAGGTTTCTGGCTCTATCGGCCCTCCCCCTAGTCCACGATCTCGATCCCCATACTTCGGGCGGTGCCGGCGACCTGTTTCTCTGCGCCTTCGATGTCCAGCGCATTCAGGTCGCGCATTTTCGTCTCGGCGATCTCGCGGAGTTGCTTGCGCGTGATCCGGCCGACCTTATTGCGGTTGGGCTCAGCCGCGCCCTTGGTCACGCCGGCGGCCTTGCGTAGCAAATCAGGCGTGGGCGGCGTCTTCAGGACAAATGTGAACGATTGATCGGTGTAGATGGTGATCTGGGCCGGGATGATACTGCCGGCCATAGTGGCGGTACGCGCATTGTACTCCTTGCAGAAGGCCATCAGATTGATACCATGCTGCGCCAGGGCCGGGCCCACCGGCGGGGCCGGGTTGGCCCTACCGGCCTCGAGCTGCAACGTCACCACCGCCTTCACTTTCTTTGCCATGTTACCTCACATCTTCTCCACTTGCAGGAAATCCAGTTCGACCGGTGTTTCGCGGCCGAAGAACGAGACCAGCACCCGCACCTTGTTGCGGTCCATGTCAATTTCGGAGACCGTGCCCATGAAGTCGAGGAAGGGGCCATCCACGATGCGCACCTTCTGGCCCGGCTTAAAGGTCACTTTGACCTTGGGCGCTTCCGCCTCCATGCGCTTCATGATCGCGGCGACTTCCTCGGGGCGCAGCGGCGTGGGCTTATTGCCCATGCCAACGAAACCGGTGACGCCGGGCGTATTGCGCACAACGTACCACGAGTCGTCGTTCATGATCATCTGGACAAGGATATAGCCGGGGAAGATATGGCGCTCGATGGTGCGGCGCTTGCCCTCGCGCACCTCGATCTCTTCCTCGGTCGGTACGACGACATCGAAGATCTGGTTCTTCATCCCCATCGAGTCAATGCGCTGCTCCAGGTTGTGTTTGACCTTCTTCTCGTAACCGGAGTAGCAATGGATGACATACCAGGCGCGGCCGTCCTCGCCGACCTCGGCCGCCTCGCCCTCAGCGGGTGCTGACGGCTCGGCGAGCGGGGTCATCTCCTCGGCCTGTGCCTCGGGCTGGTCCTCGTCGTCGTCTTCTATGTCCTCATCAATATCAAGGAGTTCTTCTTCCAGCTCGTCTGGCTGGGTCTTTCGTCTAGGCATTTTGCTCTATCGCCGCTAGCGGATCACCAAACTGAATAGCCGGGCAAACAAGTAGTCAGCCAGGCCCAGTACGGCTGCCATGAAGAACGTCGTCAGCAGCACGATCCAGGTCAGGTTAATGGCCTCCTCGCGGGTGGGCCAGGTGACCTTTTGCAATTCGGCTCGCGTGTCACGCAGATACTGCACAATCGGATCAATGAGCCGGTTCATGACGTTCCCTCGCTCTCGTTGCTGTACTGTGGCCACGTGCTTACCCCCTCCATTGACCGGACGGTCTTGCTCAACCTCATCTCTACACCCCAAGACACCGCCTTGACAACCGGGCGGTGTCTTACTTTCGATATCCTGCCCTCGGATCGGACCCCCTTCGCCATGCTGAGGCGGTGTCTTGGGGACCAGGCAGGCCAGCCAGGACTCGAACCCGGAACCCCCGCTTTTGGAGAGCGGTGCTCTGCCTAATTGAGCTACTGGCCTATCGGCCTATTTCGTCTCCCGATGCAGCGTATGCTTGCGGCAACGCGGGCAGAACTTCTGTAGTTCCAATCGGCCAGGGTCATTGCGGCGGTTCTTCTCGGTGGTGTAATTGCGCTCCTTACACTCCGTGCACGCCAACTGAATGACCGGCCGGACATCTTTCTTAGCCATATTACCCCAAGACCTTGGTGATGACGCCAGCGCCCACCGTCAACCCGCCTTCGCGAATGGCAAACCGGCTGCCACTCTCCAACGCCACCGGCTCAATCAGCTTCACATGCAGGTTCACCCGGTCCCCCGGCATCACCATCTCCACCCCGCCCGGCAGCATGATCTCCCCCGTCACATCCATCGTCCGAATGTAGAACTGCGGCCGATAGCCCGAGAAGAAGGCCTTGTGTCGCCCCCCCTCATCCTTCCGCAGCACATACACCTCGCTCTCAAACTCCCGATGCGGCTGGATGCTGCCCGGCTTCGCCACCACCATCCCCCGCTCTACATCCTCCCGCTCAATCCCCCGCAGCAAAATGCCAATGTTGTCCCCCGCCAATCCCTCATCCAGCGTCTTGTGGAACATCTCCACCCCCCTCACCAC
>CADDZL010000128.1 GCA_902812335.1 Chloroflexota bacterium | reverse complement strand
GGGGCGCAGGCGAACCCGCCAGGCGGGCGGCGCGGCGGGCTTCGGCCTCGGCCCGCCGCCGTTCAATCTCTTCAGGTGATAGCCTGGTGGGCCTCGTTGGCTTAGAAGGTTCCTGGGGTGTCTGGGCGTCTTCAGCCATGCATCTCTCCTATCAGGATGACATCGCGATGATTATAGCATCTCCCGAAAGCGAGGAACAATCCAGACAGGAATAGTCCTCTATAGCGAAATGTATCACAAGTAGAGAAGTCTGTCAAACTCGTCATCTGTCCCCTGGAGAGTATGCTGACAGGATGCGGTCGGCCTCAGCGGCGGCATCATCCAGGGCGCGTTGGGGCGAGACGCCATGGGCTGCCTGGGCTGTCGCCTGGGCCATCAGCCGGCGCAGGTCATCCCAGCCGGGTGGGTAGGGCTCGTTGCGTGCTGCCGTCAGTAGCTCCAACCCGGCGCGATAGGCCGGGTCGTCCAGAGCACTCATAATCAGCGCTCGCACCGCCGATGCCCGCACAGGGAAAGCACGCAGCCGGAAAGCCCAGCCGGCTGTCTGGAGGGGATTGCTGAACCAGCGCACGACGCGCCAGGCGGCCTGCTGACGCTGCGGCGTGGTGCGCCAGATAGTCCAGCGCGGGCCGGAGGCGACAACGATAGGGCGATCGGTGGTGTGCGGCGGCGCGGCGATCCCCCAGTTCTTGAAGATGCCGGCGGCCTCGATGGCCCGGCGATAGGTGCCCAGTTCGGCGGTCGAGTCGAAACTGAACAGCGCCTGGCCGTGGGCAAAGTCATCCCGCGCCGAGGCAGTATCCCCAACATAAGCGCAACCGCTGTCAACCAGGTCATGCAACAAGGCCAGGGAGGCGACGCCGGCCGGGCCGTTGAAAGTAGTGTGCCGGTTATCAGCGCTGAGCACATCGCCGCCCCGGCCCCAAATCCAACTGAGCAAGGGCACGCTGTCATTGGCATAGACATAGCCGAAGCGCTCAGAGGTCCCCACCCCTGTGATAGCGGCCTGGCACAGTTGCTTGAAGCCCTCCCAGTCGGATGGTGGTGCAGCGGCACCCAGTCGGGCCAACCAATCGGCGTTGTAGTACAGCACGAACAGGTGCAGGTAGGCCGGCGCGCTGGTCCAGGCGGCAGTGGGGCCCTGGCCGGGTTGCACCGTGCTTCCATCGAAAAAGAGGGGCAGTAAGTCCTGGCGGTCGGCTGCGTCCAGGCCGTCGTCCGGGCTATTGGCGTAAGGTTGCAGGTCTACCAGCCCGCCTGTGCTCAGCAACTCGGCCAGATCAGCCGGCTCGACCAGGGCCAGGTCGGGCAGGTGGCCACGCGTGGCAGCAGCCTTGAGCTGCGCCCGCAGAGCGGAGGGTGTAGCCAGCCGTTCAACAGCCAGGGTAATGCCCCACGGGTTGCTGGCATTAAACTCCTCAACCTGGGCCAGCAGCGTCTCTGTGGCGTCCGGCGGCAGCGCATGCCAGAGGACGAGCGGCTGCAGGTCCTTCGCTCCAGCCGCAGAACCGGGCGCGGCGACTACTGGCTGGCAGGCGACCAGCAGGATAAGGGCCAACGCACCGACCACAGTGAGCAGGGACCTCTCCCCCTTCTCCCCTCTCCTGAGCGGGGAAAGGAAGGGAATGTCATCCTGAGCGAAGCGAAGGGGGGGGGCAATGGGCCACAGCACGCCAGGCCGACATCCCCTGGCTGAGCCCAAAGCAGACCGTCGGGAACGATAGGTGCTTGGGTCTGAGATATATAGCGATAAGGCGGGCATATAAGAACTGAATACGAAAGGGACGGAAGTCTGAATACGGCCTCTATCAGTAAAACACCATTATACACACTTGGAAGTCGCTTGACAAAGCCCGGCCTTTAGGCATATAGTGAACGCTACGGCTTGTAGCTATCAGTGTCGGTCGCCTGGGATGAAGCTACATCATTTTGCGGCATAGGCTCTCGATATGTACCCCATTCTGGCACGCCTGGGGCCATTCACGTTCTTTTCATATACCGTCCTGCTGGACCTGGGCATCGTCGCCGGGCTGGCCTGGCTGGCCTGGTCAGCGCAGCGGCAGGCTGCTGAGGCCGGGCGCTGGCTCAATGCCGGGCTGGCGGCCGTGGCGGTCGGGCTGGTGGGTGCGCGCACCGGCTATGTGCTGGTGAACTGGGCCTACTTCCGTGATCATCTGGGCGAGGCTTTGCGGCTATGGCAGGGTGGGCTGAGTTGGCACGGCGGCCTCCTGACCGGCGCAGTGACGCTGGCTATCTGGGCGCATTGGCGCGGCCTGCCGTTGGGCAAGGTGGCTGACGCCGCTGCGCCGGGGCTGGCTCTGGGCGTGGCGGCTGGTTGGACCGGCTGCCTGCTGGGCGGCTGCGGCTATGGGCGCGAAGTCTTCGACCCGGCTTCACCCTGGCGACAGTTTACGGCTGAACTGCCCGATATCTACGGCGTGGTTGCGCCGCGCCTGGTTTCGCAGGCACTGGCAGCAGGCTGGGCGCTGGCTGTTCTGGCGCTGCTGCTGGCGTTGCGCCGGGTGCCGCTGCCGGGCGGTGGGCGTTTCTTGCTGGCGGTCGGGCTTATCAGCCTGGGGCTGTTTGCAGTTGGCTTCAGCCGTGGCGATGCCTCGCCGCCGGTCGGGGCCTGGCGGCTCGACCAGGTGAGTGACCTGGGGATCGCACTGGCGGCACTGGTCGGGCTGATGGCGATATTCCTTCACCGCCGAGACGCATAGATTATCCCTGTGTATCTCTGCGTTCTCCGCATCTCTGCGGTTAAAAAACGTCAGCCTGAGCGAAGCGAAGGGTGGGAGGGACAAAGTGAAGCTTACGGTCGGCCTGGCGCAGATCGCGCCCCGTCTGGGGGATGTAGCCGCTAACCTGGAGCTGCATCTGGCGACCATCGAAAAGGCGATGGCCCAGGGGGTAGACTTGCTGTGCTTTCCGGAACTGTCGTTGACCGGCTACACGCTTCAGGACCTCACCTATGAGGTTGCCTGCAAGCCGGAGCCGGCTGACCCGACGTTCCGCCCGTTGTTCGAGGCAAGCCGCCGGCTTGACCTGGTCATCGGCTTCGTCGAAGAGGATGTGCGCCACCGCTTCTTCATCGCCGCTGCCTATCTATCCGGCGGCAAGATGATCCACCTGCACCATAAGGTGTATCTGCCGACGTACACCATGTTCGACGAGGGGCGCTACTTCGCCTGGGGCAATGACATTCACGCCTTCGATACCCGCTTCGGGCGCTTCGGCCTGCTCATTTGCGAGGACTTCTGGCATGCCAGCCCACCTTATCTGCTCTGGCTCGACGGGGCCGACGTGCTGCTGTTCACCTCGGCTAGCCCTGGGCGCGGCCTGGGCTACGAGGGCAAGCTAGACAGTTCGCGCTGGGTGGAACTGGTCAATCAGGCCTACGCCAGCCTGTTCACCGTCTTTGTCGCCCACACCAACCGGGTGGGGTTCGAAGACGGCGTCAACTTCTGGGGCGGCTCAACCATCTTTGACCCGGACGGGAATCTGATCGTGCAAGGGCCATATTTCGATGAGGCCCTGGTTGTAGCGACCCTCGACCTGGATGCACTGCATCGGGCGCGCGCTCGCCTGCCCTTGCTGCGCGACGAGCGCACCGCGCTGACGCTGCGCGAACTGCGCCGCATCCTGGGCGAGTGACCCGCTGGGAGGCCTTCATGCTGGCTGAATACTTAGTGACCCTGTACGACTATAACTACTGGGCCAACGAACGCATCTTACGTACCGCGGCGCAGGTGAGTGAGGCCCACCTGGTCGAGCCGATGCCGTTCCCTCACGGCAGCCTGCGCGGCACGCTCGTGCACATCCTGAGCGCCGAGTGGATCTGGCGCTCACGCTGGCAGGGAGCCGCGCCAACAGCGATGCTCCGCGAGGACGATTTCCCAACATTGGCAGCGATCCGCATCCGTTGGCAGACTGAGGAGCAGCAGATGCGGGACTTTCTCGCCGCGCTGCACGATGAGGATGTGGAGCGCGTGGTGCCCTACACCACCACACGTGGCCAGGCGTATGCGATGCCGCTATGGCAAATGATGGCCCACCTGGTCAACCACGGGACCCAGCATCGCAGCGAGGCCGCTGCGATGCTGACTGCGCTGGGCCATTCACCGGGCGATCTGGACCTGATCCTGTTTCTGAGGAAATAACCTCACCCGTGCACCAGAGGAGAGGGCTCATGTCTGACACACAAGACCTGACGGGTTTGGGAAAACCCGCCAGGCCTGGACCCCTCATCATCCGCACGCCCGATCAGCGCCTGCGTGTCTTCGTCAGCTCGACCCTGCAGGAGTTGGCTGATGAGCGGGCGGCAGCGCGCGAGGCGATCACCAGGCTGCGGCTGGCCCCGGTCATGTTCGAGCTGGGTGCCCGCCCCCACCCACCGCGCGACCTGTATCGCGCCTATCTCGAGCAGAGCCATATCTTCATTGGCCTCTACTGGCAGCGCTATGGCTGGGTCGCGCCGGGGATGGACATCTCTGGTCTCGAAGACGAGTATCGGCTATCCGGACAGAAGCCGAAGCTGATCTACATCAAGGCACCTGCGCCGGAACGTGAGCCCCGGCTGAAGGAACTGCTCGACCGCATCCGCAGTGACGACACGGCCTCCTACAAGTCCTTCTCCACCCCGGCTGAACTGCGCGACCTGATCGAGAACGACCTGGCGCTGTTGCTGACCGAGCGCTTCGAGATGGCGCAGCCGGGAGAGGAGACAACTGCCACGACCTCTGAGCGCCGCCGGACCAACCTGCCAACGCAGCCCACCGCGTTCATTGGGCGGGAGAAGGAGGTGACGGGCGTGCGCGACCTGCTGTTGCGCCAGGATGTGCGCCTGGTCACCCTGACCGGCCCGGGGGGTGTGGGCAAGAGCCGGTTGGGTCTGCAGGTGGCGGCGGACCAGATCGACAGCTTCAAGGACGGTGTGTTCTTCGTCCCCCTGTCCGCCATCAGCGAGCCCGGTCTGGTCCCCACCGCCATCGCCCAGACGCTGGGTGTCCAGCAGGCCGGCGGCAAGTCACTGCTGGATAGCCTAAGGGACTATCTGCGGGATAAGCAGATACTGCTGCTGCTGGACAACTTCGAGCAGGTCATCTCGGCCGCGCCGCTGGTGGCTGATCTGCTGGAGACATCGCCTCACGCCAAGCTGCTGGTGACCAGCCGGGCCGCCCTCCACATCTACGGCGAGTACGAGTTCTCGGTGCTGCCGCTGGCGTTGCCCGACCCGAAGCGCCTGCCGCCGCTTGAGGACCTGACCCGGGTCGAGGCGATCCGCCTCTTTATCGAGCGGGTGCGGGCCGTGAAATCCGATTTCGCCGTCACCCCCGACAATGCCCCGGCCATCGTTGAGATTTGCCGCCGCCTCGATGGCCTGCCCCTGGCGATCGAACTGGCCGCCGCCCGCATCAAGCTATTTCCGCCCCAGGCCCTGCTGGCGCGGTTGCAAAGCCGCCTTAAGATGCTCACCGGTGGCGCGCGCGACTTACCGGCCCGGCAGCAGACACTGCGGGACACGATCACCTGGAGCTACGACCTGTTGGACGAGGGAGAGAAAACGCTCTTCCGGCGGCTGTCCATCTTTGTCGGAGGTTCCACCCTGGAGGCAGCCGAGGCGGTGTGCGATGCGACCGTGCTGGGGATCGATCTCCTGGATGGGCTGGCTTCGCTGGTGGACAAGAGCCTGCTGCGCCAGGTGGAAGGTGCAGATGGCGAGCCTCGCTTTGTGATGTTGGAAACGATCCGGGAGTATGGGCTGGAGCAGTTGGCGGCGAGCGGAGAAGCGCCAACCCTGCGGCGGCGGCATGCCGACTTCTTTCTGGCTCTAGCCGAGGCAGCCGAACCCAAGCTGACCAGCGCCGAGCGGGGCATATGGTTGGAGCGCCTGGAGAGCGAGTATGACAACCTGCGAGCGGCGCTGGAGTGGAGCCGTGCAGATGCCAGCGCCAGTGAGACCGGCCTACGCTTGGTTGGAGCCCTGATCTGGTTCTGGTATCTACGCGGTTATTGGAGTGAGGGCTGCGGCTGTGTCGAGGGAGCCCTGGCGCTGACCGGAGCATCGGAGCGGACAGCGGCGCGGGCGAAGGCGCTCTACGGTGCCGGGGTGCTGGCCTGGCTCCAGGGCGATCATGCCTTGGCGCGCTCCCGTGTCATGGAGAGCGTGGGGATATTCCGGGAGGTGGGGAGCAAGCGCGACCTGGCCTACGCACTGAGCCTTCTGGGAGTGGTCGCGCTGAGTCAGGGTGATTACACGGCAGCACCCTCCCCGGCGGCAGAAGGTGTGGCGCTATTCCGGCAGATGGGAGACAGATGGGGTCTGGCCGTGGCGCTCAACAACGTGGGCAACGTCGCTTCTCAGCAGGGCGATTATGCCGGGGCGCAGTCCTATTATGAAGAGAGCCTGGCCCTATTCCAGGAATTGGAGGACAAATGGGGCCAGGCTTTGCCGCTCAGAAACCTGGGACAGATCGCTTTGCGACAGGGTGACTACACCACCGCGCGCTCCCGGCTTGAAGAGAGCCTGGTGATGTGGCAGGAGGTGGGGGATCAGTGGCGCATTGCGCTATCGTTAAATGACCTGGGCGATGTAGCCAGGCTTGAGGGCGACTACAAGCGGGCAGCCGTACTGTACGATCAGGCTCTATCGCTGGAGCGAGAACTGGGCAGTAAGGAGAATAGCGCCAGGTCACTCCACTCCCTGGGATACACAGCCAGGGTACAGGGCGATTACCGGCGAGCGGTGGAACTGTTACAGCAGAGCCTGGCGCTACACCGGGAGCTGGAGAACAGGCGGGGCACTGCTGAATGTCTGGCGGGCCTGACCAGCGTCATGGCTGTCAGGGATCGGCCGGAGCGGGCGGCGCGGCTATTCGGGGCCGTGGAGGCCCTGTTCAAAGCTACCGGGGCCGTCATGTCGCCGGCCGACCGTGCGGATTATGAGCACACGCTGGCCGCAGTGCGTGCCCAACTGGGCGAGGAGGCTTTCGCGGCGGCATGCGCCGAGGGCCGGACGATGACGCTGGAGCAGGCCGTTGAGTACGCGAATCATGTGGACTGAGGACGCAGGGGAGGGCCGCTACCAGGCTAACCATTTTACCGGCGTCACCTCCAGTAGCTCGGTATACTCCTCGTCATCCGGCGTGATCTCCCAATCGTACTTCTGCTGAAAGACGGCAACGACCTCGGCCGGCCAGGGCGCAGGCAGCGCGGTAGCTGTCCCTTCGCAGATCACCGGGTTCATCCCCTCTTCCAGGGCCAACGCCACGTGGGGATTACGACGGATATTCCGGCTCTTGATGCTTCCTGGCGCGGTACATAAGTAGAGCTTCCCTGCGTGCCAGACAAACCAGAGCGGCACCAGGTGAGGCCGCCCATCGGGCCGGACGCTCGCCAGCCAGATGATCTTCTTCGTCTCCAACCGCTTGTGTGCACTCACAGGTGGATTGACCATTCGCTTTAACCTGATGATACGCGAGAAACACATGATGGGCCACACCCTTGATACCTGCTTGGGAAGGTCAGATCGGGGAAGCCGGCGTCGCTTGGAGGCGCAGCGCCCCCAGCGCGACACTGATGTGAATCGTCAACACCGGCGTCTTGCCCGCCAGCGCGGCCTCTGTCCAGAAGGCGCCCTCCTTCTTGGTGAAACCGTCGCCCACGTCCAGGCTGCCCAGAACAGATATGGGGGTGATTTTCGCAGCGGTGGTGGCGGGGACCCGGATCTCCACCATAGACAGGCCGGTGGTGATCCGGACGTATCCGTCTCGTTGTAAGGTGCCGCCAAAGTCAAACCTGTAAGCGGCTGCCCCACCATCAACGCTCATTTCGGCGGCGTTGGCATTCCCCAGGCCAGTGATCTCCACGTCACCGGCCCCGCTGTCGAGATCGAGCAGGCTCATCGCCTGGGGATTGGGTGCGGAAAAGTCAATCCGATACTTGCCCGCGCCCTGTCTGACCACCAGGCGGATGATGGGCAGGCCGCCGAGATCCAGATCGGTCTCGCTGCCCCCGGCCTCAAGTGTGAGCGCATAGGGCCTGGCTTTGCCCAGCATCAGGTCAAACGTGGGAGGGCCGCTGAACGCACCCCATATCTCCGGCCAGTTGTACTCCTGAGTGATCCTGACGGTTCCACCTTCCTGAACGATTTTCGGCGGCAGTGTGCCGGATGGATCACGGTAGGTGCCGGTGACCCAGGCCTCCCCTTCGCCCGGCTTGATCCTGAGGCGGCAGGCTCCCACACTGATCCTCAGATGCCGGTCGCTGGCTTCGGGGTAAGCGACATTGATAGCGGTGGCGGATGTGGTTTCCATGTGAGTCTTCTCCTTGCTCAAGGTTGCTCTCCTTCATACATTGCTATTAGAGGATATTATCGCGCATCGCGTCGCAGAGCAGGGTCACGTTGACATGGACCCTTGCCCGCGTATGGGCAGGAAGGTGCGCAGCAACAGGAGCAGCCCCAGCCCGATCAGCAGCACCGGCAAGCCCAAGCGACCCAGGCCAAACCCACCGATGTCGAGGATCAGTTCGAAGAAGGCTGCTGCGACCAGGAAGATGACTATCCCGGTCGTCGCCAGGCGGGTACCGACCCTCACTATATTCCCCCGGCCCATGATCGCCCCATAGACGATCTGCCCCAGGCCAAGGGAGGTCGGGAAGATCAGCGTCCAGGCATAGGCCCAGCTCTCCCAGTGACCGGTAGTGGCCTGGTAGAAGAGGATCAATCCGACCATAGTCGTGATGCTGCCGATTATAGCCAGCACTTCGCCGAAGTTCCCTCCCACGGCCAGGGCGAAGGCGAACAGGAGCACACCCGGCACGATGATGAATAACGGCCAGATGTATTGTCCCCACCACCAGGCAAGAAGGAAATCCATACGGAGTGTCTGCGCCAGCAAGAACACAATGCCCAACCCGATCAGGATAGCGCCGATAACTGAATTGGCACTGACCGGCCCCCGGTTTTCTATATCGCTTTTCATGCCTCTTTACCCCCTTTCAATCACACTGATTCTGGATTTCATCTTAACATCCTTTGATTCGGCGCGCATCGGCGCGAAGACGGTTTTCGGTTAAGACAAAAGACCGCTTCGGCAGCGGTCTCTGGTCAGGTCAAATGATCGGCGGGCTAGGACAAATGACGTAGTTATGGTCAACCGGGGTCCAGGTTCACCAGCCCTTCCCGCAGCGCATACAGCGCCGCCTGCGTCCGGCTGGCCAGATGGAGCTTGCCCAGAATGCTGCTCACATGCGTCCGCACCGTCCGCTCGCTGATCACCAGCCTGTCCGCAATCTCCTGGTTCGACAGCCCCCGCGCCACCAGGCTCAGCACCTCCGCCTCGCGCTCCGTCAGCGGCTCCTCCGTCAGCGGCAGGTTCGAGGGCCGGTTCAGTTCACGAATCAAGCGGCGGGCGATGGTCGGATGCAACGAGGCCTCACCCCGGTAGACATCGCGGATCGCCTGGAGCAATTCTTGAGGCGATGCATCCTTCAGGAGGTAGCCCAGCGCCCCGCTCTTGATGGCTGGGAAGACTTTCTCGTCCTCGGCGAAGCTGGTGAGTACCAGGATGCGGGCCTGAGGGTTCTCGCGTTTAATATCGCCGATGGCTTCCAGGCCATCCTTGCGGGGCATCACCAGGTCGAGCAAGATGACATCAGGGTTCAGCGAACGGGCCAGGAGCACCGCTTCGATGCCGTCGGCGGCCTCGCCCACCAGCTCCATGCCCGGTTCGGTGTCAATCAAGGCTCGCAACCCCTCCCGCACGATGGCGTGGTCATCAGCAATCAGGATACGGATGATCTCGGTCATTGGGCTACCTCGCTTGAATTCCATTGAGTTCCTATGCTTATCCTCACCCTGGTTCCCTCCCCTGGGGCGGATAACAC
>CADDZL010000127.1 GCA_902812335.1 Chloroflexota bacterium | reverse complement strand
GGTGAGGGTCCGCTGCCCGCTGTCGTGGCGCAGCCAGGGGTTCCCCTGGCGCTGCCGCTGCTCGACATAGGCGGTCGCGACCTGCGCGGCCAGTTCGCGCATACGCCGGAAGAAGCTGGCCCGTTCGGTGACACCGATAGCGCCCCGACTATCCAGCAGGTTGAAGGTGTGAGAGCACTTCAGGATATAGTCATAGGCCGGGAAAAGCAGGCCGCGCGAGAGCGCACTCCGCGCCTCAGCCTCATACAGGTCGTACATCTGAGCCAGGCGGGTGACATCGGCGAGGTCGAAGTTATAGCGGCACTGCTCGACCTCGTTCTGCAGCATCACGTCGCCATAACGGAGGCTGCCATCCCAGGTCATGTCCCAGACGCTGTGTCTGCCTTGAAGGAACATGACGATGCGGTCCAGGCCGTAGGTCAGTTCGACTGAGACCGGGTCGAGAGCGATGCCGCCGGCCTGCTGGAAATAGGTGAACTGGGTGATCTCCAGCCCATCAAGCCATACCTCCCAACCCAGGCCCCACGCGCCCAGCGGGGGTGCCTCCCAGTTATCCTCGACGAAGCGGATGTCGTGGCGGCGGCGGTCAATGCCGACGGCCTCCAGGCTATCCAGATAGAGTTCCTGGGGGTTGCCCGGGTCGGGCTTGAGGATCACCTGGAGCTGGGTATGGAGCTGCATGCGGTTGGGGTTCTCGCCATAGCGGCCATCGTCGGGGCGGACAGAGGGCTCGACGTAGACGACGCGCCAGGGCTCCGGCCCCAGCACGCGCAGGAAGGTGGCCGGGTTCATCGTGCCGGCGCCGACCTGGACGTTATAGGGCTGCCAGACCAGGCAGCCGTGGTCGGCCCAAAAGTGCAGCAGGCGCAGGATCACCTCTTGGAAGGACAGGGGTTCAGTCAATGGGATTAACCTTTCCAGGATGGAACTTCCGCTTTCGCGCTTGGGTCGGTTGCAAGTTCGGCCGCTGCCACTCCTTGCCGCGCCTCACGCCGGAGCAGCCGCAGAAACTCAACCGACTTCAGGTTGCGCTCAAGCATAAAGACGATGTAATGCTGCATCACACGTTCCAATTCGGCGTGCAGGGCCGCTCGCAGGCGCAGGTTGGCAAGTTCGGCGAAAGGGTGGGTCTGAGCGAAGCGCAGCACCTTGAGCGCGGGTAGCGAAAGCGGCACGGCCTCGGCCTGGTAAGCTGAACCGCAGGCCGGACAGAGCACGCCGCCGCGTGCCGCGCTGAAGAACTGGTCTTCCGGCTCGAGCATCTTGCCGCAGCCTACGCAGCGGAACAACTGCGGCTGATAGCCGACCAGGCTGAGCAGGTGCAATTCATAGTAGCGAACGACAAGCGCCAGCTCATCACTCTCGCACAGCCGGTTGAGTGTCGCCACCAGTAGATCATACAGAGGGCGATTCTCGTTGGCCTCCTCGACGAAGCGGTCGAGTAGTTCGATGGCATACGAGGCATAGGTCGTGCGGATCAGGTCCTCACGCAGGGTGCGGTAGGGGTCAATTGTCTCGGCCTGGGTGATGATATCCAGGTCGCGGCCGCGCGCCAGCAGGAGCTGGCTGCGCATGAATAGCTCCAGGTGGCCGGCCTTGCGGCTGGTGAGCTTGCGCACACCCTTGGCCAACGCGTGGAACTTGCCCAGCTCCGGCGTGTACAGAGTGAGCATGCGGTCGGCTTCGCCGAAATCATGGCGGCGAAGGACAACTGCCTCGGTCCGGTATAGACGTTCGCGCGGCATAAGGATATTATACCGCAGCAATGAGCGCAGGTGAAGCGTGCACGGGTGATACATTGATGCGAGGTCGGGCGCGGCCGCGTCCAGGCCAGCTTGGCCGCGTCGGTCTTAATACATGTGATAGGGCTTGACAGGGCGGCATAGAGGTTGATAATGGTGGTGAGTGATGAGGTTGTCTCAGCTATGTCCCTGGATCGCGGTGCTCAGTTCCTGAATACAACCGGTGACAGCAGCGTTGACGGTGTAGGCGCCGGGCTATTTGCCGTCGAGCAGTTCACGCTCGCGAATGGGCTGCAGATATGGTGCAAGCCCCGCCCCGGCACCGGCACGGTCGCGCTGCTGCTTCAGGTGCGTGTCGGTGCCCGCTACGAGACGGAAGCCGACAATGGCATCTCGCATTTCCTCGAACATATGCTATTCAGCGGCAGTGAGCGCTGGACCGAGCAAGAGATCATAGAGATCATCCGGCGGTGTGGCGGCTCGTGGAACGGCACGACCGATTACGAGGAAACGACCTGTGAGGTCCACCTGCGTGCTGCTGACCTGCTCACCGGGCTCGATTGGCTGGCCGAGGTGGTGTTCCGGCCGGCTTTGCTGGAGGATATGATCGAACGCGAACGCCGCGTGATTATCGAAGAGAAGGGCGGGCGGCTGGCACGCTGGCTGGTATGGCTGGACGAGCGGGGCTTTGGCTATGATCTGGGGCGGGCCGTGCGGCGAAAGGTCTTCCCCGGCTCGGCCTTGGGTCTATACGTGATCGGTGAGGATGCCTCGCTGGCCCGCATTGATCGGGCTGCGCTCCTGACCCATCATCGCCGTTACTATCTGCCCAACAACATGACGCTGATAGTCGTGGGTGACGTCAGCCCCCAGGCTGTGCGCGCCGGGGCCGAGGCCTTTTTCGGCGGGTTCCCGTCCGGTCCACTGCCGCCCCGGCCAGCGACGCCACCATGGGTGCGCCGGCCGTTGCGCCTGCGCCTGCATGGGCCGGAGATCAACGATCGGGCCGCGCTCATGATCGGCGGGCGTACGCGCGGGCTGGCCGATCCCAACCGTTTCGCCCAGGAGGTTCTGGCCGAAGTGTTAGAACATGCGCTGATTGAGGATGTGCGCTACCGGCAGGGGTTGGTCTATGACATTGCGGCTGAGGTAGTGGCATTCACCGATGCCGGCCTGTTCACCATCGCCACCACCTGCGATGGCCGGGCCTTGGGGCGCGTCCGGAACGCCCTTGCCCGCCATGTCCGGGCGGCCTGCGCGGGCGAAGTGACCGATGCCGCGCTGGCCGAAGCCAAAGCTGCGCTTGTCGGTCGGGCCTTGCTCGGTCTGGAGAGCAACCTGGACCTGGCCTGGTGGCTGTCTGGCGAAGCGCTGCACCTTGGGCCGGGCGCTCAGGTTCCGGATTACTTCGCCGAAGTGGGGCGAGTGACCCGCGAGGACGTGACGCGGGCAGCCCAGGCTATCTTCCGAACCGACGCTGTGTTTGAGGCGGTTCACCGGCCGGTGATGACGGCGGGGCGCGGTGTGCGCTTGCTCGCGGCCGGGTTGGGGTTAGGCGCGGGACTGCTGGCGCTACGCCGCCGCGCCTGACCAGTATCCTATTGACCCTGGCGGTTATCACAGGGTAAAGTTCTTGCTTAGAAGAACCCGTCGCGTTCGCCTCGCCATCCGGGCAGGGGCGCGGCGCGCGTTCGGGTTCCTCCCCGGTTGTCGAGGAGCCCCGGCAACGGGGCTCCCTGTTTTCCTGCCCGGCCGATTGACTGACGCCTTGGACGAGGTTGGGTTTAATCCGTAATGTTTGTCATGGGCAGTTGATGACATTTGGCACTATTTCCTTGACAGAGTACGGTTATACTAGGATTCATTCAATCGGTCTGTCCGGCATATGTCGGGCTTTGACTCACGAGGAGGAGGGAGAAAATGAAGCCGTCTCGTTTGGTAATTGCCAGCGCGTTGCTGCTGTTGGCAGCGACATTACTGGCTTGTAACCCCGGCGGAGCGGGCCCCGCCGCTCAACCCACGTCGCCCCCGGCCGAGGTGGCGACAAATGCCCCGGTCGGTAAGCCCACGGCTGCGCCCCCGGCCAACACGAGCGCACCGGAGGCTACCGTGGCATCCGCGCCAACGGAAGAGACCTTCCAGGCGACCAAACTGACCGAGGGCCTGGCTGCGCTCAACAGCTACCGTGCCGTCTTCACCATGAAGTTTGATGGGACTGAGGACGGCAAGCCATCGAAATGGACCTTTGAGATACACTGGGAGAACAGCAAGAACCCCCTTGCCACGCGTATGGCCTATTTGGGCAGTGGCGAAGGTGAATCGGACATCGCCAAGCTCAACGGCTTTGAGATGGTGCGGATCGGCGACATGCAGTACATCAAGTTCGGCGAAGGCGAGGGCAACTGTATGTCCAGCTCGACCACGGAAAGCACTACGCCGACCGAGATGTTCAAGCCCGAAGACGTCCTCGGTGGGCTGTCGAGCTCTCGTCGTGCCGGTCCCGATGAGACCGTCAACGGTATCCGCGCCCACCACTATACCTTTGACGAAAAAGCGCTGCTCGGCCTGAGTGGATTGGCGCAGGCCAAAGGCGAGGTGTGGGTGGCGGTGGACGGGAACTACGTCGTCAAGTACACACTCTCGGCCGAAGGCAAGGATGCGCTCTTCGGTAAGGCCAATTCAGAGGGCAAGCTGGATTGGACCTATGAAGTCACTGATGTGAACAAGCCGTTGGACATCAAGCCGCCGGCCGGTTGCGAGGGGCAAGCGCAAGACATCCCCATCATGGCGGACGCGACCGACAAGACCACGATGGGCACCATGATCACCTACAAGTCGGCCAGCAAGCTGGCGGATGTGATCGCCTTCTATAAGGAACAGATGCCCAAGAACGGCTGGAAGGCCAGTGAGGGCGAACCTCTGAGCACCGACGAGATGGCCATGCTCAGTTATGAGAAGCAAGGCAGTAAGGCCAGTGTCACCATTTCGCTGGACAAGGACAGCGGCCAGGTCAGCGTATTGATCTCCGTGGAAAAGCAACCCTAGCCTGTAAGTCGCGCCTCGGGCGTGATTCAGGTAAACTGCTTCAGGGGCAGGGCCCACAGAGGACCCTGCCCCTTTTTGTTGCTCTCGTGATTTCCCTATGAATGTGGATTCGCGCTATAATGCCCTTGTCCCAGGGGCATCGTCTGACCATACTGGGCAAGGAAGGAGGTGATGCAGCTAGAGGGTTCTGGAAGCGGATCTAAACAAGTAGCCAGTCGAGGAGAAGGAGGAAATGAAAATGTCTCAGATGAATCGCCAACTCACCTTCGGGGTGAGCCTTGTGACCATTGCTGTGCTTCTGCTCTCGGCTTGCGGACCGGCGGCACAGCCGGCAGCGCAACCCACGACTGCACCGGTGCAACCTACCACCGCAGCGCAGGCTACCGCCGCGCCGGCGGCTGGGAAGACGCTGGAGATCTTTAGCTGGTGGACGACTGGCGGTGAGGCCGCGGGCCTGCTCAAGTTGTTCGATATCTACAAGCAGCAGAACCCCGGCGTAGAGGTCATCAACGCCACCGTGGCCGGCGGCGCGGGCTCCAACGCCAAAGCCGTGCTCAAGACGCGTATGCTGGGCGGCGACCCGCCGGATTCGTTCCAGGTGCATATGGGCCATGAGCTGATTGACACCTGGGTGACGACCGGCTACATGGAGCCGCTCGATGACATCTTTACGTCTGAGGGCTTCGACAAAGTCTTTCCCAAAGGCGTGCTGGATATCGTCTCGGCCAACGGCCACTACTGGTCGGTCCCGGCCAATATCCACCGCGCCAATATGCTGTGGTACAACAAGAAGGTCTTCGACGCCAACGGCCTGAAGGCCCCCGTGACCTTCGACGACTTCTTCACAGTGGCCGAGGCGCTCAAAGCCAAAGGCATTACCCCGTTGGCGCTGGGCGACAGCGGCATCTGGGCGTCTGTGAATCTGTTCGAGACTGTGCTGATCGGCAGCATGGGCGCAGACAAGTACAAGGGCCTGTGGACCGGCCAGACGGACTGGAACGGCCCAGAGGTGAAGCAGGCGCTCGAGACCATGAAGAAGATGCTCACCTACGTCAACTCCGACCACTCGGCCCTCTCCTGGGACCAGGCCAATCAGTTGGTGATTGACGGCAAGGCGGGTATGACGATCATGGGCGACTGGGTGGATGCCGACAACCTGGCCAAGAAGTTCGCGGACTCCGGCTGGGCGCCGGCGCCGGGCAATACCGGCATCTACGATGCTCTGTCAGACACCTTCGGCCTGCCGAAGGGTGCTAAGCATCCGGAGCAGGCCAAGGCCTGGCTCAAGCTGCTCGGCTCAAAGGCCGGCCAGGAGGCTTTCAACCCGCTTAAGGGCTCCATCTGCGCCCGCACCGACTGCGACCCGAAGCTGTTCGGGCCTTATCTGCAGTGGGCCATGCAGGAGTGGGCCCGGGACACCATCGTGCCGAGCCTGGCGCATGGTGCGGCGGCCTCCGAAGGCTGGGTGACGGACATCAACAACGTAATGACGGCCTTCGTGACCGACGGCGATGTGGCCAAGGCCCAGACCGGGCTGGCGCAGGCCTGTACCGCTGCCAAGGTCTGCAAGTAAGAGTATAGAACCTGCTGCGTGAAGCGTGGAGCGTAGGCCACACCCCAGGTATGGCAACTCGCTCCACGCTTTACGCTCTATGCCTGGCGCTCGCTGGGAGGTGACTCACCGATGCGACGTATTGGCAAGGACCGCCTGACGGCCATTGCCATGATCACGCCATCCGTGATCGCCATTGGCCTGTTTGTTTACGGCTTCATCGGCTGGACCGGCTGGGTATCGCTATCAAACTGGGACGGGTTGCGACCGGACCTCAGTCTGGTCGGCTTGCGCAATTTCGAACGCCTGTTTCAAGTCCCGCGCTTCCAGGCAGATCTCAGAAACACGCTGACTTTCACGGTGTTGTTTCTGGCCGCCTGTCTGATCATCGGCTTCCTTCTGGCGGTCCTGCTGGACCAGCGCGTCCGCGGCGAGGGCCTCTTCCGCAGCATTTTCCTGTTTCCGATGGCCGTCTCGTTCATTGTCACCGGCGTGGTGTGGCGCTGGCTGATGACGCCCAGCACCGGGCTCAATCTACTGTTTGAGGGGGCTGGGCTGGGGTTCCTGAAGTCCGGCTGGTTTACCGACCCGGCCGTCGGCATTAAAGCGGTTGTGATCGCCGCCACCTGGCAGATGTCCGGCTTTGTGATGGCGATGTATCTGGCCGGCCTACGCGGCATCCCTGAGGAGTTGCGTGAAGCGGCGCGGGTGGACGGTGCGACTGAGTTCCAGGTCTATCGCCACATTGTCCTGCCGTTGCTTCAGCCTATCACTCTGAGCGCCGTGATCATCCTGGGCCACATCTCGCTCAAGATCTTCGACCTGACGGCCTCGATGACCAAAGCGGGTCCGGCCTTCTCCTCCGATGTGCCGGCTTATTTCATGTTTGAGACCACCTTCCAGGGTGACCACTACGCGCAGGGGGCCAGCATTGCCATTATCTTGTTGCTCATGGTCAGCGTGCTGGTCGTCCCCTATCTGCTCTACAGCATACGCACGGAGGCGCAGGTATGACCGGGGTTCGTCCTACCCGCATCGTGGTTTATGGGGTCTTGCTGGCCTTTGCGGCCTTCTATCTGATGCCGATCTACGTGCTGCTGGTGACCAGCCTGAAGGGTTTCGCCGAAGTCAATCTGGCCACAATGTGGCGGCCTCCCAGCAACCTGTCCTTTGACAGTTTCGCCAAGGCCTTCGAGAGCCTGGCCCCTAACCTGGAAAACAGCATCAAACTGGCCATCCCGGCCACGCTTCTCTCGGCTTTGCTCGGCTCGATGAACGGCTATGTTTTATCTAAGTGGCGCTTCCGGGGGTCGGATGCCCTGTTCACCGCGGTGCTCTTCGGGATGTTCATCCCCTATCAGAGCATACTCATCCCGCTGGTGCAAACGCTCCAGCAGATCAACCGGGTGGCCAACCTGTTGCATGTGCCGGCCGCTCTCAGCGGCATCGTCCCCGGCTACGGTTCGATTGCCGGGTTGGTGCTGGTCCATGTCGTCTATGGCATTCCGATCACGACGCTGATCTTCCGTAACTACTACGCCACAGTGCCCAGCGAGTTGGTTGAGGCAGCGCGGATAGACGGCGCAGGTTTCTTCGGCATCTACCGCTGGATCATGTTTCCGATCTCGATGCCGGGGTTCGTCGTTGTGCTCATCTGGCAGTTCACCTCCATCTGGAACGAGTTCCTCTTTGCCGTGACGGTAACAAACAACCCATCAGCGCAGCCGATCACCGTCGCGCTGAATAATCTGGCGGGCAGCTTTATCGTTGAGTGGAATGTGCAAATGGCCGGGGCGCTACTGGCGGCGCTGCCGACGCTGCTCGTCTACATTCTGCTGGGTCGCTTCTTCATCCGCGGGTTGCTGGCCGGGGCGCTCAAAGGCTAATGGGGGTCGCTGGCCCGGCTTCACCGCCGCAAGAATCGGCGTTCCAGCTCGTCTAAGCTCACGGTGATGAATGCAGGGCGACCATGGGGGCAGGTGGCCGGCGACCAGGCTTCGGTGAGATCGTGCAGCAAAGCGGCTATCTGCTCCGGCATGAGCGGGTCGCCGGCCTTGATCGCAGCCGTGCAAGCCGCTTTCATCGCCAGTCCCTCGCGCAGTTCGTCCGGGCCGACGCTGCGATAGCGGTCAAGCTCGCCAAGCAGGGCGGTGATCAGCGTCTGAGGGTCGCAGCCTTGCAGCGCAGTCGGCAGGCTGCGCACCAGGAAAGTGTTTCCCCCAAATGGCTCCAGTTCCAATCCCAGCCCGGCGAAGGCGTCCAGGTTCTCCGCCAGCGTGTCGGCTTCGCGGGGCGTGAGCGCCAACTGCGCCGGTGGTGTTAACGGCTGAACCGGTGAACCGCGCACCAGCCGCTCAAATAACACCTGCTCATGTGCGGCGTGCTGATCTACGATAATGAGCCCCTCGTGGCTTTGGGCGATAATGTAGCTATTGTGCATTTGCCCCATCACCTGCATCCCGGTTGCTTCGTACGGGGCGGCAGCTTCGTGCAGTGTTCTGGCTTCGGCAGCGGCTCCCGCAAACGGCCAGGTGAAGCTGCCGGCCACCTCCGGCTGGCGCGGATAAGGTGAGAGGGCCGTTTCGACCGCCTGCGACAGTGCCCAGTACACGGATCGTTCCTGGAGGAAGCGCACCTCAGCCTTGCGCGGGTGGACATTCACATCGAGCAGGTGAGGCGCGCTCTCGATGTAGACGACGGCCAGCGGGTAGCGGCCCGGGGGTAAGCGGCCGGCATAGGGCCGCTCCAGGGCCACGACCAACAGGCCGCCGCGGATAGGTCGGCCGTTGACCGTGTAGAACTGTTCGGCGCGGCTGGCGCGGCCCAGCGTCGGACGGCTAATGTAGCCGCTGACGCGCAGGTCGAGCGCCTCCCAGCGGATAGGGACCATCTCGCCGGCCACATCGCGCCCCAGCACCACCCCCAACCGTTCGAGGGGCGAAGCCGGTGGCGCGGCCAGCAGTTCGCGGCCATCGGCGACAAAGCGAAAGGCTACTGCCGGGTAAGCCAGGGCGTACCGCGCCAGCATCTCATGGATGCGCTCGCGCTCGCGCAGGGGTGATTTCATGAATTTGCGCCGGGCGGGGGCGTTGTAGAACAGGTCGCGTACTGTGACCGAGCAGCCGACCGGGCTGGCGGCCGGCTCAATCCTGACTGCGCCGGCCTGCTCCTGGCGCTCCTCAACACGCAGGCGCGTGCCCTCAATCTCGTCCTGGGCACGGGTGAGCAGTTCCAGATGGCTGACGGCGGCGATGCTGGGCAGGGCTTCGCCGCGAAAGCCCAGTGTGCGGATGGCTGCCAGGTCCTCAATGGTTTGCACCTTGCTAGTGGCGAAGCGGGCCAGCGCCAGAGGTGCCTCGGCGCGGCTCATGCCTGTGCCGTTGTCACTGACGCGGATGAGCGTCAGGCCGCCGTCGCGCACCTCCACCGCAATGGCTGTCGCGCCAGCGTCGAGTGCGTTTTCGACCAGTTCCTTGACCACCGAGGCGGGATTCTCAACGACCTCGCCGGCGGCGATGCGTTCGGCAACGGCCTGGGGGAGGATATGAATAC
>CADDZL010000126.1 GCA_902812335.1 Chloroflexota bacterium | reverse complement strand
ACATAGTTATTGTGGGTTGCCATCGCATCCTGCGGGAACAGCGACATGTAGTACGCGGCATAGCCTGCCGGGCCGGTCCCCAGGAACAGGTGGTCCTTGGTCACGCGCCAGTTGACCTCCCAGGCATTCAGCCGGCCAAAGTCGCCTTCCTGCTGTGACTGCACTACTATGGCGTTGTCCAGATAATCCCAGTTCACGGCTGTAAGCAGTAGCCCCGCGACAATCAGTGTCAAGAACAGCCAGCGTGAGCGCAGGAAGGCGATGACGGTGAGGGCGACCAGCGCAGGCAACCAACCGCTCAGCCAGGCGACGTTGCCTGCGAACGCGAATTTATAAGCGAGCCAGGCACCTCCCAACAGCCCCAGGGCCCAGCGATACCCCTCCTTGAGCTGGCGGTTGAACAGCGCTTGCGACAACGTCAGACCGGTGAGCCACATGGGAAACAGCCCGCGCAAATTGACCAGCGGCAGATTCACCCCCACCCAGGCGGCGATGAGGCCGACCGCGCCGGTGACAACAAAGATGCCAACGAGGATCTTGAGCAGGCGCTCGTCACGGAAGCGGTTGGCGATCAACAGCAGTGCTGCCGGCGATAGCACCATAGCTGCCAGTGCCCCTACCCGCACCAGAGCGAAATTACCCCACAGGTACACCAGCGGATCGCGCCACAGGTCGCTCCAGATATACGAGAGCACACATACCACCATGAACCCCACCAGGGGCAGATTGACCGGTGAGGGCAACCAGTGCAGCCGCCTGTCCTCCAGGAACATGCGTATCAACCATAAGCCGGTCAGAAGCGCGGTCAGTAAGAGGCTTCCGACCAATGGGGTGGAGGTGCCGGTGGATAGCGAAAAGCGCAGCACGAGTGTGCTCAGGATCAGGACAAGGATGCCCCATTCGAGCCGGTAGAGCGAGAACGCGACTACAGCCAGCCCGCCCAGGGCCAGAAACACGTACTGCACCTTATCCCAGGACGCAATCGGGCCGGCAAGCAGGCTCAGGCCGAAGCAGAGGGCCAGCGCTGCCGCCTTGAGCAGCGTAAGCACTCTCTCTGGCACGTCGCGTCGTTGCGAGGTCTCCAGCCCGGTGAGGCTGATCACTGCGTATCTCTCCCGGTCTTCTGACCCACTTCCCACCAGGCAGCCAGGCCGATGGGCCGGCGGGCCAGGCGTCCATCCTGACGGTTCGCCCTGTTGATCGTCTCAGTAAGAAGCGCATCCAACTGCGGCCCGATCCGGTCCCAGGTATACAGTTGGCCGACCAACCGGCGACCATTAGCCGACAGGCGAGCCTGCAGTGCATCGTCGCTCAACAGCCGCAGCACCTGATCGGCGAACTGTCGCGGTGTATCGCCGATCAGGATATTCTCTTCCGGCGTCACCGCCAGGCCCTCAGCGCCCTTCGATGTCGCGACCACCGGCGTGCCCAGCGCCATCGCCTGGATGATCTTCAAGCGCGTCCCGCCACCGAGGCGGAGGGGCACAACACACACCCCGCTCTGGGCGATGCGGGCTTTGATATCCGGCACATAGCCGGTGAAGATGACCCCTTCGCGGTTAGGCAGATCACGGATGGGCACACCGTCGGTCGTGCCGGTTACGGTGAATGTCACATCGGGCCGCGCCCGGCGGATAAGCGGAAAGATGTCGGCGAGAAAATAGCGGACCGCATCGTAATTGGCCGAATAGGTCAGCGCACCGGGATAGATCAACGTCCCTGGCTGTGGTGCCGCTTTCACATTCAGGTCAGCGGCATCTACCCCATTGGGGATCACCGCAATGCGCCGGACGTCGCACCCGATCTGCATGAGTTGGTTGCGTTCGGCTTCGGAGACAACGGTGCTGGCATCAAAGCGATCGACGAATCCATGCATGAAGCGCGCGAACTTCCACCAGGTCAGGCCGTAGCGCAGCCGTTTAAGCGGCTGTGGCTGCGAGATGAACTGTTCACGCATGACTGTGACTTCGACTTCCTCAAAGAGGCGCGGGATCGTGTAGGCGCGATCAAGGTGCAGGGCCGCACCGAGTTGCAAACCGATGGTCACATCATACGATCCGCTCATTTCATTGACCAGGGCTTGCATGGCTGGGCTGAATGTCTGCGCATACGAACGCGGCAGCGCCGAAAACAACCCCCACAGACCAAGCGGGCGACCTGGCTTGAAAGGATTGCCCGGCACGGTTCGAACGGCGTCGCAAATCTCAGCCAGCCCTTGTGCACCTTCCTCTTCACCTTCACCCGGTTCGGCGAACGACAGCAGCGTGACCGAATGGCGCTGCGCCAATTGGCGCAGCAAGTAATACGCCCGCACTTTACTGCCGTTGTCGGGTGGATAGGGGAACCAGGATGACACGACCAGTATCTTCATAGCCTATGCCCGGCCAGGTTGGTGTGGTCCATGAGCGGCCCGGCCGTTCGATCTGCTTGCCAGGCCGGCGCTTCTATGCGTCCCCAACGTCCCCGCAGCCCATCAACGATGCCATGTTGTATCGCCTCAGCGTATTCGACGCGGCCGGCGCGCCGCTCACGGGCCATCCCGCCCAGCGCGCCATGGATCGCGTGGGCGAGGGCCACCGGCTTAAGTTGCAATGGTGCGTGCGTCGCAAAAAACAGCAGCCGGTTACGGGTCATGTAATAAAGACTTACCGGCCTGAGATTGTCCGACCGGATCGGAGCTTTGTGCCATATGAGCGCAGCCGGCTCGAAGCGAACTTCGAAGCCAGCCCGCCTGACACGCAGGCACCAGTCGGTTTCCTCCCAATACATGAAGTACCGCTCGTCCAACCAGCCCACGCGCTCGATCGCCTCGCGTGTGATCATGAGGCCACAGCCATTGATAAAGTCAACGCAGCGGGCTGGATACTGACCGTGATCGCTCTCGCCTGCGCCGACGTTGATCGAGTCGGCGTGCCACCAATCGATCGCGCCACCGGCTGAACTGATGATCCGGCCTTCATCCCGGGTGTAGACCATCGGCCCGATGACCCCGATGCGCGGATCGGTCTCAAGTGCATTGACGAGAATAGTGACACAGTCCGGCTCGAGCAGCGTGTCGTTATTGACCACAAAGATCACGTCAGCGCCGCGTTCCAGCGCAGCCCGGATGCCGATGTTATTGCCACCGGCATAGCCCAGGTTATCGCCTGTAGAGATCAGGCTGATGTCCGGGTAAGCTGCGCCGATCGTGTCAGGGGTGCCATCCTGCGAGCCGTTGTCGATGACCAGGATCTCCACGTGTTCGTACTTCAACTGGCGCAGCGATTCGAGACAGGCCAGCGTCAGATCGAGGCCGTTGTGACCCAGGACAAGAATAAATACCCTCGGTGTCATATCAGGCTACTTCCTGTGGATGGCTGTGCACTCAGGGCTAGCTGGTAGCTCTCCAGAATGCGTTGGGCGGTATGATGCCACGAGAACCGGGCCACGCGCGCGAAGCCACGTTGGCGCAGCCGCTGGGCCTCATCGGGTGTGCTGAGCACCAGCGCCAGGTGTCGCGCCAGCGTCGCCGCATCCTCAGCATCGGCCAGCAGGGCCGCATCTCCCACCACCTCAGGGATTGCTCCCCGGTCCGAAGCAATCACCGGAGCGCCGCAGGTCATCGCTTCCAGCAACGGCAGGCCAAAGCCTTCGATCCACGACGGGAACACGAATGCTTCAGCCAGACTGTAGAGCGCGATCAGGTCCTGGCGGGAGGGGCGCACCAGCAAGTGCGCCCGGCCGGTGGCCACGGCTGCGCGCACGGCCGGCGGTGGGTCAGGACGGCGCGAGAAGAACACGATCACCCGGCCATCGCGCAGGCCGGCGGGCAGAAGTTCCCAGGCGCGGATCAGTACCGCCGGGTTCTTGAGCGCATCGGCCAGGACAAACGGCCCGGCCAGACTATGGCGTCGGCGCACTTCCGCCAGCACAGTTGGGTCCTCTATCCGTCGCAAATCCGGTGGGGGCGCGGACGGCACCGGCACAATCTTGTGGGGATCGAACGCGCTGTATCGGGCGATCTCACGCCCGGCATAGGCCGAGACGGTGAGGATCAGGTCTGCCCGGCGCAGCGCCGCGCGGCTGCAGTAATGCAAATAGGACATCGTCGCAATGGTACGCAGATCCTTGGGGTGGCCGCGTACGATCTCGCGCCACGGCAGGATGTTAATCGCATCGTGGAGCGTGATAATCGTGCGAGCGTTGGGCGGGCCAAAGCCATAGTTGGCCGGGAAATGGACCACATCGAGGTGATCGCGGGCCATCTGCCGCCACATGAAGAAATCGTGATAGACACTCGATAGCGGGCTCCGCCATGGCAGATAACGCACCGTCACGCGCTCAGGCACGGATTGCAGCTCAAACGGGCGCTTGGTGTCGGCGTAGAGATAAACCTCATGATCGGTTGCCAACTCGATCAGCGCAGGCACGAAGTGCGCTACGTAGGTATGTACGCCGCCTACGAGCCCATGGGAGAGATAACGAACATCAATGCCAATGCGCATATGTCTATTGCTTCAACCATCAACCATCAGCTTCTGGTTATTAACGACCAGCGGCAAGCCGGCTGCCGACCGTTGCTGGCTGACCGCCACGTAGACTTCCATGAGTGCCCGCATCTGCTCGTCGATCGTCGTCACCGGTGGAGCGTTGGCCCGCAGCCGGGGCAGCAGGTCGGGCTCATCGAGCAGGCGTTGAAGCTGCCGCGCCAGGTCGTCAGCATCACCGGGCCGGAACAGCAACCCGTCCACATCGTGGTGGACCAACTCGGCCATCCCACCCAGGTCGGCGGTAATTACTGGCACGCCGCTGGCCTGTGCCTCCAGGATCACGGTCGGTGCGTTCTCGTACCAGGTTGAGGGCACGACGCATACATCCATCCCGGCCAGCACCTCGGCCACGCGCCGGTTATCGTAAGCCCCGGCGAAGGTAATGCGCGGCTCTCCATTCGCCAGTTGCCGCAGCCGCCGTACGTAGTTCAAGTTCCTATCCGGGTCGCCATAGAGTGTCAGGTGGGCCTCTTTACCCCCCCGGCCGGGAAGCGACAGCCTCCGGAATGCCTCGACCAGTATGTGCACCCCCTTATGGGGCACCAGTTGCCCTAAATAGCCGACGCGCAGCACTGCTGAGGGCTGGCGGTCCGGTTGTATTTTGGCCGGGTTGCTTGGCGCCGGGCGCCAGAACCGCATATCCAGTCCATATGGCATGAGATGGAACCGCTCCGGCGGCAACCCCTGACTTATGTAGATGGCACGCAGGAAGCGTGAAGGCGCAACAAACGCCGTAACCTGGCCCAGTGCCTGCCTCAGCAACCGGCGGCGCTCTTCAATCGCCTCAACGCGGGGCGACCGGCTGCGCCTCAGCCAGGCGGTCGCCAGCCGCCCGACCAGGCCACGGCTGGCAACGTCGGGCAGGCGGTAACGGCGGCTCTGCGTCATCAGGCACCAGGCGCAATCCTCTGGGCGGTTGGGCAACACAGTCAGCCCGCCATCGGGCCGCTGCAAGGTCAGGCGCGGACACAGGAACCAATAGTCGTGCAGCACCAACACGATCGGGACGCCGGCCGCCTGTGCTGCCGGGATCACACTGCCCGAAAGCAGGTAGCCGCTGTTCAGGTGCAGCACGTCCGGCGCTTGCTCGCGTAGAAAGCCCTCGAACCACGTTCCCATGGCCGGGTTCCAATAGCTCCAGCGGAATGGGTCGGGTGTGCGTGCCAGGTTAAAGTACAGGCGGTACACGGCCAGCTCATCATAGTCCTCGCGTTCCACCCTGAGGCCAGCCCCACTTGCGTCATCGCTGATGGACTCGACGCAGACGACGGCAATGGCATGACCCTGATCCCGGAGCCAGCGCGCCGTACGATAGGCGTACAGTTCCGCCCCAGCGCTATAACGCGGCGGGAAATGGTGCGTCGCCAGGACAACCTTCACGGTGCCGCCACCTCCACGCTCTCGGCGGCCTCAGCCCCCGCTGCCTGCCGCCGGAGCAGCGCAGACGTGAGAAAGCGTAGCTCCTCCGGCCCGAATGCCTTGAGCAACCATAGCATCCCGACGTACACGGCCCCACCCAGTATGATCCGCACCGCCAATGCCCAGCCAGCCAGCCCTCGGAGGTCTTGGAGACCTCTAAGGGCTATCCCGCCCATCGCAATAAGCACCGCGCCCATCACCAATGCCGCCAGCAGCGGCTTGCCGAAGACCTCAACCCGGTTGACCCCAGCCAACTCGCCGCGCAGTTCCCACAGGTATTGTCCCACCAGCACCGCCTCGGTGACGACCGTCACGACCGAGGCTGCCAGATAGCCGAGACGCGGGATCAGGATCAGGTTCAGCAGAACATTGCAGCCCGTGCTCACCAGTAGTGCCCGCGCCGCCCGCCGCTCGCGGTCTACAATGATAACAATGTAGCCCAGGAACTCCGACAGAAACAGCAGCGGCAGCACCCAGATCAGGATGCGCAGCGGTGTGATCGCCGGCGCCAATGCTTGTCGGTACAGGCTTAGGATGATCGGCCCGGCGAGGATGGTCGTTCCGACCGCGATCGGGATGGACAGCAGGAACAGGTATTTGAGCGCCCGCTCATAGGCCCGGACCATGTCTTGCGGCATGCTGACGCGCCGGCGCGTCAGCGATGGATACAACGCCAGACAGATCGCATGTGAAATCATTGTCAGGCTGAAGATCAGATTATAGGCTGCGCGATACCAGCCGACCTCAGCGTCACTGCGGTAAGTGGACAGAAGCACCGTATCCAGTTGATACGATAGCCCCAGTGCGAAGCCAATCACGCCGAAGGGCAGCGCCGCGCGCACCAGCCCCGGCCACTTCCTGACCGTGATCCAGCGGGCAGTGGTCAACGGGCCGGCCACCGCCCACTGGCCACCGCTCACTGATAAGCGGCGGACGGCGACGGCGCTGAGAGCGGCGGCGACCAGCACGCCGCACAGTTGTGCCGCCAGCAGCCAGAGGTAGCTCAGGCCACGCACCAACACGAGCGTGCCCAGCCCGATGAAAACGAGTTGATTGGCGACCGTGAACATCGCACTGTAATCCAGCCGCTCCCGCGCTATCAGCACCGAGTCGAGCGGCCCCTGGACGGCGAAGCCAAACAAGCTGCAGCCGGCAATGAACACGCCCGTCAGCACATCGCCCGGCCGGCCTAGCGCCGCCGCGGCCCCGACGGCCAGCGCCACCGTGCCGACCGACAGGAGCAGGCGCAGCGCCACGACATTGCCCAGCAATTCCGCCATCCGCGACCGGTCCTTGGCGATCTCACGGACCATATAGGTCCCCAGACCCAGGTCGGAGAAGATGGCGAACAACCAGACATAGGCCAGCGCAGTCGAATAGCGGCCAAAGGTCGCATCGCCCAGGCGGCGCACGACGTAGACCGTAAAGGCAAATGAAAGCAATTTGACTGCAATCTGGCCGGTCAGGCTGAACAGCGAATTGCGGGCAACGGTAGACGCTAAGCTCTTCACCCTGTGCTATCCCTCTATTCGCCCTTCGTGATTCTGCCAAGGTCTACCCGACGGATCTTCCAGTGGCGTCCTTCTTTGGTCGCCGGCAGCCGCCCCGACTCACACCAGCGGCGGGCCGTAGCCGGGCTGACACCCAGATAGGCTGCCGCGTCATCCAGCCCAATGAAACCATTCTCGTCAGCAGCGTCAGTGCTGAGGGCGGGACCTGCGCCGTTGCTGGCGCCGTTCGCCGAAGCCGGCCGTGGCCGGAATAAGCCGAAACGCCGCCGCTGGCCCGGCTCGCCTGCCCGATAGTAATAGCCATAACCGTACCCACTCAGGCGGTTGGGAGAGGTGTAGTTGAACACCAGCCCCGGCAACCGGCTGCTATCATGCTCGGCCAGCCGGTTACGGGCGGCTTGTAGTAAGCGCCGGCTGGTTCCCCCGGCCGCCACCACCAGCAGCGTGGCATCAGCCAGCGCGGCCAGGATGACCGCGTCCGGCATCGCTACCACCGGTGGGCTGTCCAGGATCACGATATCGGCTTGATCGTGCAAGCTATCGAGCAGGGCCGGCAGGCGGGGCGAGGCCAGCAGCATCATCGGGTCCAGCGGCGGCCGGCCGGCCGGCAAGAGCAACAGGTTGGGCACACTCGTCGCCAGCAAGACGCTATCGAGCGAAAGGGATTCCTGAGCCGCTGGGGAATCTAACAGGTCGGTCAGACCCTGGATATTGGGCAGATCGAACAGTTCGTGCAAGCTAGGATGGCGCAAGTCACAATCCACCAGCGCCACCCGCATCCCGGCCGAGGCGATTGAGGCGGCCAGGTTGGCAGTGATGAGCGTCTTGCCGTCGCGGGGTGCCGGGCTGGTCACCAACAGCGTGCCGATGCGCTTACCCGGTTGGGCCAGGAGAATATTGGTGCGCAACTGGCGCACCATCTCAGCCGCAGTCGAGTGCGGCGCCGACTTCACGATCAGCCGGCCGTCCTTGGACGACAGGCGCATCATCATCCCCAGAACCGGCATGCCCATGACCTTGCCCGCGACCTGCCCATCCCAGTGCACGGTGTCATCCAGATACTCCAGCAGCAAGATCGTCGCCCCCGCCAGCGTCAGGCCAACGGCCGCCGCGATCAGCAGGTTGAGCCATAGCCTGGGTGCGATGGGCTGATCGGGCGCAATGGCCGGCTCGACGACCCGCAGGGTGTTGGGCTTGTTCGTGTTCAGCGAAAGGAAGAGCTGAGCATAGGTATTTTGGTTGTCAGCCTTGAGCTGCTCCAGCTCCTTGATGCGGGCCTGAGCCTCACTGATCTCCGTTGCCGAGGTCATGTTCAGGATAGCACTACGCAGGTTCTTGATGTCCGCATCGGCCTTTTCAATCTGGCTCTGCAAGTCACCCAACTGCTGGCGCACAAAGCGCTCGCCCTCAACGTCAACACTGGGGCTCTGTTGGATCAGTTCCTCAGCGATAGTGTTGGCGATGGTCGCCGCCTGTTGCGGATTGGTATCGTAGACCACGATCTCCAGCAGTTGGGCGTCGTATAGCACGCGGGTGTCAATGCGTTCGGCCAGGTCCTCAGGCCGCAGCGCCAGGCCCAGTTTCTGGATAACCGGCTGCGTCACCGGCAGGCGCTTAGCCAGATCGGCATACATCTGGGCCAGGGTGCGGGCCAGGCCGATCAGTTGCGGGTCGGGGTTCGGGTTGGCGATGCCCTGGCCGACCATGAGCGTTGTGCGGGCCATATAGGTGCGCGGCTGGTGTTGGCTATACAGATAGCCGCTGGTCAGCGCCAGTGCCAGGCTGATCAACCAGACCCACCACCAGCGCCAGATGATAGCCAGGTAATTCTTGAGCGTCACGGTTCTCTCCCCCAGTCAGAGCAACAGTACAGTAAGAATAGGCCGGTTAGCTTGTTCTCCCCCTTACGGGCCGATGTAGCTGGTGCGGGTGGACACAAAGGCATCGAAGTACTCCGTGCCTGAGACGCCGCTGAGGCCGGCCGACGGCCCCAGCCGAACCGAATCGAGCAGGTAGGCGCTGGTGTTCAGCCCGGTCAGCGTCCGCTTCAACGTTCCATCAATGTACAGGCTGAACGACGCGCTGGTGGCGGACTGCCAGGCGATCTCAATCGCGTGATAGGCGTTGGTGATGGTGTACCAGCTTGTACTGGTTGTCCCCCCACTCCGCGAGACCACGCTCCGGATTTGGTACTGCCCGCTGCTGCGCCAGAGCTGGACGCGGAAGACGTTCTGACCGGCAGTGTTTCGCCCAACAAAGATGTCGTGTGCGCTGGTGCCGATGGTTACACTATTCGGGCTGAAGTAGAAGCGTGCGTGATAGCTAGTCTCGTTATTGGGAGTGCCATCCACCACGTAGCCCGATGTGCCGCCGCTGATGAGAGCCGCCATACCAAAGGCACTGGGCGGGTTCGCCGCCGCCGCCGTGACATTGATCCGGG
>CADDZL010000125.1 GCA_902812335.1 Chloroflexota bacterium | reverse complement strand
TACCTGGACCTGATCCTGTCCGATGAGGCAATGGACGCGGCCACGCAACACCAATTTCTCCAGATCGTTCGTAATGAGGCCGAGCGGCTGATCAACCTGGCCGACGGGTTGCTCGATCTGAGGCGGCTGGAGGCCGGGCAGGTCGAGCTCAACCTTCAGCCGGCGGATGTCTATACCCTGGTGGAAGAGGTTATCCGCCAGGCGCGGCCTCTGGCGCAGCGCCGGGGCATTGACCTCGTCAATGAGGTGGCGGCGGACCTGCCGGCCGTGGTCGTGGACCATCAAGCCTTCAACCGCATCCTGACCAACCTGGTGACCAATGCGATCAAATTCACGCCGCAGGCCGGCGCGGTGCGCGTGGTAGCTGCGGTAAGTGGGGAGGCCCTCCCTTCACCTCCCACCTCCCTCTCTCAGAGTTCCGAGAGAGGGGGCGGGGGTGAGGACACCGCTTCCTGGCTCCGGGTGCAGGTTTGCGATATCGGTCCGGGCATCCCGCCGGAGGAACTGGATAAGGTCTTTGACCGCTTCTATCGGGGGTCAAACAGCCGGAACTTGTTTGGGGCCGGTTTGGGTCTCACCATCGCCCGCGAGTTGGTGGAAGCGCAAGGCGGGAGGATCTGGGCTGAGAGTGTTCCTGGCCGTGGCAGCATCTTCAGCTTCACCGTGCCCCTGGCAGCATCACCGCTTCTTGCTCCACCCGGCGGTGGGAAAGGTGCCGGCGAAACCCGCTCTGAGAACGTATCCCAGGCTGCAATACAGGAGGCCATGTGACCGAACGCATTTTGCTGGTTGACGATGATCCTGAGGTCGTGAATCTGTTCTCATACACCCTGAAGCGGGCCGGCTATGAGGTGGACACGGCCCTGAGCGGTGAAGCTGCCTTGCAGCAGGCGCGCGAAGTCCAGCCGAACGCGATTGTCCTGGATGTGATGATGCCGGGCATGGACGGTTATACGGTTGCCCGGCAGTTACGAGCACAACCGGAGACCGCCGCCATCCCGATCGTGATGCTGACTGCCAGGGCGCTGGTGCCCGACCGCGTGGCGGGGTTGCAGGCCGGCGCGACCGCCTACCTGGTCAAGCCGGTCATGCCCTCGGCTCTGGTCAGAACGATCCGTGACATCCTCGCCCCATAGGAAACGACGGAAGACGGAGGACGGAGATAATCGGTCCTCCGTCTTCTATGGCCTCCAGGCGGGACTCCGCCCTGGGCCGATGGCTCGCTCGCCACTTCCGTCAGGGGCCAGGGTAAAGATGGGACCCTCAGGCTGGAGTGGGTCGGCCCGGGCGACGTATGCCAGGCGCGTTCCGTCAGGTGACCAATCCACTTCACTCCCCGGTTTAGCCAGTTCAGCCAGTAGCTGGCCCTGCACATCCACGATATAAATGGCCGCCGGGCCGAGGATCGGCCCTCCGCCGCCGCTGAAGAAGCGGCTGCAATCATAGACTTGCGCTCCCAGCGCCAGCCGGTCGCCTGTCGGTGCCCAGGCGAAGCCCAGCCCCAGGATGGAGATGTCGTTTGCCGGCTGAGTCTGGGCAACCAGCTTCTGCGGCAGGACCGAATGCACCCCGCCGCCATCGTTCGCCAGCACGTAGTAATCGCCGGGCGACGAGCAGGCGTTGTGATGGAACGAGGTGAAGAAGGCCAGGTACCCTCCCCCAGGAGCCAGGCGCAGATCGCCCGGCAGGCGGCCAGCGAACGGTTTCCCCAGCGTCGGCAGCCGTGTGGGTGGCCCCCCCTCAACCGGAAAGCTGTAGAGATAGAACTCGGCATTGCCCGATGCGCCTATCATGTTGCGGTCCGCACCCCCGGCGATAATGCTCTTGCCATCGGCAGTGAAGACAGGGTTGCCCCATAGCCACGCATCGTCCTGGCTCAGCCGACGCTCACCGGAGCCATCGGCGGCGATGACGTAGATCTGACCGGCGCGCACAAAGGCAAGGCGGTGACTGTCGGGTGCCCAACCGGGCTGGTCGCCTGCCCCAAGTGGCCGGGGCGGGCGAGAACGGTCGACCGGCATGACGTACAACGTCGGCCCACCGCCATCCTGGTGAACATAAGCCAGTGTCTGACCGTCGGGTGACCATGCGAAGGCCGTGATCCCCCTATCCTGGGTCAGTTGCATGCCCGCCCCCTCTACCCCGCTGACCAGCCAGATATCGCCCTGATGGATGTAGGCGAGTTGTAGCCCGGCCGGGGTCGGTGTGGGTGTCGGCGGCACCGCCGTCGAGGTCGGCAGGGGCTGAGCAGGCGTATGTGTGGGGCCAGGGCTGGGCAGCGCACGCGGTGTATTCGTGGGCCTGGGCGTGGCGGGCATCGCGGTCGGCGGTGTGGGGGTTAACCCACCGCCGGGCGAGCCGCAGGCCGCCAGGAGGCCCACTGCAGCAGCAATGCATAGCAGGGACACAATGGATAGACGCATGGTTTCCTCACTCCTGTTAAGACGCTCCCAGGCCGCGCCAGGTTCCGCCGGGCGCTCAGCCCCGCGACACATACGGATTATCCCGCACAACAAAGCGCCAGGGCGCGGCCAACGCCGCCGTATCGCCACGCACGCCGATGCGCGGCCCGACCGCGATGTGCTCCGCGGCCACAGGGGCATCGGCTTCGATGAATAGCTCCACGCCGGTCACCAGGTCGGCTCCATTAAAACGGCGGTCAATTGCCAGAGCCTGGCACAGCCGGGCCGGCCCGCCGGTCAAGTCGCGGCCCTCGCGGCCACCGCGATGGGCGCGCAGAGTGGCGATGCCTTCGAGCGGCTCCAGGGCCCGCAGCAAGACGGCGGAGGCGACGCCCTCCGGCCCGGTGACGGCATTCAGGCAGAAGTGCATGCCATAGGTGAAGTAGACATAGGCGTGGCCGGGCGGGCCGTACATCACCGCGTTGCGGGCTGTGCGTCCGTGGGCCGCGTGCGAGGCAGCGTCGGCTTCGCCGCGATAGGCCTCGGTCTCAACGATGCGCCCGGCCAGTCGCTCGCCGTTGAGCACGCGCACCAGGCGTTGGCCCAGGAGGGCACGGGCAACGACCAACGAGTCCTGGGCGTAGAACTCGCGGGGCAGGCGGTCCATGGGTGAGACATTGTACGCCGATCCATTCTTTGCGCCAGTTGACGATTATCCGCTCTGAGATTATAGTCAACGGTAGTCCATGTTCTGCAACGAGAGCATCAGATGACCCACGACACGATTGCCATCCTCGACTTCGGTTCACAGTATAGCCAACTGATCGCCCGGCGGGTGCGCGAGGCGCATGTGTACTGCGAGCTGTTCCCGCACAACACGCCGGCCGAGCGTGTCCTCTCTCTCCAGCCCAAAGGCTTCATCCTCTCTGGCGGACCGGCCAGCGTGTACGAGCCCGATGCGCCCACGCTGCCGGCCTATGTCCTGGCAAGCGGCCGGCCGGTATTGGGCATCTGTTACGGCATGCAACTCCTGGCGCACGCACTGGGTGGCCGGGTCGCCCCGGCGTCCCGCCGTGAATACGGCCCGGCCCAGATCGAGGTCACCGATGCCCAGGCCCCGCTGTTTGCGGCGCTCGACACGCGGCTCGCCGTATGGATGAGCCATGGCGACCGCATCGAGGCGGTCCCACCCGGTTTCCACCCGCTGGCGGCCAGCGCGAATTCGCCCATCGCCGCCATGGGCGCCCCGGAACGCGGGCTGTACGGCGTGCAATTCCACCCGGAGGTTATCCACACGCCGCAAGGGCCGGCCCTGCTGCGCAACTTCCTTTACGACGTCTGCGGCTGCGTTCCGACCTGGACGCCAGGCTCGGTGATCGAGGAGAGCGTGGCCCACATCCGCCAGCAGGTCGGCTCCGGCCAGATAGTCCTGGGCCTGTCGGGCGGGGTGGACTCGGCGGTGGCGGCGACATTGATCCACCGCGCCGTCGGCGACCAACTCACCTGTATCTTCGTGGATACAGGCCTGTTGCGCCGGGGCGAGCCGGAACAGGTGGTGCAGACCTTCCAGCGGGCCCAGGGGATGAAGCTGGTGGCCGTGAACGCTATCGAGGACTTCTTGAGCGCGCTGGAGGGTGTGGAGGAGCCGGAGGAGAAACGGCGGCGGGTGGGCGAGAAGTTCGTGCGCATCTTCGAGGCCGAGGCGCGCAAGTTGGGGCAGATCGAGTTCCTGGCGCAGGGGACCATCTACCCGGATGTGATTGAGAGCGCTGCCCGCGACCGGCCGGCGGCAATGCGCATCAAGACGCACCACAATGTCGGCGGCCTGCCACCGGACATGGGCTTCAAGCTGGTCGAACCGCTGCGCTACCTCTTCAAGGACGAGGTGCGCGCCATTGGCGAGGCGCTGGGCCTGCCGGAGTCTATTGTCTGGCGGCAACCGTTCCCCGGTCCGGGGCTGGCAGTGCGCTGCCTGGGCCCGGTGACGTGGCAGCGGCTGGAGCGGTTGCGGGCAGCCGACGCGATCTTTATGGAGGAGTTGCACGCGGCCGGCCTGGGGCGGGCTGTGGCCCAGGCATTTGCGGTGCTGTTGCCGGTGCGCAGCGTCGGTGTCATGGGCGACGGCCGAACCTACGCCGAGGTCGTGGCCCTGCGCGCCGTCACCACCGACGACTTCATGACGGCCAACTGGGCCCGCCTGCCCGATGACCTGCTCGCCCGCGTCTCCAACCGCATCGTCAACGAGGTCGCCGGCGTCAACCGCGTCGTCTACGACATCTCCAGCAAACCGCCCGCGACGATTGAATGGGAGTGAGCGCTTTATACGAACGGCGCATGGAGAGAGACCTTCTCCTGATCACCGTTTCCTTCAGGGCCGGTAGGTATCCGGATAGACCTCGTAGCGCAGGGGGTAGCTGAGTGGGAGGTAGCCGCCCGATTCCGGCGGGAAGTACACAGTGATTTCAACCCGGTCGCTCCGCCAGAGCATCACGCCGCCCTCAAAGTATTGCCGGGCCAGTTGCAGACCGTGGGCCGGTTCGGTTGCCCAGCCGATCACGAAACGCAGGGGATCGCGACTCACGTCGCAGCAGGGAATGGCATTCCAGGCATCGAATAGCGTTGCGTCGGGCGGATAGAGGCCGGCTGGTGGCGTGGGCAGCGGCCCCGGCTCACCGTTGGCAGCCGGATAATAGCCCAGTGCGGACCCACCGGCAGCATCTGGCAGCAGCGCATACACCCACCGGTTGGCCTCAGATGGATAAGGGGGGATGGGTCTCAGCATCTCGCCGTGCTCAAAGGGCTGGGCCAGGCCGGTGAAGCCCCGTTCGTCGTCAGTGGCGCACATAAGGCGGTTGCGCACTTCGGCGTTGGCCGACCACAGCGCACCGAAGCCGCGCACAGGCGTGCGCAGGCAGGCACCGGGCTCGGCCGGGTCTACGTGGGCCCAAGTCCGCCCCCGGTCGGCTGAGCGATACAGCGCGCCGGAGCCACCATGGCGCAGGTCAATGCGCCCACTCGTGGCATAGTCATCGGCATAGGTGACTGTGTAGTTCTGAGGTACACCACCGGGAGGAATAGCCAACTGGGTTAAGGCAGGTTGCTCGCTGGGGCGGAGCGCCATAGCATGGGCCACCCCACCGAAATCGGTGGCGATCACCAGGCCCAGCCGGTCGTGGCGGTAGTCTGCGGAGGGGAAAAGCGGCCCCGTGAGTTGAATCCCCTCGAAGATGTCACCGGTGATCCAGCCATCGCCGTGGTCCTCAAACAGGATGTAGCGCGAAGTATAACGCCCGCCGCCACGGTTGCTCACCGCTACGCCGACCCCATCGGCGGACCGCGCCACCCCGACCGGCTGCCAGGCCTGGCTCCCACCGGGATGCACGAAGCGCCAGGAATGACCGGCATCGTCGGAACGGAACAGGCCCTCACAGGTCGCCGCCCACAGCCGGTGGTCATTGGCGAGGTCGGCCGAGGCCTGCAGGCTGAACGTACAGCCCGGGGTGGTGGTGTGGGCCAGCCCGGCCCAGGTCCGGCCGCCATCGGTCGAGCGCCACAGCCAGCCGGCTGTGGCGTAGAGATTGGCCAGCCCGAAGGCATACAGGCTGGCATCGTGCGCGTAGTCAGGTGAGAGCAGAATGCTGCGCAGTACGCCGAGGGCGAAGGGCAGGTTAGCCTCGTCGTAGGGCTTGACCCAGTTGCGCCCGCCGTCAGCCGAGAGGCGCGGCAAATTCTGGCCCTCAATCTGAGCCAGCAGCCGACTGCCAGCGGGTTCTGCCGGTATCACCTGGAGGCGGCTCATGCGGGCTGTGTCACGAGAGAAATCGCCGCTCTCCAACGGCACGTCCGCCCAGGTCAGGCCGCCGTCAGTGGACCTGACCACATGATCACAGCGCGGGGCCAGGGCTGTCCGGTCGCTGGCAAAGAGCGAAGCGTCCGGGGAGAGGGCCACATTCAACGGACAGCCGTTAGCGGGCAGCACTTCGCTCCAGCTCGCGCCGTGGTCGGCTGAGCGCAGCAACCGGCCACGGCCGTATTCACCTTGTAGGGCAAAGACGATCCCATCTGTGGGGTAGGCAGGCGAATAGACCAGATCGTAGACAGGTTCATTCAGGCCGGGATAGCCCTCCCAGGTCTGGCCGCCATCGCGGCTGCGGTAGGCCATGGGGGCAGTATCAGGCTCCTCGAAGAGCAGGGCGGCTTCACCCCCGGCGTCGAAGTCCGGCGCGAGCATAATCGCGGTCACAGTCCCGTCCTGGGGCAGCCCGGCGGTGTGAAAGCGCCAGCTAGCACCCCCATTCTCCGAGATCATCACGCCGTTCCCGTAAGTGCCCGCGACGAGCCTGCCCCCCGACGAGACGGCCAGCGCGCTCAGGCCCAGAAGCGGGCCCTCCGGGCGGCCCGGTGGCGGCGTGACCAGCCGCGTCTGCAGCGGGATGGCCAGTTCGACCGAGGGGACCGCCGGGGTCGCTGTCGGGCTGGCCTGGGGCCGGCGGGTCAATGTGGCAGCGGCTGTGGGCATCTCAGGGGCCGGCGTCGGCGTATGCGATGGTACAGTGGACGGCGTCATTATGGGCGGTGGGGGCGCTGTTGCCGTGGGTGGAATAGGGCTGGGCAACTGGGCCAGCGCTGGGCTGTCGCGGGCTACGATGGTAGTTGGCGGCGGACTGGTGGGTGCCGGCCCCGGCCGGTTCACACAGGCTGTAGCCGCCAGCGCCAGACCCCCGACCATCCATAATACAACAAGGCGTTTCATACAACACAGACGCTCCCGACATGCGCCGGGTTCCAGCTCAGCGTGAATTCTAGCACAATCCCTGGCAAGAGCTAATCGCTGGCCGGATGTCAGCCAACCGTCAGAAGGTTGTCTTGGCAATCATACTATATAGCAGTAAACTGGAGGATGATACAGGAGGGCTAATGCGTTCAGGTCGTGGCTTCTTCATCTTCGTGGTCCTGGTGGGTGTGCTGATCCTGGTGGCACTGACCTGGCCCGAATTCTACAGCGAATGGCTGTGGTTCGACAGCCTCGGGCTGCTGAGCGTATTTCGCACCCGTGTGGTCACCCAGGCCTGGCTGTTCCTGGGCATCGGCCTGGCGACCTTTGCCATCGTCGGCCTGAACCTGGTGCTGGCCCGGCGGCTAACCGACAACCCCTTTGCCGTCTACTTGCGGGGGGACCGGGGCCGCCGGACGATTGAGCTGGCCGATCGCGCTGCCGTGCTCATTTTCTGGCTGGCGGCCGGGCTGCTCGGCCTGATCTTCGGCTCCATTGCCGCCGCCAGTTGGGATGTCGTCCAGCGCTTCATCCATGCCGTGCCCTTCGGCGTCAGCGACCCGATCTTCGGCCAGGATGTGGGCTTCTACGTCTTCACGCTGCCGGTCTTTCTGTCCATCCGCGACGGGCTGCTGTGGGCGCTGGGGCTGGCACTGATCGGCGCAGCGTTGGTTTACGGGGGCGGCGAACTCCAGGCCTCACTGAGCACCTACGGCCGGCGGGCGCTGTTGCATCTGGGTATCCTGGGCGCGCTATGGCTGCTGGTCAAGGCCTGGGGCTACACGCTGCAACGTTACGAACTGCTCTATAGTGCCCGCGCTGCCGCCGCCGGCCCCGGCTTCACCGATGTCACCGTCCGCCTGCCGGCGCTGGGTGTGTTGGCCGCCAGTGCCGGCATCGCCGCGGTCCTCGTCCTCCTGGCCGGAGCCACGCGGCGCCCCCGGCTGGTCTGGGTCGGGCTGGGGCTGTGGCTGGTTACGCTTGTCGGCGCCAACCTGATCCCGCCGCTGGTGCAGCAGTTCCGCGTCAGGCCCAACGAACTGGCACTGGAACGACCCTATATCGAGCGGGCCATCGCCGCCACCCGCGCCGCCTACAACCTCGACGCCATTCAGGAGTCGCAGTACCCGGCGCAGGGCACGCTCCAGGTAGCCGATCTGGAGGCTAACCAGGACACGCTCAGCAACGTGCGAGTGTGGGACTACCGGCCGCTGTTGGCTACGTATTCGCAGGTGCAGGAGATCCGCCCTTACTACGATTTCAACGACGTGGACGTGGAAGCTTACGTCATCGGCGGCCAGTTGCGCGGGATCATGCTCTCAGGGCGGGAGATGAACGTCGATCAACTGAACGCCGAGGCCCAGACCTGGGTCAACCAGCACCTGGTGTTTACGCACGGCTCCGGCTTTGTCGCCAACCCGGTCAACCAGATCGGCGGCGAGGGCCTGCCCGCTTTCCTGGTCAAGGACATCCCGCCGCAGTCGAGCGACCCGGCGCTGGCGGTATCGCGGCCGGAGATTTACTACGGCGAGGAGACGACCAACTACGTGATCGTGGATACGCAGACGCCGGAGTTTGACTACCCCAAGAGTGATGGCAATGTCTATACCCACTTTGAGGGGGCGGGCGGCGTGCGCCTGGACAACTTCTGGCGGCGGCTGCTCTTCTCGGTCCACTTCGGCAGTAGCCCCATCCTGCTCAGCCCCTCCATCACCGCCGACAGCCGCATCCTGTTCCACCGCCAGATCACCGAGCGCGTCCAGGCCATCGCCCCCTTCTTGCAGTACGACCCCGACCCCTACCTGGTCGTGGCCGACGGCAAGCTATACTGGATCTACGATGCCTACACCACCACCCGCAGCTACCCTTATTCTGAGCTCTACAACGAAGACCTGAACTACATCCGCAACGCGGTCAAGATCACCATTGACGCCTACGATGGGACGACGCGCTTCTATATTGCCGACCCCAGTGACCCGCTGATCCGCACCTGGGCGCGCATCTTCCCCGACCTGTTCCGGCCGCTGGACCAGATGCCACCGGCCTTACGCGCGCTGGTGCGTTACCCGGAGCAACTCTTCCGCACCCAGGCGCAGCTCTATGCCACCTTCCACATGCGCGACCCGCAGGTGTTCTACAATAAAGAGGACCAGTGGGTGCTGCCCAACGAGATCCACGCCGGCCAGAGGCAGCTCATGGAGCCCTATTACGTCGTCATGCGCCTGCCGGGCCGGAGCGAAGCCGAGTTCCTGCTGATCGTGCCCTTCACACCCAGGGGCAAGGACAACATGATCGCCTGGCTGTATACCAATAGCGGCGGCCCGGACTACGGCCAAATGGGCGTGTACAAGTTCTCCAAGCAGGAGCTGGTCTATGGCCCGATGCAGATCGAGTCGCGCGTCAACCAGGACCCGACGATCTCGGCGCAGTTGACTTTGTGGAACCAGCGCGGGTCGCAGGTCATCGGCGGCAATTTGCTGGTCATCCCGGTGGACAACGCGCTGATCTACGTCAAGCCGATCTTCCTCCAGGCCGAGTCGAGCCAGTTGCCGGAGTTGAAGCGGGTGATTGTGGCTTACCGTGACCAGATCGCGATGGAGGAGTCGCTTCAGGCCGGGTTGGAGCGCATCTTCGGCGCGGCAGCGGCGACCGGCCCGACCCCTACACCCGGGCCCGGCCCGACGCCGGCGGCCGATGATGTGGCGGCGCTGGCCCGTTCGGCCCAGGCGCACTACGACCGGGCGCAGGAGTGCCTCAAGTCCGGCGACTGGGCCTG
>CADDZL010000124.1 GCA_902812335.1 Chloroflexota bacterium | reverse complement strand
GTATAAATTCCGTTCGATGCGCGAAGGTGCCGATCTGGAACAGCCCCGGCTCATGGGCTTCAACGAAGCCTCAGGGCCGCTATTCAAGATACGCAACGACCCGCGCCTGACGCGCGTAGGCCGCCTGTTGCGGCGCACTAGCCTGGACGAGTTGCCCCAACTGTTCAATATCCTGCGCGGCGAGATGAGCCTGGTCGGGCCGCGCGCGCCTATCCCCAGCGAGGTCGAGCAATATCAGCCCTGGCATCGGCAGCGGCTGGAAGCGGTCCCCGGCCTGACGGGGCTCTGGCAGGTCAGCGGCCGCAGCGATCTGGACTTCGACGAGATGTGCCTGTTGGACCTGTATTATATTGAGTCCTGGTCGTTCATCATGGATATCCAGATTCTGCTGCGGACAATTCCGGCGCTGATATCAGGGAAAGGGGCGTATTGACTTGCCCATCACAGCTATCGTCGGCACCCAATGGGGGGATGAAGGTAAAGGGCGCATCACCGACCTCTTGGCAGCGGATGCCGACATCTCGGCCCGCTTCAACGGCGGCGACAACGCCGGCCATACCGTTACCGTCGGCCAGGCCATCTTCCGGCTACATCTGATTCCCTCCGGCCTGTTGCATCCGGCCATCGTGGGTGTCATCGGCGCTGGCGTCGTCGTCAACCCGCGCCGGCTGATTGAGGAGATAGACCAGCTTGCGGCGCAAGGCCTGGATGTCAGCCCGGCCCGGCTCAAACTCAGTGCGGCGGCTCACCTGATCCTGCCCACGCACATCGCGCTGGATCGCGCCGGCAGCGGGGGGTTAGGCACGACCCAGCGTGGCATCGGCCCGGCCTATGCCGAGAAAGCCGCCCGCAGCGGCGTCCGCGCCGGTGAGATGGCCGACCTCGAGGCCTTCGCCGAGCGTGTCCACGCCGCCGTGTACAGCGGTGGTCAGGTACTGCGGCAACTCTATGGACAGGAACCGCCCAACCCGCAGGCGGTCGCTGCCGAGTATTACGGCTACGCGCAGCGCCTCGCGCCTTACGTGACCGATACCTCACTCTATGTCTATGACGCCTTGCGCGCCGGCCGGCGTGTCCTGGCCGAAGGGGCGCAGGGGGTCCTGCTCGACCTGGATCATGGGACCTATCCATTCGTGACCAGTTCGACGACGGTCGCGGGCGGCGTCGCTTCAGGCTTGGGCGTCGGCCCGCAGTGGATCGAGCGCGTCGTCGGTGTATGCAAAGCCTTCCAGACGCGGGTGGGGGCAGGGCCGATGCCTACCGAGTTGACCGGCCCAGAAGGGGATCGGCTGCGGGGGACGGGCGAACAGCCCTGGGACGAGTTCGGCACAACAACCGGTCGGCCGCGCCGTTGCGGCTGGCTCGACGGCGTGGCGCTGCGCTACGCCGTCCGCGTCAACGGCCTGACCGAACTGGCGTTGACCAAACTGGACGTACTGAGCGGGCTAGGGCGGCTGCGGCTGGCGGTGGCTTATGAGTACCGGGGCGAGCGCTTGGAGAATTTCCCGACAACGGCGGCGGTCCTGGCCGAGTGTCGCCCGATCTATGAGGACCTCCCCGGCTGGTCCGAGGACATCAGCCGGGCGCGCCGCCGGGCCGACCTGCCGGCTGCGGCCCGCCGCTACATTGACCGCGTCAGCGAAATCGCCGGCCTGCCGGTGACGATCATCTCGGTTGGCCCGGAGCGCCAGCAGACCATCGTCGAGACCTCCAAGGCTTGCTAGGCCCAGTAGATCACCCATTTGTCGTGCTGAGCGTAGCGAAGCATCTCGATTGAACGTGCAGAGACCCTTCGCTTCGCTCAGGGTGACGCTTCTGCGATCTGCTGAGGCTATGACCCGTTGAGGTACTTCTTCAGGAACTGCCCGGTGTACGATGCCTCGACCTGGGCCACCGCTTCCGGCGTGCCCTGGGCGACCAGGTAGCCGCCGGCGTCACCCCCTTCCGGGCCCAGGTCAATGATCCAGTCGGCCACCTTAATGATGTCGGGGTGGTGCTCGATGATGACCACCGTATTGCCCTGGTCGGTCAGCGCCTGGAGCACGTCGATCAACTTGGCCACGTCATGGGCATGCAGGCCGACCGAGGGCTCGTCCAGGACGTACAGCGTGCGCCCGGTAGCCCGCTTCGACAGTTCGCGGCTGAGCTTGACGCGCTGCGCCTCACCGCCGGAGAGGGTGGGAGCGGGCTGGCCGAGCCTGATATAGCCCAGCCCGACGTCGCGCAGCGTCTCCAGCTTGCGCCGGATGGCCGGGATCGGGCCGAAGAACTCCAGCGCCTGGTCCACCGATAAATCCAGCACCTCGGCGATATTCAGCCCCTTGTAACGCACCTGCAACGTCTCGCGGTTAAAGCGCGCCCCCTTGCACACATCGCAGGGGATAAAGATGTCGGGCAGGAATTGCATCTCGATCTGGAGCTGGCCCTGGCCCTGGCAGGCCTCGCAGCGGCCCCCTTTGACATTGAAGGAGAAGCGGCCGGCCCGGTAGCCGCGCAGCCTGGCCTCCGGCAGGCTGGCGAACAGGTCGCGGATCTCGGTGAACAGGTTGGTATAGGTTGCCGGGTTGGAGCGCGGCGTGCGGCCGATGGGCGACTGGTCAATGTTGATGATCTTATCAATATGTTCGATGCCTTCGATGGCGACATGCGCGCCCGGCCGTTCGTGGGCGTCGTGCAGAACTTGCGCCAGCTTCTTGTAGAGCACCTCGATCAACAGGGTGGACTTGCCGGAGCCCGAGACGCCGGTGATCACGACGAACTTCCCCAGGGGAATGGTCACGTCAATGTTCTTGAGGTTATTCTCGCTGGCCCCACGGATAGTGAGGTGCTGGCCGTTGCCGGTGCGACGTTGCGCCGGCAGGGGGATGGACAGCCGGCCGGAGAGGTACGCGCCGGTGATCGAATTGGGGTCGGCCATGATCTGCTGGGGCGTGCCCTGGGCGACGATGTAGCCGCCGGCCTCACCTGCCCCCGGTCCCAGGTCAATGATCCAGTCGGCTGCCAGCATAGTTTCTTCGTCGTGCTCGACCACCAGCAGGGTATTACCCAGGTCGCGCATGGCTTGCAGGGTGCGGATCAGGCGGGCATTATCGCGCTGGTGCAGGCCGATGCTGGGTTCGTCGAGCACATACAGCACGCCCATGAGTTGGCTGCCGATCTGCGTCGCCAGGCGGATGCGCTGGGCCTCGCCACCGGAGAGCGTCGCGGCCCGACGGTCGAGTGTCAGGTAATCGAGCCCCACATTGACCATGAAGTGCAGGCGGGCATCGATCTCTTTGAGGATCTGGTGGGCGATGGCCAGTTCGCGGGGGGTCAATATCGGCTCATTCCCTTCTGTTCCGCGCAGTTGCGCTACCCAGCGCAGTGTTCGGACGACAGGCCAGCTTGTGACCTCGGCGATGTTGGCACCGGCCACCGTCACGGCCAGGGCTTCGGGGCGCAGGCGCTTGCCGCCGCAGGCCGGGCAGGGGCGGTAGGCCATGTATTCCTCGATCTTAGCGCGGATGTAGTCGGAAGTGCTTTCCTCATAGCGGCGGCGCAAGTTAGGGATCACGCCCTCGAAAGTCGTCTCGTAATCGCGCCGCCCCCCATCGCGGCTCTGGTAATGGATGCGGATGCGTTCGTTGCCGCTGCCGTAGAGGAGGACGTGCTTCTGGGCCTCGGTCAACTCGCGCCAGGGGCGGTCGAGTGGGATGTGGAAGTGGCGGGCGGTCGCCTCCAGCAGTTGCCAGTAGTAGCCGTCCTTCTGGGTCGTGTTCCAGCCCTCAATGGCGCCCTCCTCCAGTGAAAGCTCAGCGTTGGGCACGAGCAGGGCCGGGTCCAGTTCCATGCGCGTTCCCAGGCCCTGGCAGGTGGCGCAGGCACCGTGGGGCGTGTTGAACGAGAAGGTGCGCGGTTCGATCTCCGGCAGGCTGATGCCGCAGTAGATGCAGGCGAAGTGCTCCGAGAAGAGCAGGTCCTGGGGCGGGTCGGCGGAGACGTTGTTGATCACGACGATGCCGTCACCCAGCTTGAGCGCGGTCTCAATCGAGTCCGTCAGGCGGCTGACAAAGCCGTCGTCCTCGCCATCGCGGTGGACGACGAGCCGGTCCACCACGGCCTCAATCGTGTGCATCTTGTAGCGGTCGAGTTCGATCTCCTCGTCCACGTCGTGGGTCTCGCCATTGACGCGGACGCGGACGAAGCCGGCTTTGCGCACGTCCTCGAACACGGCCTGGTGATGGCCTTTGCGGTTCTTGATGAGCGGGGCCAGGACCTGAATGCGCGTATTCTCCGGCAGGGCCAGGACCGAGTCCACGATCTGTTCGGGGGACTGTTGTTGGACGGGCCGGCCGCAGTTGGGGCAGTGGGGCACGCCGATGCGGGCGAAGAGCAGGCGCAGGTAGTCGTAGATTTCGGTGACCGTACCGACGGTTGAGCGTGGGTTGTGCGAAGCGCCCCGCTGGTCAATCGAGACCGCCGGGCTGAGCCCTTCGATCTGGTCCACGTCGGGTTTCTCCATCTGGCCGAGGAACTGGCGGGCGTAGGCCGACAGGGACTCGACATAACGCCGCTGGCCCTCGGCGAAGATGGTGTCGAAAGCCAGCGAGGACTTGCCGGAGCCCGACAGGCCGGTGATCACGACCAGCTTGTCGCGCGGGATCTCGACATCAATGTTCTTCAGGTTATGCTCGCGGGCACCGCGAACGACGATCTTGTCCTGAGGCATAGGCGATTTAGTGTTATTCCATTATAGCAGTTTATTATAGCGGAGGGAAGGGCTTAGAACATGCGTGCGATGGTAACATATCCTTAAAATATCGGTGCGTCCAGGATGGGATGAGGGGGTGTTCTAGAGTGAGGATGGTGTCATGGGTTGCCTTCGCCGCCGGCCTGGGGGGCGCTCTGCGGTCCATTGACCTGGGCATCGCGAAAGTTATCGGCGAACCACTGTATCAACTCACGTTGTTCCGGCCTTTCTGGATATGAGCCGGCTCTTCTCACCACCATCTCGGCGTAGGCTTTGGGGCTGCCCAGAGAGATGAGAACGCACACCGCCACCATGCCGGTCCGGCCGATGCCAGCGCCACAATGCAGCAGAATGCCCTCGCCAGCGCGGAGGTCAGCGGCCATATGCGAGATGAATTCCCGGAATGCTTCGCGGTTATCCGCCGTGCCACGGTCCTCGATCGGGAAGAACTCGACAGGCCAGGGGAGTGAGCGCGACCGCAGCGCCCTGGCGTAGGCCGGCGACTTCACCTGAATTTCGCTCCTGGGTGCCAGGCACACGATTCGCGAGATTCCGCTGGACTCTGCCTCGGCGATGTCCTCGTCCAATGGCCGGTAGCGCCCCGGCATGGCGGAGAGAACCAGCTCGCCGGGGACCCCGGCAGGTAAAGCCACGCTCCTTAACATTGCCATATTAAGCTCCTACATGCCATTCCGAAATCGGGCAGCGTGCATCACCGTGGCCAACTGCCGATGCAGGGTCAACATACGCTCGCATGGTCAGCGGTCAGTCCGAGCGTGTCTGCAAAGACGCGGGCCTTATGGCGACCACGCGGATGCTCGAAGCTCAGACGGTAGTCGCGGAGTTTACCTGTGTCTACGCTAGCGCGTTCGGGGTTCGGCAATTTCATCAGGCGTCCCTTCCTCCACAACCCTGATCTCCTCTTCCGTCAGCCCGTACAGTTCGTAGACCAGCCGGTCAATCTGGCGGTCGGTGGCGTCAATCTGGCGCTCTTGGACGGTCTTATTGTGGGCGGTTTTGGCGGCGGCCAACTGCGAGTTGTTCGGCGCACTTCAGGTGTCATCCCCGGACGCACACTTTATGGTTTACTAACGATAGGCAACGGCCGGATGCGAATGCGACCTTCTTCAAAAACCACGACACCACCCTGCTCCAGAACGTCTGTTACATTCGGCAGGTTGGCAAGCAAGAGTGCTGTCTGGGTTTCGGGGCGCCGCTGAGAGGGTCGTCGGAACAGAATTACTGATGGCTTTGTCTCCTGCCGTAAGGCCAGAAGGGTGCCGGAATCGCGGGCAGCACGCTCGAAGATGTCCTCATCTGCTGCCGCTTGCATGCCGTAATCGCGCCCATGCACCGCATCGTGCCCAGCCCGGCGCAAGCCTTCTGCCACCAGGGGCGACAGTGCGTTATCCACCGTGAACTTCACGGCGCGGTCACCAAAGGTAGTTCGCGCCTCACAACAGTCGCAACGGGTATGCGTAGCCCGCGGATACAGGGTACGCCGCCCATCTGCCTGGGATTGACAGTGATGCGATGAAATCTCATCTTATTCACTCCTCACTCAGTGGTAGGTCTATTGTATATGATACATCGAAACCTGGCACACCGCTTCACCTCCTCCCTCCACAATCGCGCTCTCCTCCTCCATCGGCCCGTAGATCTCATATACCAGCCGGTCAATCTGGCGCTCTTGGACGGTCTTATTATGGGCGGTTTTGGCGGTGGCCAACTGCCGGTGCAGGGTCAACATACGCTCGACCGGCGCCGGCGAGGTGTCCTATTGCCTTTCAGTCCTTGTTTTTCCCTCCCATCTCTCTATTTGAAGACCTTCAACTTCAGCGAAATGCTCGCCTCGTGTTACGAGGGTGAAGCTATGCTGTAAAGCAATTGCGGCCAGCCAGATGTCATTCTCGGGAATGGGGCGACCCTTGTCATGCGCGGAGAGCCTGATCGCTTTCATGCGGCCCGACGGCGAAGTTGAGGTCGCGCTGGCTGAAGCCGGGGTTGCGCAGCGCCAGGTTGTGGGCCAGTGTCTCGCGCCAGGCCTCGATCTCCTTGAGGAAGGCGTCGTCCGCCTCGGCGGTGCCCTCCTTGGCCTTGCTCGACTCAGCATAGCGGTCGAACGAGCCTTTGAGCACGGCGTCGCGGGAGAAGATCGCGGCGATCTCGTCCCAGCGCCCGGCATAGTCGGTGTACTTGAGGTAGAACGTGCGCGCGACGGAAGATTTATCGGCCTGATCCGGCTTGATGCGGCAGCCATAGATGGCGAACTCCTCGAAATCGGTCAGGATGCTGAGCGGCAGCTTGGCCGACCAGGCATAGCGGCGCAATTGGAAGGCGGCGCTGGCGTCCTTCTTCTTAAGCCACGCGGCGCAGTTGGTCGAGGGGTGGTGCGGGCCTGAAGCCCCGCGCTAACTGCCAGCCGGCGTCCCTGACGTTAGCCGCTCGGCTTGACAAGGCGAACGTTTTGAGGTACATTATTGTGTACAAAAGGAGATAGACCTATGCCGCGCGCGCTACCTATCGTCGAAGCCCGCAACAAGCTGACCAGTCTGCCCGAGTTGTTTGAGCAGGAACCGGACCTCGGAGCCGTGACGGTGACCAGGCGGGGGAAGCCGGTCCTGGCCGTCATGCCCTGGGAGCTTTACGAGGCTATCCTCGAGACCCTGGAGATCATGGGGGATGAGAACCTCATGGCTGCGCTGCGCCAGGGCATCCAGCAAGCCCAGGCGGGCCAAGGCATTCCCTGGGAACAGGCCAAGACAGAGATGGGCTTGTGAGCTATCACATCCTCATCACGCCCTCAGCCTTGAAGATGCTCGCAGCCATCCCCGACCGCCAAGTTCAGGAGAAGCTGCGGGACCGTATAGACGGCCTGGCGCAAGAGCCGGAGAAACAGGGCAGGTCCCTGACAGGCGAGCTGGCGGGTTATCGTAGCCTGCGCGCCGTGGGGCAGCGTTACCGGCTCATCTACCGGATAGAAGAGGATCAGGTCCTGGTTGTGGTGGTAGCCATAGGGATGTGCCAGGAGGGGAGCAAAAGGGATGTCTACACTCTGGCCAGAAAGCTCCTGCGCCTGCGCCTGTTGGAACCGCCCCAGGAATAGACACTGGAAAGCGAGGTTGGTGTAGTGATGGCAAGAATGGTCAAGTGTGTGAAGCTGGGGCGGGAGTTGCCGGGCCTGGACAGGCCGCCCTTCCCCGGTGAGCTGGGAAAGCGCATCTACGAGAATGTGTCCAAAGAGGCCTGGGCGATGTGGCTGCCTGAGGCCACGCTGATCATGAACCACTATGGCCTGGTCATGGCCGACCCGGCGGCGCAAGACATCATGCTGCGGGAGATGGAGAAGTTCTTTTTCGGCGAAGGAACCCGCAAGCCGGACGACTGGACGCCGGAAGGATAACCTACGACCAGGCCTCGTCCCCCCGAGCTGCTGGCGCTGGCCGCGCTCTTGCTGCTGGCCGCGCTGCTCCGCCTGGGCTGGCCGGGCGTCACCGAGTTCAAGAGCGATGAGGCCCACATCGCGGCGCTGGCGCTGGACCTGGCCCAGGGCAGGTCGTTTCCGCTCCAGGGAATTGGCACCTCGGTGGGCCTGCCCAAGCCGGCGCTGAGTGTGTACCTGTACGCCCTGCCCCTCGCCCTCTGGCCTAATCCGCTCTCGGCCACGTTGTTTACGGGCGCGCTGAATGTCCTGGCGGTAGCGCTGTGCTGGTGGCTGGGCCGGCGTTACTGGGGAGCGAGCGCGGGGCTATGTGCTGCCCTGCTGTTCGCGACCGCCCCCTGGGCTGTCCTGTATTCGCGCAAAATCTGGGAACCGGACCTGCTGTCGCCCTTCGCCTTGGGGACGGTCACGACAGGCCTGCTGGCCTTTGTCGAAGGGCGGCGCTGGGCACTCGCGCTGCATCTGGTGCTCCTGGCGCTGGCGGTGCAACTTCACTACCCGGCCCTGGTGCTCATTCCCCTGACCGGCTTGCTGTTCATCCTCTATTGGAAGCGTGTGGATGGGCGCATCGCCCTGGCTGGCCTGGGGCTGGCGGTGTTGACCGGCATCCCCTTTCTCTATTATGTGCTGATGCACGGCGACGCCGTTTGGCCGGCGCTCACCGGCTTGCTCTCTCGCCCTGCCAGCATGGATGGGAAATCACTGACCTTCTGGTGGATGGTGACAACCGGCAACGATATCCATTCGCTGATCGGACCCTCAGGATATGTGTCCTTTGTACGGTCGGTGCCAGACCTCGACCCGGTGCGTTGGGCGACGGGCGCGCTGGCGGTGGCCGGCATTGGGCTGTGGTTGTGGACCGCACTGCGCCGGCGCGGGGAGCCGAAGGCCGCCGCCGGCGGCATCCTGGCGCTGTGGGCGCTGGCACCGCTTGTGCTGTTCTGGCGCCACGCCACGCCACTGTTCCCTCACTACTTCACGGTGGCCTTCCCGGCACAATACCTGGCTGCCGGCTTCCTTCTGAGCCGCGCCATCTCCTCAGGCCGTCCGCTATTGCGCTGGGGCGCACTTGGCGGCGCCATTATCATCGCCGTGGCTCAGGCGGGGATTGTGCTGGCGCTGCTCGACTTTATCGCCACGCACCCCACGCCGGATGCCTTTGGCATGCCGCTGAAGTTTCAGCTCCAGGCGGCAGAGCAGGCCCGCGCTCTCGGCGCGCCGGTCGTGGTCGTCAGCCCGGGTGACGACCCCAATGCAGATGAATGGCCGGCCGTGTTCGACGTGCTCCTGCGGGGCGTTCCGCACCGCTTTGTGGATGGCACCCATGCGGCCCTGTTCCCCGGCGTACCGGCTGCCCTGCTGATCACACCCGGCGCGGAGGCAGCCGCGCAGGTCTATGCTCAGGCAGGGGTTCTGGGGCCGATGAGCGAACTCCCCGCTCGCCCTGGGGAGGCGCCTTTCCGTGTAGCGCGCCTGGGCGGCGGTCCAGGCCTCGATCTGGCGCCCATAGCCGAACCGCGCACGTTCGCCAACGGCATCGAGCTGGTCGGCTACCGGTTTAACGGTAGCCCTCGGCCGGGGCAGTCCCTGGAATGGTGGATCGCCTGGCGTGTGCTTTGGACACCGTCCGACACGTCGGCCGATTATCACATCTTCAATCATCTGGTGGACGCCAGCGGTGTGCGCTGGTCGCAGAAGGATGCTGGCACCGTCCCGACGAAGGACTGGGCGGACGGCGATCTGGTTGTGCAGGTCTGGCGGCTGGAGGTGGGGCCGGGAGCGGGGCCGGGGCCATTCTGGATGCGCGTGGGGA
>CADDZL010000123.1 GCA_902812335.1 Chloroflexota bacterium | reverse complement strand
CCTGCCACTACACGTTCAGACCGTGACAATCGGCCTGGTGATTATCTTGGCAGTGGGCCTGGACCGTTTCCGCCGGGCGCAGGTGTGAATCGGCCCGGTGCAGAGCGTTTGGGTATAAACGCGGAGTATTTACTCCGTGTCTGGCGCTTCGGAATGGAAACCCTGGAGAGGAGGTGATGCGCTCAACAAAGTGACTACGTGTGCATTCCGTGGCCTAAGGTTCACTGATAGCAATCCATGAGGAGGAAAGTGCTATGAGACGCATGTATGCCCTTTTGGCGGTCCTGACCGTGATCGCCACAATTGTAAGCGCCTGCGGCACACCGGCCGCCCCAGCCACACCGGCCCCGCAAGCGACCACGACGACAGCACCGCAGGCGACCACGCCGCAGCCGACAGCGCCACCAGCGGCTCCGGCCTTTGATTCGATGGGGCAGGTGCCGGACGAAGGCACAGTCAAGCCGGTGGACAAGCAACCATCCAAGCCGCTGCGCATCGCCGTGCTGGGTTTGGAGAACAACCCCTTCTGGATCCCGGTGAAGGAAGGGACGATGAAGGCGGCTGAGGAGTTGAAGGCGTACAACACCACGGTGGAGTGGATTGTGCCTGGTGACCAGCACACCGCCGACGTGTTCGGCAAGGCAGTGGATGCGGCCATTGCTCAGAAGTATGATGCCATTGCGACCATTGCCGGGGATGAGGGCATGGTGCCGTTCATCAACAAGGCGGTGGATGCGGGCATTCCGGTGGCGACGTTCAACTCGGAGACGGCCAAGCCGAACAAGCGGTTATTCTTTGTGGGAGCCGACCTGTACCTGCAAGGCAAGACGGCAGGCGACACGATGTGCCAGGTATTGAACAACAAGGGCAAGGTGGCGATCATCACGGGCTTCTTTGCGGTGGAGGCACATGAACTACGCCGCAAGGGGTTCGAGGATGAGGTGAAAGCCAAGTGCCCGGATGTGCAGATCGTGGGGCGGGTCGAGAACAACGACAAAGGGGATGTGGCCTACAGTCAGGCGAAGGACTTCATGACGGCGAATCCGGACCTGACGGGCATCTATGTGACGGCGGGTGGGCCGTTTGGAGCGGCCAAGGCGATTCAGGAGGCAGGCAAGGCGGGGGTGGTGCACATGGTGTCGTTCGACTTTGTGGACGAGACCATGCAGTATGTCCAGTCGGGGGTGATAGATGCCACGATTGGGCAGGACCCATTTGCGCAAGGGCATGACCCGGCCATTCGGCTGTTCAACTACATTGTGGGAGGTGTAGTGCCGCCGTATGGTCGCCTGATCACACGAGCCGATGTCGTCACTAAGGCTAATATCTCCCAGTTCTGGAAACCACCGTTCTAAGTGCGAGGTGGTGGGGCCGGAACGATAGATAGATGAATAACGCGAAGTGACAACCGGGCAGGATGGCGGATCGCGGTACACATCCGCCGTCCTGCCCACTCGAGGAGTCGCGATGACTGCGGTGGATAGCAACGAGGTTATCCTGCGCGTCCATGACGTATCGAAGAATTACGATGGGGTGCAGGCTCTGAGCAACGTGAGCCTGGACGTGCGCCGGGGCGAGGTCCACGCGCTTGTGGGCGAGAACGGCGCTGGCAAGACCACCTTGATGAATATCCTGGGTGGAATTGTTCGTAAGAACAGCGGCCAAGTCGAATTCAAGGGCCAGACGGTAGATTTCGCCACGCCGGCTGAATCGCAAGCCGCAGGCATCGCGGTGATCCACCAAGAACTGGCAGTCATGCCAGCCTTGACCGTGATGGAGAACGTGTTCATGGGGCGTATGCCGGCGCGCCGTGGTGTTGTGGATTGGACGGAACTGGAAAGCCGGACGCGTGAGTTGCTCGAACAGGTTGGGCTGGATGTTGCACCGCGTACTCGTGTGAAAGATCTTACCGTCTCCCAGTCGCAACTGGTCGAGATCGCCAAGGCCCTCTCGATCAAGGCCAACCTGATCATCATGGACGAACCCAATTCGTCCCTGACGGAACGCGAGACAGACCGCTTGTTTGAGGTCATTCGCAATCTCAAACAACGGGGTGTGTCCATCATCTTCGTATCGCACCGCATCGAGGAAGTGCTCAGGATCGCGGATCGCATCACGGTTCTGCGCGACGGGAATTACGTAGGCACCCTGGGCGTTCGGGAGGCCACTGTTGACCGCGTCATCAGCATGATGGTGGGACGCGAACTGGTGCGTAGTAGTGAAACGGGCGAGCGCGCCATTGGCCCTGCCTTGCTCGAGGTGCGCCGGCTGACGCGTAGGGGGGTCGTGCAAGATGTCAGCTTCTCAGTCCGGCGGGGTGAGATCGTAGGGCTGGCAGGCCTGGTGGGGGCGGGCCGCAGCGAAACCGCCCGCATGATCTTTGGGGCTGATCCTATTGACGAAGGTGAGATCCTGTTAGAAGGCCGGCCGGTGCGTTTCAGGTCGCCGAAAGAGGCACTGGCGCACGGCCTCGGCATGATCCCTGAAGATCGCAAGAAGCTGGCTCTCTTCATGGCCATGCCTGTGCGCTGGAATATCTCCATGGCGCAACTGCCGCGCATCAGCAGCAATGGCCTGATCCGCCATCGCCGCGAGGCGGCGCTAGCCGAGGAGTATGTGCAGCGGCTGCGAGTGCGTGTGCCCCATATTGACACGCTCGAACGCAACCTCTCGGGTGGCAATCAACAGAAGACGGTGTTGGCACGCTGGCTGGCCACGAACCCCAAATTGCTCATTATGGACGAACCGACCCATGGCGTGGATGTTGGCGCTAAGGCTGAGATCTACGAGATGATGCGTGGGCTGGCACGGGAGGGCATCAGCATCATTCTGATCTCATCCGAACTGCCCGAGATCCTGTCTATGAGTGATCGCATCGTGGTGATGCACGCAGGGCGTGTGACCGGCATCTTGGACCGGGCTGAGGCTACTGAAGATAAGGTGATGGCTTACGCTACAGGCGTTGCCGGCAATGGTGCAACTCCGAATTGAGAAGGAGAATCGCAATGGCGCAATGTCGGGCTGAAGAGGGCGACTTTCTGGGCTGGCGTGCGGCGATTCTGAGGAATGACCTGGTGAGGCTGGTGGCCGTGCCGGACATCGGCGGGCGCATTATGGCATATGACCTGGGGCCGTACTCTTACCTTTACATTGATCGGTCCCTGGCGGGCAAGCTGTTCAGCCCTGAGGAAAACCTGGGCGATGGTACGCTGATGGCCTGGAAAAACTACGGTGGCGATAAGACCTGGCCGGCCCCGCAGGGCTGGGAGACGGAGGAGCAGTGGCATGGCCCGCCCGATCCGATTCTGGATACCGGACGCTACCGGCTGGATGCGTTGCGTAGCGACGGTCGTGTGGCCACGGTGCGCATGGTGAGTCCGGATACATCACCCACAGGCGTGCAGATTGCCCGGCAGGCAACGGTGTACGCGGACAGCACACGGGTCACCCTGAACCTGTCGTTCCGCAATGTCTCGACCCGCCCGGTGCGCTGGAGCATTTGGGACGTGGTCCAGTTGCGGGCGGAACGCCGCGATGCCAATGGCCGCCTGGCCTATGAGCCTGCTTGCATCGTCACCGCCCCACTTAATCCGGCCAGTCGGTTCCCCCAGGGCTTCCAGGTGATGTTCGGTGACCCGGCCAACCCCCAATGGCGCGCCGACCCGGCCACGGGCCTGTTTTTTGGCGAGTATCAGTGGCAGATCGGCAAAGTGGGGCTGGATAGCCGCGCCGGCTGGGCAGCGTTTGCGAATAGGGCCGCTGGCTATGCCTTTGCAGCCCGCTTCCCAACCTTTCCCGACCAGGAGTATCCGGACGACGGCGCAGCGGTGGAGTTCTGGACAGTGGGGCGCGGGCAGGTGGCGAACCTGAACTACGAGGATAGCGACATCTACTTGATGGAGTGTGAGGCACTGAGCCCATTCCAGCGCATTGAGCCCGGCCAGTCGGCCTCGTTCCGCATCGAGTGGGGCGCGTGTCGTTGCCCTGGCCCGGTCGTGGACGTGACCGAGGCCGGTTGCGCCGGCCGTAAGCTGCAGGCGACGCGCTCCGGCGATTACGTGCAGTTGAGCGGCGCGTTCGGCGTGTTTGACGTGGGGCAGTTGGAGTTGACCTGGCAAGATGAAGCCGGGCAGGCGCTTGAGCATGTGCCCCTGGGGCCGGTTGGCCCGCTGGCGGCGGTGCTGCTGGACCATGTGGTGCCCGCACCCGCCGCAGCGAGCGGCGTGCAACTGAACGTGAGAGTGGGTGACATCTCGCGCACGCTGGCGAAGGCGACATTCAAAGGCGGGGGCTGGCAGGAGGTTCAGGAGGTCGTGAGGAAGGATGAGGCCAATGCGTGAAGTTCGCCTGCAATGGATGCGACCTGATGAGGTGCTGGCCGAGAGGGAGCGTTGCCCGGTGGCCTATTTGCCCATCGGCCCGCTGGAATGGCACGGGCCGCACCTGCCGCTGGGCACCGACCCGTTGCAGGCCGAGAGCCTGGCCATCGCGCTGGCGCGACAGGTCGGGGGTATCGTGTGCCCGACGCTGTATTGGGGCACTGAGCGCGAACGATCACCGGATATGCTGCGCCATTTGGGTTTCAAGGGCGATGAGTGGATCGTAGGCATGGACTTCCCCGCCAATTCGATGCTCAGTTTCTATGCGCCGGAGGAGCAATTCGCGACAGTCGTGCGCTGGACGCTGGAGGGCCTGGTGGCGCACGGGTTCCGGCTGATCGTGCTGTTGAACGGCCATGGCGCTACAAATCAGATCTATCACCTGGAACGGCTGGCGGCCGGGTTTAGCGCTCGCGGACCGGCCCGCCTGCTGTATTGCTACACTCTGGCGCGCGAGGCTGGCGATGACCTTGGGCACGCTACCATCACCGAGACGGCTGCCATGCTGGCGCTGGATGCGACGCGTGTCCACCTGGCGGCCCTACCCGCTGGCGCTGAACCGCTGCGCAATACCGAATGGGCGATTGTAGACGCCGATACATTTGAGGGGCGGCCGACAGCCGATTACAGCGTGCGGCCGGAGAATGACCCCCGCAGGGCAACCGCCGAACTGGGAGAACAACACTTCGCCGCTACGGTCGCCCGCCTGGGTAAGAGGGTGCAGGAGGCCCTACAAGCATTGGCCGCCCACTGAAAGCCGGTATGAGGAGGTTAATAATGAACTCGCGAGAACGGGTGCTGACCGCGCTCAACCATAAAGAGCCGGATCGAGTGCCGTTTGACCTGGGCGGCACGGTCGTTACCGGCATTCACGTGAAAGCTTACCAGGCCCTGCGTGACTACCTGGGATTGCCGCGTGTCGAGCCCAAGATCGTGGACATCTTCCAGCAGATTGCCCAGGTGGACGACGACATGTTGGAGCGGCTGGGCGTTGACGTCAAGAATGTGTCGCCCCGCTCGTCAGCTACCTTCAAGATCGAAATCAAAGACATGGGTGATTACACCTATTTCTACGATGAGTTCCACATCGGCTGGCGCATGCCCAAGGACGGCGGCTGGTACTACGACATGTTTGACCATCCTCTGAGTGGCAAGATCACGGAAGAGGACGTGGACCGCTTTGCCTGGCCTGATCCGCTGGACCCGGCACGCTTTGTCGGCCTGAAAGAGGCTGCGGTGAAGGTCGCCGAGGAAGAGAAGCGCGCCGTGGTCGTGGGCAACATGTCGGCCGGCATTATGGAGGTATTCGCCTGGGTGCGCGGTTTCAAAGACTATTTCTCTGATTTCGCCCTTAATCCCAAGCTGGCCTGCAAGATCATGGACAGAGTCCTGGAGATGAAGCTGGCCTACTGGGGGAAGGCGCTGGAGATCCTGGGCGATACGATTGATGTGGCCCAGGACGCCGATGACTTTGCCGGCCAGAACGGCATGCTGATCTCGCCACGCACCTATCGTACACTGGTCAAGCCACGCCACAAGGAGCTATGCGACTTCATCCATTCTCGCTCCAAGGCCAAGATCTTCTTCCACTCCTGCGGCTCGATTCGCCCGGTGATTCCGGACCTGATAGAGATCGGTGTGGACATCATTAACCCGGTACAGGTGAGCGCCAAGGACATGGACTCGGCCGACCTGAAGCGCGAGTTTGGCAAAGATCTGACCTTCTGGGGGGGCGGCGTGGACACGCAGCATGTGTTGGGCACAGGCACGCCGCAGCAGGTGCGCGAGGAGGTCAGGCGTCGCCTGGAGGACCTGATGCCGGGTGGCGGCTTTGTGTTCAACACTGTACACAATATCCAGGGCAATGTCCCGCCGGAAAACATCATGGCGATGTGGGAAACGCTGCAAGAGTACGGCGTCTACGGCAAGTAGGCTATACACAGACATCAATCGGGAGGCAGAATGGACCTGGAGGCACTTTACGATGCGGTGATTCAAGGTAACGCGGGGGCAGTTGAACAGGGTGTGCGTGCGGCATTGGAGGCCGGGGTGCCCGCTGACAAGATCCTGTCCGAGGCACTCATCCCGGCCATGGCCGAGGTCGGCCGCCTGTTTGAAGCCCAGGAGTACTATGTGCCAGAGATGCTGATCTCGGCCTCGGCGATGCAGGCTGGCGTCAACGTTCTGCGTCCGTTGCTGGTGGAGAGCGGGGCGAAGCCGACCGGCAAGGTCGTGCTGGGCACGGTTAAGGGGGATCTGCATGACATCGGCAAGAACCTGGTGGGCATGATGATGGAGGGCGCAGGCTTCCAGGTGATCGATCTCGGCGTGGATGTGAATGCCGACAAGTTCATCGAAGCCATTCGCGACGGCGCACAACTGATCGGCATGTCGGCGATGTTGACGACGACCATGCCTAATATGAAGACCATCATTGACGGGATCGAGGCCGCCGGCCTGCGCGATCGGGTCAAGGTTATTGTGGGCGGTGCCCCTCTCAATCAGGCCTATGCCGAGCAGATCGGAGCCGATGGTTACGCCCCCAATGCCAGCGCCGCGGCGCGTTTGGCTCAGGAATTGTTGGTGCGATGAGATGCAGACGCTTCTGAGTAGTGGGACCGCCACGGTCAGGATCAACACCAATGGGCCGATGGTTATCATCGGTGAAAAGATCAACCCGACGGGGCATAAGAAGCTGGCAGAGGCTCTCCAGGGGGGCGACTTCGACTATGTGCGAGAGCTGGCCGCCAGACAGGTTGCGGCCGGTGCTGACGTGCTGGACGTCAACGTTGGCGTTCCGGGCCTGGATGAAGTCGCATTGCTCATCCAGGCGGTGAAGGCGGTGGTCTCTGAGGTCAATGTGCCGATCTGTCTGGACTCGGCCAACCCCGAAGCGCTGGCGGCAGCCCTGGCCGTCACGCCGGGCAAGCCGCTGATCAATTCGGTGAACGGTAAGGAAGCCTCGCTCCAGGCTGTGCTGCCGGTGGTTAAGGACCGCGGGGCGGCGGTGATCGGCCTGACCATGGACGATAACGGCATTCCGAAAGACGCGGAGACACGCCTGGCTATTGCCGGTAAGATTCTGGAACGAGCCACGAGAATCGGCATCCCGCCTGAGGATGTGATCATCGATCCGTTGGTGCTGTCGGTGGGGGTGGATACTAATGCCGGGGCAGTTACCCTGCGGGCCATTGAACTCATCCGGCAAGAGTTCGGTGTCAACATCAATCTGGGGGCGAGTAACGTCTCATTTGGTCTGCCGGAGCGGCAGGTCATCAACCAGGCGTTTCTGGCCCTGGCAGCCGGGGCCGGGGCCAGTTGCGTGATTACAGATCCGGTGAGGCTTGGTATGGCCATCCGTGCCACCGACCTGCTCCTGGGCCGCGATGCGTATGCCAGGCGCTATATCACCTATTTTCGCGCACACGCCAGGGAGCCGCGAGGCTGAAGCCTCGCGCTGAGAGAGCGAAGCCTCCTTCGCTGCGCTCAGGATAAACTCTGCGGGGCCGGGCCAGCCCGAAGCTTTAGCTCCGGGCTTTGGCACTGGCCATCGTCAGGTATTATACTTTACTAGATACGGTTACTCACCGCTATAGCGGTGCCCCTTGCCAAAGGAGGAGGGGGCACTCGAACGCAGTGCCCCCCAGCGAAGGAGGAGTCAAATGCAAGCGTTGAAAGGGAAAGTCAGTCTGATCACTGGGGCCGGTAATGGTATTGGCCGCGGTATTGCGCTGCGCTTTGCCGCAGAAGGTGCCATGGTCGGCGTGCTGGACATCCAGCCGGACGCATGCCAGCGTGTGGTGGAGGAAATCACCCAGGCTGACGGCCAGGCTGTCGCGCTTCCCGCTGATGTGACTCGTGCTGACGATGTGAGAGCTGCGGTCCGGACCCTGACCGAGCGATTCGGGTCGCCGACGGTATTGGTGCATAACGCCGCGCTCATGCCATCTGGCACACTTGATCAGACGAGCGAGGATGTCTGGGATCGGGCCTTTGCCGTTAATGTCAAGGGAGCTTATCTGACGAGTCGCGAAGTAGTTCCGCTCATGCGACGCGCTGGTGGGGGGTCTATCATTCTGATGGCCTCGATTACCGGCACCAATGGCCTGCCGGGGCTGGCGGCGTACTCGGCCACTAAGGGTGCGCTGATCGCTCTGGCGCGGGCGATGGCGATTGACTACGCCCGCGACGGCATCCGGGTCAATGCGGTCTCACCGGGGACCATTGACTCGCCCATGCTTCACACCTTTGTCGCTGCCCAGAAAGACCCCGAGGAGACGAGAAGAGCCTTTGACGAAGTGCAGCCGCGAGGGCGTGTGGGCACAATTGAAGAGGTGGTTAACGTCTTCGTATTTCTCGCTTCCGATCAGGCGAGCTTTGTCTCAGGCGCCAATTACGCGGTGGACGGCGGAGCCAGTATCAAGGGCGATCAACCGCGCCTTTAGGAATCATCTTGTCATGCTGAGCGCAGCGGAGCATCTCGGCATTGCGGACCGGGGACCCTTCGCTTCGCTCAGGGTGACAGATAAGGGGATACGATCATGAGGATTACCAGTATTGAGACGCACACCGTTTTCGCCGGCTGGCGCAATTGGGTCTTCGTCACCATGCGCACCGACACGGGACTGACTGGTCTGGGCGAAGCCACCCTGGAGGGCAAAGAGCACGCGGTCGTCGGGGCCATCACGGATCTCTCGCGCCTGCTGCTGGGCAAAGATCCTTTCGATATCGAACAGCACTGGTCAACGATGTATCGTAATGGCTTTTGGAGCGGTGGCCCGGTGATGCTCACGGCGATCAGTGCCCTGGAGGTCGCCATGTGGGACATTGTCGGCCAGGTAGCCGGCCAGCCAATCTACAACCTGCTGGGCGGGCGTGTGCGGGATCGAGTCCGCGTCTATGCGAACGGCTGGTACTTCGGGGCGCAGACACCTGCCGAGTTCGCTGAATGCGCCGGACAGACTGTGGAACAGGGCTTCACGGCCATGAAGTGGGACCCGTTCGGCCTGGCGAGCCTGACGGTGACGCGCGAGGAGGAGGAACTGGCGATAGAGAATGTCGCCGCCGTGCGCAAGGCTGTGGGCCCCAAGGTAGACCTGCTGATCGAGGCGCATGGCCGCTTCTTCGTGGGTGATGCTATTCGCATCGCGAAGAAGCTGGAGCCGTTCAACTGCTACTGGTATGAGGAGCCGGTTCCGCCGGACAATCTCGACGCACTGGCGGAAGTCACCCGCCATTCACCGATCATGGTGGTGGCAGGCGAACGTTGCTATACCAAGTTCGGTTATGCCGACCTGTTGCCGCGCCAGGCGGCCAGGGTGATCCAGCCGGATGTGATCCACGCGGGCGGTATTCTGGAGACCAAGAAGATAGCGGCGATGGCCGAAGCCTGGCATACGCTGGTTGCGCCTCACAACCCCAACGGTCCGATTGCCGCTGCCGCGACGCTCCAACTGGTGGCGGGTATGTCCAATTTCCTCATCCTGGAGATGCTGGTGGCTGACCCACCCTGGCGGGATGCGATGCTGCACGAAGGTCTGGAGATCAAGGACGGGGTGATGCTGATCCCAGACCGGCCGGGCTTGGGGGTCACATTGAACCTGGATGTGATTGCGCAGCACCC
>CADDZL010000122.1 GCA_902812335.1 Chloroflexota bacterium | reverse complement strand
CGTGGATGAGGCGCTGAACGACCCCCACCTGCTGGCGCGCGGCTTCGTCGTCGCCCTGGAGCATCCGGTGGGCACGGTCAAATCGGTGGGCAACCCGATCCACTTCTCGGCGACGCCGGTGACTTACCGCCGCCCGCCGCCCCTTCTGGGCCAGCACACGGCTGAGGTCCTGGCGGAACTGGGTTACACGCCTCAGGAAATTGAAGCGCTCCGCCAGACAGGGGTGCTCTGAATGGGACGCGGATGAACGCGGATTGACACCGGTCCCCCTTTCTGTCATGTTGAGCGTAGCGAAGCATCTCTATGTCCGGCGTGCTGAGACTCTGCGCTGCGCTCCTCTTTTCCACAGACCATTGGCGGTCTTATCCCTCCGGGCTATAATACGCCCCCAAGGAAGTATCAGAATGGCCGAAGAGTCACACAATGCACCGGTCCGGTCAGTGACCGGGTTGATGATTGCCAGCGTGGGGCTGACATTGTTAGGCGTTATGGGGGTAGCAGCCATTGTCACGAAGCTATACCCGACGCCCGAGGTCAGGCTGCTGTTCCTGCTGCCCTTCTTCGCTGCCGTGACCGGCATGGCCGTGCCCTTCGTGTGGTTCCTGGGCCGGCGTTTTGGGCGCCCCGATGCCCCGATGGCAACTTCCACGCTGATTATCACCAGCCTGGTTGTCGGCCTGGTTGCCACGGCGCTTGTGTGGTTGAGGCTCGGTAGCCAGTAGAGCAAAGAATACAAAGCGCGTGCCGGAATTCGGTTCCCTTGATGAATTGGTCGAGTTCTTCGAGACCCACGACATGGGCGAATATCGGAATGACATGCCCGAGGTTTATTTCGACATTGACATCAGAAGAAGAACTCACGTCTTTGCTCTTGATGAAGACCTGGCTGAAAGGGTCACCGCCATTGCCAGAACGAAGCGGATACCGTCCCGCGCGTTCATTAATGAATGGCAGGATTCATAAGGTGGCTTCCGTTATCACTGATGTCTGAACTACGCCAGTTACCGAGTGTAGACCGCTTGCTCTCCGGGCCGGTGGCGCTCGAACTCATCGCCCGGCACGGGCGGCCGCTCGTCCTGGAGGCAGTGCGCCACACGCTGGAGGCGGCCCGCCAGGCCATTCTCGACGGCGGCCATGTCCCCGCCGACGGCACACTCCTGGCCGAGGTCCGCACTTACCTGGAGGCGGCCACCGCGCCGACGCTGCGCCCGGCGATCAACGCCACCGGCGTGATTATCCACACCAACCTGGGCCGGGCACCGCTGTCGAAGGCGGCGAGGGCGGCGATTGAGGCCGTGGCGCGGGGCTACAGCACGCTGGAGTATGACGTCGAGGCCGGGGCGCGGGGCTCCCGCAGCGTCCACGCCGAGGGGGTGCTGTGCCGACTGACCGGTGCCGAGGCGGCCCTCGTCGTCAACAACAACGCCGGCGCGATCCTGCTCATCCTGACGGCGCTGGCGGCCGGGCGCGAGGTGGTCATCTCGCGCGGGCAACTGGTCGAGATCGGCGGCGGCTTCCGCGTGCCCGATGTCATGCGCCAGAGCGGGGCGCGGCTGGTGGAGGTGGGCACGACTAACCGCACCCATCTGCGCGACTATGAGGCAGCTCTCGGCCCGGATACGGCGCTGGTGCTGCGGGCGCACCACTCCAATTTTAAGATCATCGGCTTCACCGCCGAGCCGGCGCTGGCCGAACTGGCCGAGTTGGCCCGCCGGCACAACCTGCCGCTGGTGGATGACCTGGGCAGCGGGGCGCTCCTGGATACGGCTGCCTTCGGCCTGGACCACGAGCCGATGGTCCAGGAGAGCCTGGTGGCCGGGGCGTCGCTCGTCGCCTTCAGCGGTGACAAGCTGCTGGGCGGGCCGCAGGCCGGGATCATCGTGGGCCGGCGCGACCTGGTCGAGGTGCTTGAGAGGCATCCGCTGGCGCGGGCGCTGCGGGCGGACAAGCTGTGCCTGGCCGCGCTCCAGGCGACCCTGCTCCACTATCTGCGGGATGAGGCCGTGCGTGAGGTCCCGGTGTGGCAGATGATCGCCGCGCCGCTGGCCGCGATTGAAACGCGCGCCCACCGTTGGGCCGAGCGGCTGGCAGCTAAGACAGGCCTGCGCGCTGAGGTCATCCCCGGCGAGTCGGCAGTGGGCGGAGGCAGCCTGCCGGGCGCGACACTGCCAACGCGGCTGGTAGCGTTGACGGTCGCTTCACCCGACGAACTGGCGGCCCGGCTGCGCACCGCCGACCCGCCGGTCATCGCCCGTATCGAAGCCGACCGGCTGGTGCTCGACCCGCGCACGGTGCTGGCGGAAGATGAGGAGCCGCTATGGCGAGCGGTTGAGGCGGCGGTGAAAGCTGCCCAGACACAGGGGTGAATGCCGGAATGGGGGTGTTTGTCCTGATCCATAGCCCGCTGGTTGGCCCTCTCACCTGGGCCCTGGTTGCCGATGAACTCCGGCGCAGGGGCTGGGACGCCCTCGTATCGGAGGTTCGCAGCCTTGAGGAAGTGGGGCCGCCCTATTGGCAGCGGCATGCTGAAGCGGTGGCGCGGGCCTTAGAGCCGATTCCTCTGGATCGACCTCTCATCCTGGTTGGCCATAGCGGTGCAAGTGTGCTTCTTCCCGCCATCCGCCAGATCACCCGTCTCCCCGTTGCGGCTTACATCTTCGTTGATGCGGCCATCCCTGAAGATGGGGCGAGCCGTCTCGATCTCTTTGAATCGAGCGAAGCGGCTGAGCAGTTCCGCCAGGCTGCAGCGGGCGGATTTCTTCCCAGGTGGAACGATGAGGATCTACGCGAGGTCATTCCAGGGACTGATCTGCGGCGGCGCTTCGTGGCGGAGTTGCGCCCGTTGCCGCTGGCGGTCTATGAGGAGCCGCTGCCCGTCTTCGAAGGCTGGCCGGATGCGCCTGTGGGCTACTTGCGGTTTGGGCAGAACCCGGTATATGATCGTCCCGCCGAGCGGGCGCGGCGTGAGGGCTGGATATACGCCAGGATCGAGGGGGGACATCTCCACATGTTAGTGGACGCCGCGGCGGTCGCCAATGCTCTGGTAGAATTTGTGGAGCGAATGGGTCTGAAGTCTGCTGACAAACAACGATGAGGAAACAAATGTGAAAAGCGATCTGGATGGTCTGATGGCCGAGCACGGCCTGGATGCGTTCCTGGTGTTGGGTGGGGTGTATAATAACCCGATCATGTACTACCTGACCAATGGCGCTAAGCTGACGAGTGCCGAGGTGGTCAAGCGGCGCGGCGAGCCGGCCGTGCTGATCTGCGGCGATATGGAGCGCGACGAGGCTGCCAAGAGCGGCCTGACTACCGTATCGCGCGGCCACTACGACCTGTTGGGTATCCTGGAGCAGGAAGGCGACCGGCTGCGCGCCGTGGTGCGCTATTATGCCAAGGTCCTGGTGGACCTGGTCGGATTGCGCGGCAACGTCGCCGTGTACGGCAATGCCGACCTGGGGCAGACCCTGGCCATCCTCGGTGAGCTGCGCCGGCTCCTGCCCGGCATCGAGTTCGTCGGCGAGTTCGACAACTCCATCTTCGACCGCGCTATGCTGACCAAGGATGCCACTGAGATCGAGCGCATCCGCCACGTGGCCCATCTGACGAGCGAGATCGTGGCCGAGACGGCCGATTTCCTCTGCCGCCATCAGGTGCGCGAGCAGACGCTGGTCCACCGCGACGGCCAGCCCCTGACCATCGGCGACGTCAAGCGCGAGATCCGGCGGCTGATCGCGGAGCGCGGGCTGGAGGACCCGGAGGAGGTCATTTTCGCCATCGGCCGCGACGCCGGCGTGCCCCACACCCATGGCGCAGATGGCGACCCGCTGGTGCTGGGTCGCACCATCGTCTACGACATCTTCCCACGCGAGGTGGGCGGTGGCTATTTCTTCGACATGACGCGCACCTTCTGCCTGGGCTTCGCCGAGCCGGAAGTCGAGGCTGTCTATGCCGATGTGCGCGGCTGCCTGGAGACGGTCACCGCGGCTATGCAGCCGAACGGGCTGTGCCGCGACTACCAGAACCTGGCCTGTGACTATTTCGAGGCGCGCGGTCACCCCACCATCCGCAGCGACCGGCAAACCCAATCAGGCTACGTCCACAGCCTGGGGCACGGCCTCGGCCTGCAGTTGCACGCCCGGCCCACCTTTTCCCATCTGGACAGCAACCCGGACCGGATCGTGCCCGGCTCGGTCTTCACCGTCGAGCCCGGTCTGTATTACCCGGAGCGCGGCTTCGGCGTCCGCATCGAGGATGTGCTCTGGCTGGATGAGGCCGGTCAGTTCCACAACCTGACCGAGTATCCGAGAGAATTGGTGATCGAGCTGCAATGATCGGGGGAGTTGAACCGGAAAGAAGCGACGGTGCGAAACGGGCAGGCCCGATCCGCATCCTCGGCATCGAAACCTCATGCGACGAGACGGCCGCAGCAGTCGTCGAAAATGGACGCACTATCCTGTCGAACGTGATCGCATCACAGGTCGAGTTGCACGCCCGCTACGGTGGCGTATTCCCCGAGGTGGCTTCACGGGCCCACATCGAGGCCATTGTCCCGACCATCACCCGCGCCATGAACGAGGCCCACGTCGGCTGGAGTGACCTGGACGCCATCGCCGTGACACGCGGGCCCGGACTGGCCGGATCGCTGCTGGTGGGCGTCAACGCGGCCAAAGGACTGGCTCTGGGTCGGGGCCTGCCGCTGATCGGCATCAACCATCTGGAGGCACACATCTATTCGCTGTGGCTGGTGGAAGGCGCGCCGGAGGTGCGCTTCCCGGTCCTGTGCCTGATCGTCTCCGGCGGTCACACTGAACTGATCCTGATGACGGACCACGGTCAGTATCGGCGGCTGGGAGGGACAGTTGACGACGCGGCCGGCGAAGCCTTCGACAAGGTGGCGCGGCTGCTGCGGCTGGGCTATCCGGGCGGGCCGGCAATTGAACAGGCGGCGCAATGGGGCAATCCCAAAGCCTTCCACTTCACCCGGGCGCGAGTCGAAGGTGATTTCAACTTCAGCTTCAGCGGGCTGAAGACCGCTGTACTGCGCGAGGTGCAACGCTACGGCCCGGCCGATACCGGCTCCGCCGAGCGCGCGCCGACCCGCCCCTCGGAGCTGCCCGTCGCCGACCTGGCAGCCAGCTTCCAGGCAGCGGTCGTGGAGGCGCTGGTGGAGAAGACCGCCGCCGCCGCCGAGGCTTACCAGGCCACTGAGATCTTCCTGGCTGGTGGGGTCTCGGCCAATAAAGCCTTACGTGCGGCCATGAGCCAGCGGGCCGGCCGGCCAGTGCGTTACCCACCACTCATTCTGTGCACCGACAATGCTGCTATGGTGGCGGCCTGTGGCACCTTCCGTTTCCAGGCCGGCCAGCGCGATGGCTGGGACCTGGACGTGGTGGCGAACCTGAAACTGGCCGCCTGATGGCTTCCATAGGGTGAGCGCGCCAACCGGAGTGCTATTGCCGACTGGGGCACGTTGGGGCACAGTCGGCTGTGCCCATACTGTGTGAGCGGACATTGACCTGCCAGATAGCGTAAAAAGACAGGGGCAATGTCAGTAGACGCACAGGCCTGGTGGGTGTAGCCTGTGGGCGTCTGAGCGATTACATTTAAGAGGGAGGTACAATTCATGGATACATCGTCGTCACCGCTGCGCCACGCTGGTATGCTGACCCTCATCCTGGCGCTGGCACTCGCGGCTCTGCTGCCCCAGGTGGTTGGGGCCACCCCCCCAGCCCGAATCCCCAACCCGGGGTCGAACGGACCTAATCAGGACCTGATCGTGGTCCGCGTGCACTACCGTGACCGCAGTGAACTGGCACAACTCGCGTCGCGCTTGGATGTCTGGCAGGTGAATCCCGACGTGAGCACGTTCCTGGCCGGTGTCTCAACCCGCGAGTATGAGGCGCTACGGGCACAGGGCTATCAGGTCGAGATCGACTGGGCCAAGATGGAATTGATCCGCGCGAACTCAGACGGTATCCCCGGCTACCCCTGCTACCACACCGTTGAGGAAACCTATGCCAGCATGCAGGACCTCGCCACCGCCCGCCCCGACCTGGTGCAACTGGAGGACTTCGGCGATAGCTGGGAGAAGACCCAGCCCGGCGGGCTACCCGGCTACGATCTATTGGCGGTGCACCTCACCAATACCGCCATCCCCGGCCCCAAACCGCGTTTCTTCCTGATGGGCGCGATCCATGCCCGCGAGTACGTCACCGCCGAGACTGCCATGCGCTTCGCCGAGTGGCTGGTGAACCACTATGGCACCGATCCGGAGGCGACCTGGATCCTCGACCACCATGAGATCGTGGTCGCGCCACAAACCAATCCGGATGGGCGCAAGATCGCCGAGGGGGGTACGCTGTGGCGCAAGAATACCGACAACGATGACGGCTGCGCCAACCCCAACAGTTGGGGCACTGACCTGAACCGCAATTACGACTTTAAGTGGGGCTTCCCCGGCTCCAGCCCCGATCCTTGCGATGAGACTTATCGGGGCCCCAGCGCCGCCAGCGAGCCGGAGACGCAGGCGGTTCAGAATGAAGTGCTTGGCCTGTTCCCTGACCAGCGCGGCCCAGGTGACGGCGATCCAGCGCCCATCACTGCCACCGGCATCCTGATCACATTGCACAGCTACAGCGAACTGGTGCTGTGGCCGTGGGGGTGGACGTCAGCCCCGGCACCCAACTCAGCCGACCTGCAAGCGGTCGGCACCAAGCTGGCGACCTACAACGGCTACACGCCGCAGCAGTCGAATCAGCTTTACCCGACCAGCGGCACCACCGACGATTGGTCCTATGGCCAGTTAGGCATCGCCAGCTACACCTTCGAGATGGGCACCTGGTTCTTCCAGGACTGCACAACCTTCGAGAATACGATCTATCCGGATAACTTCGATGCGCTGCTCTATGCCGCCAAGCTTCCGCGCACGCCCTACACTCTGGCGCGCGGGCCGGACGCACGCAACGTTGCCACCACCCCGATGACGGTGACTCAGGGGATGCCGGTGACGGTGACGGCCTCGCTGAACGACTCGCAGAACGGCGGCCAGAACATCAGTGGGGGCGAGGTCTACGTTGATACACCCCCCTGGGCGGGCGGTACGCCTATCGCCATGGTGCCGGATGACGGCCAGTTCAACTCCCCGGTCGAGGCCGCGCACGCGGTGCTGGATACAACCGGCCTGTCCTTGGGTCGGCACCTGATCTTTGTGCGCGGTCACGATGCCGGCGATTGGTGGGGGCCGATGTCGGCTGCCTTCCTCGATGTCGTTTCTGGCCTGGCGACACCCACGCCGACTGCGACCGAGACGCCGACCAGCACACCGACTGAAACACCGACGCCGACGGATACACCTATCGCCACGGCAACGCCCACACTTACACCAGCACCGCCGACGAACTACCTATATCTGCCGCTGCTGGTGAAGTAGCCTGCGACATAGGTCAAGCGGCGTTTGCCAATCGTGGGCTTGTGGACGTATAATTCAGGCTGTGAGGGTGACCGGGGGCGAGGCGAGTTGCCTCGCCCCCGCCGAACCCCAAAGGGAGCACGACGATGGCAGTGGCAATGAAGAGCCGGGTTGAGGTGGCCGAGCGGATGACTGCGGCCGAGTTCTTCCGCGATGCGCCTGAGACACAGAAGGCCGAATTGATTAACGGCGTGATGATCGTGCATTCCCCAGCGCTGGATATCCACGAAAGGTTGCAGCTTTTCCTGGTCACGTTACTGCGCACCTACGTCGAGGAGCATGACCTGGGCGAAGTACGCGGCTCCCGCACAGCGGTGGAGCTGGCCCAGGATCAGGTTTATGAGCCCGACATCTTGTTTGTCTCCCGCGAGCGGTCAGACATCATCCAGCCCAAAGGGGTGGTCGGCGCGCCGGACCTGGTGATTGAAATCCTCTCAGCCAGCACGGTATCTCACGACCGGGGCGCGAAGTTGCGTGGCTATGAGCGGGCGGGGGTGCGCGAACTCTGGCTGATAGATCCTTACGGACCGGCGGGGACGGAGTTCTACCGGCTGGAAGAACAGCGCTACATCCCGGTCATGCCTGACGCGCGAGGCATCCTCACCTCATCTGCTGTACCCGGCTTCTGGATGGATGTCGCCTGGCTGTGGCCTGAGGAGCGCTTTATCTCGGTACGCCAGGCCCTGGCCCGCATTGAGCCATCGCACGGCTGAAGCCGCCGCGTTAGACGCCACGTAACCACCTCTCATAGATCGGGCGCGCCGCCTGGACCGCTCGCGCCCGGTGGCTGATACGGTTCTTAATCTCCGCAGGCAACTCAGCCAGTGTGCAGCCATAGTCGGAGAGGTAGAAGACCGGATCGTAGCCAAAGCCGCCGCTCCCGGCCGGCGCAAAGGCAATGCGCCCCTCGACCATTCCCTCGGCCCACTCGACTACCACCGGTCTCCCCTCTCCTAATGGGGCAGGGGGAGAGGTCGCAGGCCGCGCCAGCGCGACAACTGCCCGGAAGCGCGCCGTGCGTTTCTCCCAGGGCACACCAGCCAGGTTGCGCAGAAGCAACGCCCAGCGGTCGGCATCGCTGGCACCCTCACCGGCGTAGCGGGCCGTGTTCACACCAGGAGCGCCGCCTAGCGCATCCACCTCCAGCCCGGAGTCGTCCGCCAATGTCCACAGGCCCGTGGCCTGGGCATGGGTCACCGCCTTCAAACGAGCGTTCTCGATGTAGGTTGCGCCGGTCTCTGGCACGTGCAGGTTCAGGCCGATCTCTGTTGGCGCTACCAGCCGGGCTGGCCAATCGGCCAGCAGCGCGAGGAGCTCGGCGAGTTTGCCGGGGTTATAGCTGGCGACCAGTAACTGCCTGTTCGCTATCTCTTCTGATCTCACTTACCGCCCGCTACCCACGGATTGGATATATGCTTGCATCGCCTCATACACCGGCAGCGGGGTGAAGTCGGGCAACACCATGCGGAAGTAAGCCTCGGGCCGGCGCTGTACCTCCCATTCGTCGGTCGGCCGCTTGAAATACCAGAAGTTGATCACGCCGATCCAGGGCCACTCGTGTCTAGCCCGTGCGTAGGCCAGGGGTGCGTAGCGCGCCTGCTGCTCCAGCGTCACCCGCCCATAGCGCGGCTCGACGTCCTCCGGCGCGGCATTCCAGTTCATCTCCGACAGCCAGATGGGCTTATCTGCATCGCCGTTGTGTACCATGATGTCGCGGGCATAGAGTTGGCGGTTGTAATTGATCACGGTTGGCCGCAGGCGGTGGTCGGTCGGCCCTGACCACAGCCCATAGCCCTGCATCGCCAGGATGTCGAAGCAGCCGCCCGCGCCGGCATCGTACATGCGCTGCAGGAAGATCAGATCGCTCAGGTTGCGTCCGCCCAGCTCAAGCGTCTGTGCCAGCGCCCCGCTCAGAATGACCGCGTTGGGATCGGCCTCTTTGGCCCGTCGGTAGGCCAGGCACAACAGGTGCGTGTACGCCTCCGGATCAACATCCTGTTCGCCCCATTCCGGGTAAATATTAGGCTCGTTCCATATCTGGTAGAAGCGGATTCGGCCACGGTAGCGGCTGACGACGGTGTAGACGAAGTCACCGAAATCCTCGAAGCGGTCCGGGGGCGCGAACGAGCCGCGCGCCTCACCGTCAGCCCGCGACCAGGCCGGCGGGCTGTCCAGCCGGGCGATGATGTTCAGACCATATTTCTCCGCCAGGTCCACGATATTGTCGTACTTCTCCCAGGCGGAGCGATAGGGCAAATTACGGCGGTCCTCGAAGTCGCCTTTGGCATGGATCTCGATGTCCTGCCAGGGGAAGGGCTGGCGAATCCAGGTGAAGCCGGCGTCGTGGATCATCTGAAGCGAGCGTTCACGCTTGGCCGGATCGACCTCCTGCTCCAGGAAGGTGTTGATGCCGAAGGGATTGACGTCGGCGTAGCGGAAGGGGGCAATAGGGCGGGTCTCCGGCTGGGGCCGCAGCCGATCCAGCGCCAACTGGCCCAGTGCCCGCATCTGTGCCAGCGGCTGCTCCTCGCCGGTCAAGTCGAACAG
>CADDZL010000121.1 GCA_902812335.1 Chloroflexota bacterium | reverse complement strand
GGTGTGGGCTCCTTTGGCGCCGATTATACTCGGCCCGCGCTGCGGCGCCAAAGACGAAGAAGCCCGTTTTCTCCTGGAAAACGGGCTTCTCTGCCTAACTGATAACAGGTCCTGATCGGATGGTCACTATGGGCAGCGGAGGGTGGTGAAGGTCACTGAATCCTGGGCGCGATTGCCCTCGCGGTTCCTGACGAAGATGGTAGCGGTCTGGCTGGTCTCGTCCGGGTAGGTGACCACGACAGTGGGATTGCTGCTGATCGGGGTATCCCTTCGGCCATCGTTGTTGGTGTCCCAAGTTGACTTGCTGGCGCTACTGGAGTTGATCGTCGCCGACAGCGTCACCTGAACGAAGTCGCCACCCAGGCACTGCTGACTCTGGACAAGGGCATCAACCGTGAGAGCGTTCGGCTGAGCCGCCCCCGCCGGGAGCACACCTAGTACACCGACCGCCACAATCGCGAGTGCCATTGCTAATCGTCTGGTATTCATCGTTCCTATCCTCCTTTGCTTATTTGCTGGGATGCATTTGCTTACTACGATACATTGTAGCAAGTAAGGTGAGCCCGGTCTACGGGCGAAGGTCATGATTCTGTGCGACCATCGGTCCTGAATTAACCCCGACTTTGGTCGGAATTGGTGTCAGCCAATGTACGCTTTGAATTGACCGTTCATATGGGTTGTGTTATTATAGGGCCATCCTTGCTGGCCGAGATGACCCAGGGACTCCATGATTGACCTGGCGATCATCATCGTCAACTACAATACGCGTGATCTCCTGCGCCAATGTCTCACCTCGGTCTACGCGAGCCGGGGTCGGTTTACGTTCGAGGTATGTGTGGTGGACAACGCCTCCAGCGATGGCAGTGCTGCGATGGTGCAGGCAGAGTTTCCTCAGGTGCGGCTGATCCAGAGTCCACGCAACGGCGGTTATGCGTACGCCAATAATCTCGGATTGCGCGCCTTCGGCTTTGATGACCCTGACCGTTTGAGTCCGACAGCCACTCTTCCACAATTTGCACTCCTGCTCAATCCGGATACAGTTTTGCCGCCGGCTGCACTGGCCGATATGTTGGCTTTCATGGCGGAGCACCCGACGGCCGGGGTGGCCGGGCCAAAGCTTGTCCTCTTGGATGGCAGCCTGGACCTGGCCTGCCGGCGTAGCTTCCCTACACCCCAGATCTCCTTTTATCGCATGGTCGGGCTGTCGCGGCTGTTCCCCCGCAGCCGCCGTTTCGGCCGCTATAACATGACTTACGCCGATCCCGACCAGGTCACTGAAGTGGACTCCGTTGTGGGGGCCTTCATGCTTGTGCGCGGCGAGGCGATTCGGCGTGCCGGGTTGCTGGACGAGAGTTTCTTTATGTACGGCGAGGACCTGGATTGGGCCAAGCGTATTAAGGATTCAGGCTGGAAGGTCTACTACAATCCGGCCGTGACGGTGCAACACGTCAAGCGCGCAGCCAGCCGTTTCAGCCGCAAGGCCCAGGTGGAGTTCTACCGCGCCATGCTGATCTTTTATCGCAAGCATTACGCGGCGCATACTCCTTTCTGGTTGCACGGGTTGGTACTGGCTGGCATTATGCTCAAAGGTGGCCTGGCGCTGGTAGCTGATGTCATGCGCTGGCCACGTGCGGTGTCGGCAGGAGGTACACAGTGAACCGACGGCGCTCGCAGGCCCTGTTCACGGTGGCATTGGTCGTCATTGACGCGACCATGGTCGCGCTGGCCTTTATCCTGGGGTACTATCTGCGTCGTGCCATCCCCTGGCCGGCCGACCCGGTGAACATTGTTGAGTTGTCGCGCTACACGCCGCTCCTGGCCGTGCAAGTGCTTTCAGTCCTGACCGTCTTCTTCTTCAACCGGCTCTACCATCAGACGCGGGCGCACTCACGCGTGGATCTGGTCTACACCATCTTCAGCGGTGTGTCCATCGGCACTATGCTCTCGGTGGCCATTTCGGCGCTGATCTTCAAGAACAGCGTGTTTGAGCTGGATTATCCTCGCGTGATGATCGTGTATGCCTGGCTGTTGGCCATCGTGTTTGTCACATTTGGCCGGCTGGCTCACCAGCGCATCTTGGCCGGCCTGCACCGGCGTGGCTGGGGCCAGGATCGCGTGCTGATCGTGGGCACGGGCGAGGTTGGCCAGATGATCTTGCAGAGAATCCGCTGGTCGCCTCATCTGGGCTACCAGGTCGTCGGTTTCGCCGATGGCAGCGGTGGCCCTGGCGACGTGTTGGGGACACCGGTGCTGGGCAAGATGGATGATCTGCCGATGCTGATCGATCAACACCATATTGACGAGGTCATCATTGCCCTGCCGGAAGCCACCCACCGCGAGATCGTGCGCCTGATTTCGATGTGCGAACGCGGCAAGGTCGGCATCAAGATCTTCCCTGATGTGTTCCAGATCATGGCGACTGAGGTGACCATCGGCGATCTGGGCGGTTTGCCGCTCCTGACCGTGCGCGACATCGCCCTGCGCGGCTGGCGCTTGAGCCTGAAACGGGCTATGGACATCATCATCGGCAGTGCGCTGCTCGTCTTGCTGTCGCCGTTAATGCTGTTGACGGCGCTGCTAATCAAGCTGGAGTCGCAGGGACCGGTGTTCTACGTTCAGGAACGCATGGGCATGGATGCACGGCCCTTCAAGATGATCAAATTCCGCTCCATGCGCAACGATGCCGAGGAGAATGGGCCAGGCTGGACGGTATCTGATGACCCGCGCCGGACGCGACTAGGCCGGATCATCCGACGCTTGAGTGTGGATGAACTGCCTCAACTCGTCAACGTGTTGATGGGCGACATGAGCCTGGTCGGCCCGCGACCGGAGCGGCCGGTGTACGTGGAGGCATTCCGCCAGAGTATCCCGCGCTACATGGACCGCCATCGGGAGAAAGCGGGTCTCACGGGCTGGGCACAGGTCAACGGCCTGCGCGGCGATACGTCCATCGCCGAGCGCACGAAGTACGACTTGTGGTATGTTGAGAACTGGTCGCTCTGGCTCGACATCAAGATCCTCATTCGGACGGTGTTCCGCATCATCAGCGATCACAACGCCTACTAGCGGGCGCTCAGCTTATGATCCCCAGTGCCCTTAGCGCTGCAAACTCGTCCCGGTCGCCGCTGGCGGGCCACAGCCAATCAGGCTGCAGGAAAAAGCCGGGCAACACCTGGGATCGGTAGGCACTGCTGGCATCGGGCGCAATGGCATTGTACACACCCTGTGGCTCCAGACGATAAACGGTCACCTGGCGTCGTTCCAGGTCCACCAGCCAGTACTCGCGCACACCGTAGCGGACTTACTCGGCCGGCTTACGCACGCGGTCGCGATCGGGGTCATCAGGTGAAACGATCTCTACAGCCAGATCGGCCGGGCCCTGGATCATGCTGGACTGTAGGCGATCCAGGTGGGCTTTAGCCACGAAGGTGACGTCGGGAATGAAGACATTCTGGCCCAGGCGCATGGCCATCTGCTCGCCGTGGACTTCACCCAAATGGTGGCGTTGGGCAAACAGGTTGAGGATTGTTAGCAGAAATGCCTGAATGCGTGCGTGCTCGTCACTCACTGGAGACGCCACGATGACCTTCCCATCAATTAGTTCGGCTTTATCGTCCTCGCCCACCATCTGGAAGGACTCTTCAGGTGTGAGCTTGAGCTTATAGTGTGCGGCTTCCAGAACCCTGCTCATGGCCGTTACCTCCCTACTCGCTCAGAACTGCCTTTGCCTTAATGAACGGCGGCCTCTCCCTGATGGGAGAGGCCGCTTCTGGGCAGTCGGACAGATCGGAGTTGCCCCATCGTCATTAGCTCACACTCTCAACTGCCGCCTCTGCCTGAACCGGGGTCGCTGCCTGGTCCGGCGCGGGCTGGCGGACGAAGGTCAACCGATTCTCCACAACATCAATCAGCACGGTATCGCCGGCCTGGAACTGGCCGCGCAGAAGCTGGACGGATAGCGGGCTCTCGACGTGGCGCTGTAGTGCCCGGCGCAGCGGGCGAGCCCCAAAGGCCGGGTCAAAGCCCTCCTTCGCCAGCCAGTGGCGGGCCGCATCGGTGAGTTCGACGGTCAGCCCCTGATCGCTCAGGCGCGCCTGGATCTCCTTCATTTGCAGGTCCACGATCTTCTCAACCTGTTCCAGCGTCAGCGGCGAGAAAATGATGATCTCGTCAATGCGGTTCAGGAACTCCGGCCGGAAGGTCTGCTTGAGCGCCTTCTCGATCTTGGCATGGGCCTCTTTCTCGTCCTGCTCATCCTCACCGCTACGGATAAAGCCCAGCGTGCCGCCTTTGCGGGCATACTCCGTCCCCAGGTTGGAGGTCATGATCACGACCGTGTTACGGAAGTCCACGATGTGCCCCTGACCATCGGTCAGGCGACCGTCCTCGAGGATTTGGAGCAGTGCGTTCCAGACATCGGGATGGGCCTTCTCGATCTCGTCGAAGAGCACGACACGATAAGGGCGGCGGCGCACGGCTTCGGTAAGCTGGCCGCCCTCTTCGTAGCCGACGTAGCCCGGCGGGGCGCCAAAGAGGCGGCTGACTGTGTGGTACTCACGATACTCACTCATGTCAATCCGCAGCAGCGCATCCTCGTCGTCGAAGAGGAACCAGGCCAGGGCCTTGGCCAGCTCGGTCTTGCCCACGCCCGAGGAGCCCAGGAAGATGAAGCTGCCGATGGGCCGGCGCGGGTCCTTCAGGCCGGAGCGGCCACGGCGGATGGCGTCGGCGACGGCATGGACGGCCTCATCCTGGCCGATGATGCGCTCGTGCAGCCGCTCCTCCATATGGAGCAGCTTCTCGGCTTCGGTTTCCATCATCTGGCTGACCGGGATGCCGGTCCAACTGGCGACGACGGCAGCGATGTCGTCCTCGTCCACAACCTCGTCCAGGTTTTTCTCGCGCTGCCAGGCTTCGCGCTTCTGGCTAAACTCCATCTCCAATCGCAGGCGTCGGCTCTTCAGTTCGGCAGCGCGCTCATAGTCGCGGGCCAGGCCGGCGGCTTCCTCCTCAGCCTGGAGTTTCTGCAGTTCGGTATGCATGGCCTTGAGGTCTGGCGGCAGGCTGTAGATAGCGACGCGCAGCTTGGCGGCAGCCTCGTCCATCAGGTCAATGGCTTTGTCCGGCAGGCGGCGGTCGGTGACGTAACGCTGGCTGAGCTTTGCTGCCGCGACCAGGGCCTCATCGGAGAAACGGACCTTGTGGTGGGCCTCGTAGCGATCGCGCAGGCCGCGCAACATCTCGATGGTCTCATCAACCGTGGGCTCATCCACGAACACCGGTGCGAAGCGGCGCTCCAGTGCGGCATCTCTCTCGATATATTGGCGGTACTCATCGAGCGTGGTTGCGCCAACGCACTGGAGTTCACCCCGTGCCAGGGCGGGCTTGAGCATACTGGAAGCATCGAGCGCGCCCTGGGCTGCGCCCGCGCCGACGACGTTGTGCAGTTCGTCAATGAACAGGATGATCTCACCCTCAGCCCGCTGGATCTCCTCCATGGCCGCCTTCAACCGCTCCTCGAATTCGCCGCGGAAGCGTGATCCGGCGACCATTGCACCCAGGTCGAGCGAGACAACGCGCTTGCCCAGCAGGATCTCAGGCACGTCGCCGCTGGCGATCTTCTGGGCCAGCCCTTCGACGATGGCAGTCTTGCCCACGCCGGCCTCGCCGATGAGGACGGGGTTGTTCTTGGTGCGGCGGGAGAGCACCTGGATGACACGCAGGATCTCGTCATCGCGCCCGATTACGGGGTCGAGTTTGCCTTCTTTGGCGAGCTGCGTCAAGTCGCGGCTGTACTTCTCCAGTGTCCGGTAGCGCGTCTCGGCCTGAGGGTCGGTGACGCGCTGCCCACCGCGAATGTCCTTGATCGTGTCATAGACGCGATCTTTGGTGACGTTGACCTCGCCCAGGATGCGGGCGACGGCGGTATTACGCTCGGAGAGGATCGCCAGGAAGATGTGCTCAGTCGAGATGTACTCGTCCCGCAGCCGGTTGGCCTCCTCATTCGCCAGGTCAATGATCCGCTTGACGCGGGGCGTGATGAACACCTGGCCGGTGCCGCCGCCGCCGTAGATAGCGGCCTTGGGGCTGGCGCGCAGCACGTCGTCGAGACGGGTGCGGATGAGGGTCACGTCAATGTTCATCTTCTCCAGGATTTGCAGGATCACCCCCTCCGGCTGCTCCAGGAGCGCCAGTAGAATGTGCTCAGTGTCCACCTGGTTATGGCCATAGCGCTGCGCGATCTCAACGGCGCGCATGCCGGCGTCTTGTGCCCGTTCAGTGAAACGATCGAATCGCATCATAGTGAATAACGCCTCAACTAACTTTCTAGCCTCAGTCGACCGCAGATGGTCATGCTGAGCGCAGCGAAGCCTCCCTACCTTGCACGCAAGAGACCCTTCGCTTCGTTCAGGGTGACGATCTTGCGATCTACAAAGCCTATCTTAGTATCAATTATATCACAAGACCCAAGGGGTTGCGTTGGAGATGTAGCAGAAATGCTATGGCAGGTAGAGGATGCGGTCGCAGTTACCGCAGGTGGTCAGAGATTCAGACTGACGGGCCTGTTGCAGGCGGCTGGAGAAAAGGGCGACGCCGCATGCGCCACAGGCATCGCCCTCGACGAGCGCGACCGCCTGGCCTCCCTTGCGTCGGCGCAGCGCCTCATAGACGGCCAGATCGTCGGCGGAGATCCCCATAAGGTATGCTTCCCGCTCACCCGACAACGCCTGTAGCCGGGCCTCGAGCTGGGTGGCCTCGGCGCGCAGGCCGGCCTGGCTGGATTGCCAGGCGGCCTCCACGTCGGCCAGGGCCTGGCGGGCTGCGGCGACAGCCGCTGTGCGGTCCTCGACGTTGAGCATGGCTTCGAGCAAGTCGTCCTCAAGGGCGCGGCGCTGGCGGCCCAGGGAGGCGGCCTCGGCCTGAAGTTCGGTCAGTTGCTTGGGGTTGCGCACATGTCCGCCGTATAACTGGGCTTCGGTCTCAGCCAGCTTTGCGCCCAGGCCGGCGACACTCAATTCCAGGTCGCGCTGCCGTATATACCAGTGGTTGAGTTCAGCCTCAGCGGCCGTTACTGCCACGCGCGCCTGGCGCACCGCCTCGGTTTCGCCCAGGGCAGTTCGAATCGCAGTTAAGCGATGCCGGACGGCGTCAATTTCCAGGTCCGTAACTTGCAGTGCGTAGAGAGCAGCGGCTCGGTTCGACATCGGCGGAATGATGGGGTGAATTATAGCATGGGCGAGCACAGGCCACAAGGAGCACGCGATAGTACCCACGTCCCCTCGTGAGCGTGTGGCTTCGGTGCTAGAATGAAAGCGATGAAGGCAATTGGCAGGCGGGAGTGGCGCTGGGCGCTGACTGTGGCTGTGCTCGCGGTCGGGCTGAGCACTACTCCGTATGCCTACGCCAGCCTGACAACGCCACCGGCCTTGCATTTCTCCGGCTTGCTGGTCAACGCATACGACGGCTACTCTTATCTGGCGAAGATGCAACAGGGCGCGCACGGCGAATGGTTGTTCCACCTGCCTTTTACGCCGGAGCCGCACCAGGGCGGGCTGATCTTCACTTTCTACCTGGCGCTGGGTCACCTGGCGGCAGCGTTGGGTTTACCCCTGATCCTGGTTTTCCATCTGGCCCGTATTGCCGCCGGTCTGGGGCTGCTGCTGGTCGGCTATGCCTTTATTGCGCACTTCAGCGACAACGTCAGGGAGAGGCGCGTCGCGTTTGTGCTGCTGGCTTTCTCGTCGGGGTTGGGCTGGCTGGTTGCTGCCAGCGGCGAGTCAAGCATTGACCTGAGTATCCCGGAGGCGATCACATTCTATAGCCTGGCCGTCAATCCACACTTTCCTCTGGCGCTGGCACTCTTGCTGGTGACGTTCCTGGGCATCCTGACACCGCTGCCGGATGGCAGGAGCCTGGATACGGGGCGGGTTGCGCTGCTGGTCCTGGCTCCTCTGGCGCTGGTCGCCATCCAACCCTTCGTGTTTATCACACTGGTGGGGGTTTTAGGGCTGTATCTGGCGTGGCAGTGGCTGGCTGAACGCCCTCACCCCCTTTCCTCCTCTCTGCAAGCCTGGGGAGAGGGGGTGAAAGAGGTGAGGGTTGAGGTGATCCGGGTGGCGCTGGCACTGACGGCAGCGACGCCGGTGGTAGTGTACGATTACTGGCTCCTGACCATGAATCCGGTGATGCGGGCATGGACCGCGCAGAACGCAACGCCCTCACCGCCGCCCTGGGATTATCTTCTGGGCTATGGGCTGGTGTTGGTGCTGGCTGTGCCGGGTGCGTGGCAGGGGCTACGGCGAGGTGACCGTGGCACACGCTTTTTGGTGGCCTGGGTGGCGGCGACCGCGCTACTCTTGTATGCGCCGTTTGCGCTGCAGCGCCGACTGTCGCTCGGCCTGCATGTGCCTCTAGCGATCCTGGCCGGGCAGGGGATCTGCCGCGTCCTCGCCTCGCGCCTGCGCCGCCAGCGGTGGCTGACCGCCGGACTGGTCGGTGCGACGACGCTGACTAATTTGGCACTGCTGCTGGTCCTGTTTGGGGGTGCGGCCCGGCATGCCCCCCTCATCTACCTGCACGATGATGAATGGACAGCACTCGGTTGGCTACGCCAGAACGTCTCCGCCGGGGCAGTAGTGCTGGCCGGGCCAGAGACCGGTGCGTTCATCCCGGCCCTGGCTGGGCAGAGGGTTGTCTATGGACATCCCTTCGAAACGATTGATGCCCGGGCCCGGCTGGCCGAGGTGGAAGACTACTTCGCCGGCCGCCTAGATGCGCCGGCGCAGGTCGCGTTGCTGCGCCGTGAGGGGGTGAGCTGGGTGTGGCTCGGCCCGCGTGAGCGCGCGATAGGCCAGGATGGCGCGGGTCCGGCGCTTGCATGTCTAGCACCGGCTGCGACCATTGGGGCAGTGTCGCTCTATCGCGTGGATATATCCTGTCTGAGAGGCGGGGCATAGGCGGTGAACGGTAAGCTACTGGCAGTGCGCACGCCCGCGCGCTTAGGGGCGTTCAGGCGCTCACTACAAACCTGGCCCAGGGTGTATTGGGCATGGCTCGGCCTGGGAGTCGCATTGGCGCTGGCTGCGGTCGCTTTGCTCCGGGCCGATTGGATCCCCTGGTCGGCGAAAGGCGCTTACTCCGACCTGGCGATCACGCATTGGCCCAATGCCGTCTTCGTCCAGAACGCGCTGCGAGAGACAGGCCGGCTGCCATTTTGGCGGCCGCTCATCATGGCGGGTGCGCCCTTCGCCGCCAACCCGCTCTCCGGGTTGTGGTACCCGCCCAACGTGTTGCTGCTGTTTTTGCCCCTGCCGGCGGCCTTTAACCTGCTGCTGGCGCTGCATCTCTTCTGGAGCGGATTGGGCATGTACGAGCTGGGCCGGGGGTTGAACCTGAGCCCAGGTGCAGCCCTGGTCGCGGCGATTGCCTGGACGCTGACGCCTAAGACAATCGCTCATCTGGGTGCAGGCCATTTTGGGCTGGTTTGTGCGCTGGGATGGTTGCCGTGGGTAGTGTGGGCCGCGCGCCGGGCGGGCCAGACAGGCAGGTGGCAGGCCGGGGCAGTGGCCGGGGCGGCGTTGGCGGTACAATTCCTGGCCGACCCGCGCATCGCAGCCTTGACGGTGCCGGTGGCTGTCGCCAGCGCCCTGCTACGACGCAGGACGAGGGACGAAGGAGCGAACCCATTTGCCCGTCGTTCTCCGTTCCCCATCTCTATAGCTGTGTCGGGTGGCCTGGCATTCCTGGCGCTGACGGCGGTCCAGACGCTGCCACTGGCCGAGTTTATGGCTTATTCGACGCGAGCGATGCTCACACCGGCGGAGGCGGGCTGGTCCTCGTTGCCCTGGCGCTATCTGCTGGGCGTGATCTTGCCCGATCGGGGCGGTTTCCACGAGTGGATGACCTATGCAGGGCCGGCGGTGCTGATCCTGGCGATCCTGGGTCTGAGCGTACTGGGGCGGCGGGCTTGGCTGGTTCTGGCCGGGCTGGGCCTGGCGGTCCTGTTCGCGCTCGGCATGAACACACCGTTTTAT
>CADDZL010000120.1 GCA_902812335.1 Chloroflexota bacterium | reverse complement strand
GCTCAAGTTGTGCGTGGACGAGAAGATCATAGCCTCCGGCCCATAGTTCTGCTTGATCTCCAGCATCCGCTTCGCGGTGTAATCGAGCGCCTCGTTCCATGAGGCGCTGCGGAACTTGCCCTCGCCCCGCGCGCCGACGCGGATCCGGGGGAACTTGATCCGGTCGGGGTCATAGGCCGCCATGATGCCACTCTGGCCGCGTGCGCACAGTCGGCCCTTCGAGTGGGGGTGGAGGGGGTTGCCTTCGAGCTTGACGACGTGCCCGTTCCGCACCTTGGCGCGCACGCCACAGCGCCAGACGCACATCTCGCACAGCGTCGGCACGATCTTATCATAGGCCAGCCCCCCGCTTTCGTTGGCGGCGGCCAGCGCCGGCCCAAAGCCGGCACCGGCCAGGCCCAGCGCTGCCAACGTGGCCCCCGAGGCCTTGAGAAAATCGCGTCGCGTCAGTTGAATGATCTCATCTGCCATATGGTCCTCTCACGCTTTATCCGGGCGCATGCGGATGGCACGCTCCAGCGTGTAGAACAGCACCAGCGTGATGGCCGTAAACAGCCCGATCACCAGCCAGTGGTTGGCGTTGATCACATCGGGCAGGACAATCGGCCCGGCGTTGGCGATCTTGTTGAGTGCCGGGTAGACCTGGTTGTAAGTCAGGCCGAACAGCAACGCGCCGGTCAGCATGCCGAAGATGCCAGGGATGATATAGTCCAGCCGGCCTTCGCCCGACCCGGCGGCGATGGGTGCGGCGCACACGCCCGCGGTGGCCATGCCTACGCCGAACAACAGCCCACCGATCAGGTTGCCGACAACGTAGGTTGGCGTGATCGGCATGCTGGCGACGATGTGCAGGTCGGTCAGCAGGTAGATGCCGATCATCCCGACCACCATGGACGACATCATGAACTTGAGCACGGCCAGGTCGGTGAAGCGGAACACGTTCACGATCTTGTGGTAGCGGGTCATCCCGCCCTTGTGCAGCAGGAAGCCGAACAGGAAGCCGATGAGGAGCGGCGCAATGATAAGCATTTTAGTATCTCCTTCCGTACAGGGCCCAGGCGGTGACGATGCCTGAGGCGAACATCCCCGCGATGAAGATAAATGCCGCCGGGGCGAGCACCACGCCGCCGGAGATCGCCAGCCCGCTGGTGCAGCCGCCGGCGATGCCCGCGGCGTACTCCAGCAACGCCGCGGCGAAGAAGACCATCAGCCAGCGCTTGAGCACGCTGTTGCCAAAGATGCTCGTCCACTGCTGGTCGGGCAGCTTGCGCCACTTGAATGTGCCCGACAAGAGGGCCGAGGCCAGCCCGCCCAAAAAGACACCGATGAGCATCCACACCGACCAGGTGAGGCCCGGCGGCATGATGAACTTGAAGTAAGCGTTCTTGGGATCAAGCGCCAGGCCGAGCGGGGCGATGAGGTTTTCGTACGCGCCCGAGGCGCCGATCAGCACGGGCGCGGGCAGCAGCCTGCTGCTGATCAGCAAGGCGATGATCGTCACCAGGCCTAATCCGGCCCCGGCGACGTAAGGTGACCATTCCGCCTTGCGCAGTTGAGCCATTAACCAGGTCATGACATCCTCCTCCGTCTAAGTTTCGCTTGCCAGCGCCAGCAGCAGCGATAGTTCGCGCTTGTCCAGGCGCTTCATCTCTTCCAGCACGGTAAAGTTGATCAGGCTGAGGGATTGGAGCAACTCTTCGCCGCGCTTGCGATCGGACAGGATGATGCGGAGCGCGCGCAGCGTGCGCGGATCGAGCGACTGAAGCACCGGCAACAACTTGGCCAGCTCGGGCGACAGGTCGCCGGCACCGGACCACTCCCCCGGCCCCTCCTCTACACGAGGAGGAGAGAACACCTTCTTCCCTATTAGGGAAGGGGATGGGGGGGGTAGGTTACTGCTCACTGCTTTCCGGCGCAGGCGCTTCTCGTTCCAGTAAATGAACGCGCCACCGCCTATGACCGTGAGCACCAGAAGAACACCGACGACGATGTTGCCCGCGCTGATAGGTGCGGCCTGGGTCGCGTTATATTGCGCGGTATAGTCAATTATCTCGCCGGGCGCGACGGCCGGTGCGACCGGCGGTGCGCTGGGTTGGCCGGCACCCGCGGGCTGCGCCGGCGGCTGAGTTGATCCACTGCCGGAGGGTTGTGCTGGCGGCTGAGCGGAGCCAGAGCCAGACGGTTGCGCCGGAGGCTGAGCCGGGCTGCTGCCGCTGCTGTTGAGCGTCATGCCCAGGGCGACGGCATAGGTTTGGGCCTTAGCTTCATAGTCATCGTGGCACGATGAGCAGTTCGCCTTCACGTCACCCAGCGGCTGGATCAGGCCCTGGTGGGCGGCGGTCTTGTCGGTCGCCTGGACATTGCCGCCATGGCAGAACTCGCAGAAGTCGCCGAAGGCATGCGAGACATGCCACTCGCCCTTGCTGTTGACCGGGTCTTCGCCTTTGACCTCATGGCAGTTCTTGCACGACGAAGCCTGTGAGCCGCACTGCGCCAGGCCATTGGGCGCTTTGCTGCTACAAGCGGCGGGCAGCAAGCGGTGGGCGTTCGCGAGTGAGCTAACCCCCGTTCCCCCTGCCCTGAGGGGGGAGGGGCTGGGGGATCGGTCGCCGCCGGCTATTGCCAATGCCAGCCCGACCAGCAGAAACACGCCGCCCAGGTAGAGGAAAATATGCTGACGATTCATCTGTCTTGCTCCTGTGAATCATGAGATTCAGCAGGCAGAGGTCTGCCTACTGACTACTGGCTACGGTTTAAGCATCCTGGCCAGTGCGCCTCGCTGAGCCAGATTGTCGGCCAGCACCGCCCGCATCAGATCGAGCGCCTCGATCACACGGTGGTCGGTCAGGGAGTACATCACCGTTGTGCCGAAGCGTTCCGTCCTGGCCATGCCGCGATCGCGCAGCACCTTGAGGTGGCGCGAGACGGTAGGCTGATTCAGATTAAGTGCTGTAGCGAGTTCGCCCACGTTCCTGGGTCCCTCGGCGAGCTGGTAGAGCAGAAGGATGCGGGTGGGGTCGGCCAGGGCCTGACAGATCTGCGCATGGAGCAACTGGACTTCGGCTTCCTGGGGCTGCTGCATATGTCTCTCCGTACTCACGTCTATACTTATATGCGCACAGACGAATATTTACAGCGCCAGGATAGACCTTTTCGCGCTGGCCGGGTAGTGAAGAATGTCACATGATATTCGTGACGAATGTCACCAGGCGATCAGGCAGCCGACCGGACGGTTGGCTGGAGGCTGCCAGGGGCGATTTCAGCCGGTTACTGGGTGTGTGCCGATCGGGGGCAACAGGCGCGACGCTTGAGCGTCGCGCTGAAAGAGCGAAGCTCCGGCGGGGCTGAGGAAGGCTCCTCCCCTGTCAGGGGAGGGGCAGGAGGAGAGGTTAGCCCGGAGCTGAAGCGCCGGGCTTGCGTATCTGGCGCAGATGTGTCACAATAAGGTGACGCTAGGCGGGGGAATAACCGAAGAGTTCGCGGTGATCAACCGCGAAAGATAAGGCGGATTTTAGCCAACCTCAGTAGATCGCAGACCTGTCACCCTGAGCCCAGGCTCTGAGCGAAGTGAAGGGGAACGAAGGGTCTCTTGCGTGTGAAGTAGAGATGCTTCACTTCGTTCAGTATGACAGATGTGTGATCTACTGAGCCTCGGGGGAGGGGCACCGTGACAGAGGTTTCGCATCCCACGGATACGGATGAGCGCGCCTGGAGTTATCGGCGCTGGCTGGTGCAGTGTCTGGCCGAGGGTCTGTTGCGCCGCTACAACGTTACTGCGCCGCCGGTGCCTGTCGAGTCCATGTTGGCCGACATGCACCAGGAGCTTTGGCCGGCAGATCCCGAGTGGCAGGTGCGCACGCGCGGCTCGCTCGGCCCTAAATTCCGTGTTGAAGCTGCCAAGAAGCTGTTTTCCTATCTGCGTCAGAGCGAGCGTGGCCGCGAGATCGAACTGGGCAGTCAGGGCTATGCCGATCTGGGCCTGCTGTTCGCCCGCTGTCTGCTCATGCCATCTCGCTGGCTGGAGTCACTGGAGGTCCATGACGTGATGGAGATAAGCGAGCTATGCCGCGTTCCGCCGGATATGGCGGCCATGCGCCTGATCGAGTTGGGCCTGTGGAGCGAGAACTGAGAGGAGCCGAGCGGGAACTGACACAGGCCCAGTTTGGTCGCCACGCTGAAGCCTACCTCACCAGTCCGAGCCACGCCCGTGGCCCCAGTTTGCAGCGCCTCCTCGACCTGTGCCCGCCACAACCGGCCTGGCGCGTCCTGGATATTGCCACCGGTGCCGGCCACACGGCCCTGACCTTTGCCCCGCATGTCCGCCAGGTCGTGGCTGTGGATGTGACGCTGCAGATGCTGGAAGTGGCGCGCCGCCATGCAGCGTCACGTGGCGTCGCGAATCTGACCCCGGCCCTGGCCGATGCGGCCAGAGTGCCCCTGGCATCGGCCGCCTTCGATCTGGTCACCTGCCGGCTTGCTGCCCACCACTTCCCGGATGTAGCCGCCGTGGTGCGCGAGATGGCGCGGCTCTGCCGCCCAGGCGGGGCTGTTGCCGTGGTGGACAATGTTGTCCCCTTGCATAGCGCCACGGCGCGCTATATCAACGCTTTCGAGCGGCTGCGCGATCCGTCGCACGTGCGCTGCTACCCATTAGCCGACTGGGAAGGCTTCTTCGTCGCCGCCGGGTTGGAGGTCGTCCACACCGAGGAATTCCGCAAAGCGGTTGACCTGGACGAGTGGGCCAGCCATGCCAACGTCTCGCCGGCCGACCGCATCCGCCTGGAGGTCATGCTTGTGCAGGCGCCGGCTTATGCGCGCGCAGCCTTGACGCCGGGCCGCGAAGCGGGTAGAATGACCTTCTATCTGACCGAAGCGGTCGTAATTGGGAAACGATGACGGGTTATTATCATCTCTTCATTGAAGGCTGTCAGATGAACTATGCGGACGTCCGCCGTGTGGCGTCCGAGCTGGAGAGGGCTGGCTTTCGCGCAACGGACCAACCGGACCAGGCCGATGTCCTGGTTCTGGAGACATGCACCGTCCGGCAGAGCGCCGAAGACAAGGCCTACGGCTGGCTCACCAGTCTGCGGCCGCTGAAGGAGCGCCGCCCCAAGACGGTGATCGCGGTCATGGGCTGTCTGGTCGGGGTAAAGGGCAACGGGGTCCTGCGCGAACGCTTCCCCTACGTTGACGTTTTCATGCCGCCTTCTTCGGACGGCAAACCGCTGCTCTCCTTCCTGCAACAACATGAGGCCTACGCTCTGGAGCAACAATCCGTCGCCGAACGCTTCGCCATCCAGGACGGCGATGTGGTGTTGCCGCTGCATGAGCGCAACCGCCTGGTCTCGGCGCCGGTCGCCGTCGTCTACGGTTGTTCGCACGCCTGCACCTTCTGTCAGATTCCACTCAAGCGCGGACCCGAACGCAGCCGGCCGGTGGGTGAGATCGTTGCCGAAGTGCGCTCGCTCGTCGCTCAGGGCGTGAAAGAAGTAGTGCTGCTGGGGCAGATTGTGGACCGCTATGGCAAGGATGTGCCCGATGGTCCCGACCTGGCCGACTTGCTGCGCACCGTCCACGAAGTCGAGGGGTTGGAGCGCATCCGTTTTCTGACCTCGCACCCCAGCTATATGACCGACCGGCTGCTAGAAACGGTTGCGGAACTGCCCAAAGTATGCGAGCACATCGAGGTGCCAGTCCAGGCCGGCCACGATGAGGTACTGGCCAACATGCGGCGCGGCTACACCGCCGACGACTACCGCCGCCTGATCGCTCGCATCCGCGAGATGATCCCCAATGCCAGCATTGCCACCGACATCATTGTCGGCTTCCCCGGCGAAACCGCCGAGCAATTCCAGGCGACCTATGACCTGTTGGCTGAACTGCGGCTGGATGTGGCCCACATCGCCAAGTATTCACCCCGGCCCGGCACCGTCTCGGCCCGGCGGATGGAGGACGACGTGCCGCCGGAGGAGAAAGAGCGCCGCCGCCAGGCACTCGATGACCTCCAGGCCGAGATTGTCGGTGAGATCAATCGCCGCTATTTAGGGGAGACGGTCGAGGTGCTGGTCGAGGAGCAGCACAAGGGCAAATGGCGCGGTCGCACCCGCACCAACAAGCTGGTCTTCTTTGAGGACGAGCGCGACTGGCACGGTCGGCTGGCTCAGGTGGCGATTAGCTGGACCGGCCCCTGGTCCATGCAGGGGGTGGTGGTTTAGACCTCTCCCCCGGCCCCTCCTCTATAAGGGGGGGGCAGAGGAGAATGCAAAGGGCCATCCTCGACGATGGCCCTTTTCTCATGTTGTGTGTGCGCGGCGGTCTGCCCGCTTTCATGTGGTCTGTGGTCATGCAGTAGGGGCGGTGTGTTTACCGCCCCTACTTGCCACGTGCTGGAGACGCGCTATACTCTTACCGGGTGATCGCGGGCTGGGTCAGGCAGCGACGTGCCGATTCGCCTGTAACCAGCGGTCGAAATCAGCTCGGGCAATACGCCACCCCCGACCTACTTTATAGGCTGGTAGCTCCTTCTGCCCGATCCAGCGCCGCACAGTAAAGATGGATACTTTCAGGGTATCGGCCACCTCCTGAGGTGTCAAGAACATCTCTTGCTGCGGGCGAGTAATTAACTTCGGTTGCATGTCATCTCCTGCGGGCAGTGCACACGTAGAGGGTATCATAATGAGGCGCAACAGACCATAGGATTTTGGTCACGGACTTTATGTTTGCCAAGTGGGTATATGCGGCTACACTGAGCCTTAGTCTGCTATTAGCAAGCTGTACCGTGTCGGGACCATCGTCCACAGCGGTGGGCAAAGACCTCTCCCCCACCCCCTCCTCTAGCGGGGGAGAGGAGGGGCTGGCGACGAGTGCTCCGCTGTCCACTGTTTCTCCGCCACCAACACCGCTGGCGACGCCTTCGCCCACGGTGGCTGCTGCCGGCCCGCTGATCATAGATGGCCTGCAAGCCACCCAGGTCCTGGGCAGCACGCCCTTGGGCCGGATCTTCTATGCTGTCACTGCCGGTGGCCTGTACCTGACTGAGGATGGCGGAGGCGACTGGACACTCATCACCGGTCGCGTCGAGCACGACGAGTTCGTCTTCGGGCCGGCCGACCCGGCGGCGCTGTACGCCGGAACGGGGCGTTCCTGCATCCGTCAAGAGCCCGAACAGCCGCTGTTCAAGAGCAACGACAGCGGCTTCTCATGGGCGCGCCTGCCTGCCGGCATGAACCTGCGCCCGGCGGCGGTGGACCCACGCGACAGCGACCGGGCCTATGCCATCGGCTGTGATGGCCCTTACCTGACGACCGATGGCGGTGCCACCTGGGCGCGGCTGCCCGGCGCGGCCTTCGTGGGCGGCCGCAAGGACCGTCCTGGCTACCTCCTGAGCACCCTGGCGGTCTCGCCGGCCGATCCGGAGCGCGTCTATGCTGGCGGCGTGGCGGAGGGCGGTAACGGGGGCGTCTTCGTCCGCGCCGGCGAACCGGTCACCTGGACCCAGATCGCCGGCGGCGAGGCCCAGCCGGACCTGTTGGCGGTCACGGCGCTGGCGGTGAGCGCGCGTGATGCCCGGCGTGTCTTCTTCACCGAAGCGCACGGCGTCTGGCGCAGCGACGACGGCGGGGCGACCTGGCAGATGTCTAACGAGGGCCTGGGCGATGCCGTCTACCGGCCGGGCGGCTCAGCGGAGCAGGTCGGCCTGAACGCGCTGGCACTGGATGCCGAAGGCCGGCGGCTCTTCCTGGGGGCACGGCGCGGTCTGTATCGGAGCGAGGATGGCGGCGTCACCTGGAGCAAGGTAACGGATGGCCTCTGGGGGCCGGACGAGGCCGTGAGCGGGGTGCATCTCACCTCCGGCGACCCGCCGCGCCTGTATGTGACGACGCTGGTGGGGGTGTACGTCTATGCGCCCTGAGGGGCGACCCGGCGGGTCGCCCCTGCTAAGCGTTCGACGATGCCATCAAGCAGATCGAGGCGCTGGCGACCGACGTTCGGAACAGGGACATCAAGGGCGAGGACGTGACCGAGCAATATACCGACCTGCAATCGCGCCTGCGCAACCCGGAGGCGACCGGGGCCCAGCTTCAGAAGATCATGGAGCGGGCCGACAAGACCGAGGATGTGCTGGCCGTCTATAACCAGCTCTCGCAGACGCGCGGTGAGATCGAGCAGGTGAAGGGCCGCATCCAGTACCTGGAACGATCGGCGGCGCTGTCAAGCATCACGGTTGATCTCATCCCCGACTCACTGGCGCAGCCCATCGCCGTGGGCGGCTGGCGGCCCACCGGCGCGGCCCGCAGTGCCATCGAGGCCCTCGTCCGTACCCTGCAGGGGCTGGCCGATGTCGCCATCTGGGTCGTCCTTTACGTCCTGCCCGTTTTGTGTTCTGGCAGCGCCTCTGGTGATCCTGTTCTTGGTGGTGCGCCGGCTGCGCCGCCGGGTCGTACAACCGCGTCAGGCTTGAACCGTTTGCCTACGAACTCCCATTAATTCCTATGGCCGCCCGTACGCGGTCTGAGAGATCACCAAAGGCCTTGTCGTAGAGCATGTCGAGCGTGCGCGGGCGTGGCAGGGGCACGGTGATATGGGCGACGATGTGCCCCGGTCGCGGCCCCAGCACCAGCACGCGGTCGGCCAGGAACAGGGCCTCCGGGATGCTGTGGGTGACCATGACGACGGTCTTGCGCCGCGCCTCCCAGATGCGCAGCAGTTCCAACGCCATGCGCTCGCGCGTGAGCGCATCGAGCGAGCCGAAAGGTTCGTCTAGTAGCAGGATGGGCGGGTCGTGGACCAGCGCCCTGGCGATGGCGGCGCGCTGCTCCATACCGCCCGACAGGCTGCTGGGATAAGCGTTCTCGAAGCCGCTTAGCCCGACCAGGGCAATCAGCTCTAACGCTCGCTTCTGGGCCTCAGCCCTGGGCACGCCGGCCAGTTCCAGGGGCAGCATGACGTTGCTTAGGACCGTGCGCCAGGGCATCAGGTTGGCCTTCTGGAAAACGAAACCGATGCGACGTTGGGGCGCAGTCAGCGGTCGGCCCTCGACGAGCACCCGGCCAGCGGTGGGCTGTTCCAATCCGGCCAGGATGTGCAACAGCGACGACTTACCCGCGCCGGATGGCCCGATCAGGCACATGAACTCCTGCGGTGCAACCTGGAAGGAGACATCGCGCAATGCCTGGAGCCCGCCGTTGTGGTTAGGATAGACCAGGCTGATGCCCTCGGCGACGAGCATCGGGTTGCTGCTCACTGCGTGGCAACCGGGCTCAGGCCCGATACTGATTCCACAAAGCGGTTGGTGAAAAGCTGCTTCACATCGGGTTTGGTCGTGAGCTGCCCCATCTGAGCCAGCACATCGGCCGTCGTCTGCCAGGCCGTCAGGTCCGATACGCCCAGCCGGGATGACTGCCACAGTTTGATGGATTCGGCCAGGACCTGGCGCTGCACGGCCTCATTCTCCCCGCCCAGGCTCGGAACGTACTTCTTGGCGATCTCGAAGGCCTCGTCGGGTCTATCAATCGTGTCTTTGAGCCCGCGCAGCGTCGCCTGCACCATGCGCTGGACGAGTTGGGGCTGGCTGTTGATGGTTTTTTCATTGGTCATGAGGCCGTTGGCCACCAGGTCCACGTAGTCGGCGACATACAGTGCGCTGATCTGCTTACCGGCGGCGCGGAGTTGAATGGGCTCGTTGTTGGCATAGCCGACAACTGCCTGGACCTTGTTCTGCGAGCAGGCCGCCACCTGATTGAAGCCGATGTCCTGCTCGGTCACCCTGGACGGATCGATTCCGGCCTTATACAGCAGGCCGCGCCAGCCGACGAAGCTGGCGCCGAAGAATCCCGGCAGACCGACGGTCTTGCCGACCAGGTCTTCGGGCCTGGTGAGGACGGTGTCGCCACAACCGATGACGGCGATGGGGAAGCGGCGGAACCACTGCATAACATAGACGACCGGCAGGCCCTGGCTGCGGGCCAGCACGACCTGCTCGCCGCTGACGACCGCAAAGGGCAACTCACCGGCCCCGACCAGCTTGACGCCGTCGGTTTCGAACTTGTAGTCGAAATCAATCTGGAGGCCTTCCTGGGCGTAGTAGCCCTTATCCACGGCGACGTAGAAAGGTGCGAACTGGACGTTGGCGATGTAGCCCATCGGC
>CADDZL010000119.1 GCA_902812335.1 Chloroflexota bacterium | reverse complement strand
CCCTCGATACCGACCACCCGGAGCGCCTGGCATCTCCGCTGACAGTCTATCTTGGTCCGGATAGCCTGCCCTATGCCATTGAGCGGGCCCGGCTCGCCGGAGGGGATGTCCTGCTCAAGCTGGCCGGCTGCGATACGCGCGCGGCGGCTGAGGCGCTGCGCGGGCTAGATGTGTCCATTCGGGCCGATGAGGCCGCACCTCTTGGGCCGGGCGAGTTCTATGTCCACCAGGTCGTCGGCTTATCGGTCTGGACCGCCGAAGGCGAGCGGCTGGGCCACGTGGTCGAAGTCCTCGAAACCGGCGCCAACGACGTGTACGTCGTGCACGGCCCGTCCGGTGAGATCCTCATTCCGGCCATCCGCGACGTCGTGTTGGAAATCAACCCGGCGGCGGGGCGGATGGTGGTCAGGCTCTTGGAAGGTCTGCGCTGAGTCTACATTAGTTTTAAGATTCCTACCGGCTCTGTCGGCTTGACAGCCATTCTGCCGGATAGTATCATGCGGGTATGGCGGCCCAGAGGAAGCCAGTTCGATCCGAGCGTAGGATATTGGATACTGAAAAGAAATACTGGGTAGGCTTCAACATCGTCAAGGGCATCGGCCCGGCCAAGCTCCAGGCCCTCCTCGACCACTTCGGCAGCCTGAGCGCGGCCTGGCAGGCGAATGTAGCCACGCTGCAGGCCATCGGCATTGACCGGCGCGCCATTGAGGCTTTGCTGGCAGCGCGGGCCCGGCTTGACCTCGATGCTGAGTTGGAGAAGGTGAGGCAGGCTGGTGCGCACGTGCTCACCTGGGCTGACCCCGGTTATCCGGCGCGGCTGCGTCAGATCACTAACCCACCCCCGGTCCTGTACGTCAAAGGCGAGTTGACCGAGGCCGATTACTGGGCGGTGGCGGTGGTGGGTACGCGCCGGGCAACGAACTATGGCCGGGAGGTGACCCGCCATCTGGTGGCATCGCTGGCCCGCAGTGGCGTGACGGTCGTGAGCGGACTGGCGCGGGGGATTGATGCCCAGGCGCACCAGGCGGCGCTCGATGCCGGTGGTCGAACCATTGCTGTGCTGGGCTGCGGCATTGATCAGGTGTATCCGCCGGAGCATCGCCAACTGGCAGCAGCCATCGCCGAGCACGGTGCGGTCATCACCGATTACCCGCTGGGGACGCCGCCGGAGGCAGCCAACTTCCCACCGCGCAACCGCATTATCAGCGGGCTGGCGCTGGGTGTGCTTGTCACCGAGGCCGGACTGCACAGCGGGGCACTGATCACCGCCGATTTTGCCGCTGAGCAGGGCCGCGACGTGTTCGCCGTGCCCGGCACTATCTTGATGCGCGGTAGCGAGGGCACCAACCGGTTAATCCAAGATGGTGCCAAGATGGTGCTCAAGCCGGAAGACATCCTGGAGGAACTCAATCTGACGCTGGTGGCTGAGCAGACTGAAGCGCGCCAGGTCATTCCCGATAACCCGACCGAGGCTGAACTGCTGCGCGTGATCTCGGTCGAGCCAGTACACGTGGACGAGGTGGCTGCCAGAGCGGGGCTGCCTATCACCGAGGTCTCAGCCGCATTGGCGCTGATGGAGCTTAAGGGAATGGTGCGCCAGGTGGGCGGAATGAATTATGTGCTGGCGCGGGAAAGAAGAGCGGCTTACGTCGTGGATTGAGCACAGGTAGCCAAGGGATTATCTCTAAAGAAGTTAAGGAAGTTGGGTGAGGGCATGCGCCAAGGCGATCATCAGGGTCGCCCCTATTATGCAGTGATCATGGCGGGCGGCATCGGCTCGCGCTTATGGCCGCTCAGCCGGCAACATCGTCCCAAGCAGGCGCTATCACTGGTTGGCGAACGGACGATGTTCCAACTGGCCGTGGACCGGCTGCGGCCGCTGTTCCCGCCGGAGCAGATCCTGGTTGTGACCGGGCAAGACCATGCTAACGTGTTGCGCGAGCAGGTGCCGGAGTTGCCGGATGACAACTTCATCCTTGAACCGGTCGGCCGGGGCACAGCGCCGGCCGTCGGGCTGGCGGCCATCCATTTGCGACGACGCGATCCCGAAGCGGTCATGGCCGTGTTGACCGCTGACCACTACATCCATGACGCCGCCCGCTTCCGCGCCGTCTTAACCGCCGCCTATCAGGTTGCGCTGGAGGGCCATCTGGTGACGCTGGGCATCACCCCTTCATATGCTGCCACCGGCTTCGGCTACATCCGCCAGGGCCAGCGCCTGGATGAATACAATGGGTTCACTGCCTATCAGGTGGAGAGCTTCGTCGAGAAGCCCGACCGGGCGACGGCCGAGGGCTTCCTCAAGAGCGGGCGCACATCGTGGAACAGCGGTATGTTCATCTGGCGCGTGGACCGCATTCTGGAGGAGTTCGCCCGCCAGATGCCGCAGTTCTACCAGCAACTTGAGCGGGTCGAGGCGGCCCTGGGCGAGCCGCGCGCGGCGGCGGTGCTGGAACGCGTCTGGCCCCGTGTCGCCAGCCAGACGATTGACTACGGTATTATGGAAGGGGCGCAGGATGTGGCGGTGCTGCCAGTAGACATCGGCTGGAGTGATGTCGGCAGTTGGGCAGCGCTATTGGATATCCTGTCCGAGGACGCCGCCGGCAATGTCGTGCGCGGCCGACACCTGGGAATTGATACACAGCGCACCCTGATTTTCGGCGCTGACCGATTGGTGGCGACTATCGGACTGCGCGATATGATCATTGTGGACACCGATGACGCCATTCTGATCTGTCCGGCTGAAAGGGCCCAGGATGTCAAGAAGATTGTGGATAAGTTGCAGGAATCTGGTGAGGGATACCTGTAATAAAAGATTATGGAAGCGTACTGTGTAAAGTGTAAGACCAAGCGCGAGATGCGCGATCCTGCGGCGGTATATACCGAGACGGGAACTCCGGCGACGCGGGGGACATGCCCGGTCTGTGGCACAACCCTCTTCCGCATGGGGGCGACGCCAGCGCACGAGGGCCTACCTAAACCGGAGATTACGCCGGAGCAGAGGGCGAAGCGGGCACGTCGGCCCGCCGCGAAAAGAGTGAAGGCCCAAGGCCAGCGGGTGAAAGCCTGGCGACCCCGTGGCAATAACCGGCTGGTTATCGTCGAGTCACCGGCCAAGGCGCGCACGGTGGGCCGCTTTCTGGGGAACGATTACCGCGTCAAAGCCTCGATCGGGCATGTGCGTGATCTGCTCAGGTCGCAGCTCTCGGTGGACGTGGAGAACGACTTTGAACCGCGCTACCGCGTCCCTAAAGAGAAGCAGCAGGTTGTTAATGAGCTGAAGGCCGAGGTGCGGAAGGCGGCCGAGGTCTATCTGGCGACCGACCCCGACCGTGAGGGCGAGGCGATCGCCTGGCATCTGATGGAGGCGGCTGAAATTGCGCCGGAGCAGGCCCGCCGTGTCGAGTTCCACGAGATCACGCGCCCCGCCATTGAAGCGGCCTTCGCACACCCGCGCCAGCTAAATCTACAGCTTGTCAATGCCCAGCAGGCACGGCGCATCCTCGACCGCCTGGTGGGCTATAAGATCAGCCCGCTCCTGTGGGAGAAGGTGCGCGGCCGCCTCTCCGCTGGTCGCGTCCAGTCGGTCGCCGTTCGCCTGGTGGTCGAGCGTGAGCGCGAGATCGAGAACTTCATCCCGGTCGAATACTGGACCATCGCTGCCGAACTGGCCAGGCGGGATGGGCGCGAGCCGCGTCAGGCGTTCCTGGCCCGGCTGCACAAGATCCGCGGCCAGGACGTAGACCTGAAAACCCAGGTCGAGGCGCAGGCGGTCGTGAACGAACTGGAGCGGGCGACCTATGTGGTCGCCGACGTCAAGAGGGGTGAGCGGCGGCGCAAGCCCTCACCGCCGTTTACGACGAGCACGCTGCAGCAGGAGGCCTCACGCCGGCTGGGGTTCACCGCCAAGCGCACCATGGCCGTGGCGCAGCAACTCTATGAGGGCGTTGACCTGGGTGGGGGACAGGGCTCGGTTGGGCTGATCACCTACATGCGCACCGACAGCACCAATGTAGCTGAGCAGGCCCAGGCCGAGGCCCGCCAGTATGTGGCCGGGCGTTTCGGCGCGCCGTTCCTGCCGCCACAGCCGCCGCAGTATAAGACGCGGACCAAGGGTGCACAAGAGGCCCATGAAGCCATCCGCCCGACAAGTGTGCTGCGTGAGCCTAACGCGCTCAAGGAGACGCTGAGCCACGACCAGTTCCGGTTGTACACCCTCATCTGGCAACGCTTCCTCGCCTCGCAGATGGCCCCGGCGGTCTACGATACGATTTCGGTGGACATCGTGGCCGGCTTGGATAGGGATGACCACAGGGAGCCTGCCCTGAACGAAGTGAAGGGTTATCCTTACCTGTTCCGTGCTGCTGGCTCGACGCTTAAGTTCCCCGGCTTCCTGGTGGTATATGAAGAGGCGCGCGACGAGGACCTGGCACCAGAAGAAGAGGAAGAGGGTAAACTGATCCCGGAGCTGAGCGTGGACGAGGTCCTCGATCTGTTGCGCCTGCTGCCGGAGCAACACTTCACCCAGCCGCCGCCGCGCTACAGTGAGGCCACCCTGGTCAAGGCCCTGGAGGAGTACGGTATCGGCCGGCCCAGCACCTACGCGCCGATCCTGTCCACCATCCAGCAGCGGGGCTATGTTGAGCGCGTGGACCGGCGGCTGGTGCCCACCGAGACCGGCAAACTGGTCAATGATCTGCTGGTTCAGCATTTCCCCGATATCGTTGATGTCGGCTTCACGGCACACATGGAGGAGAACCTGGACCGGATCGCGGCGGGTGAAACCGAATGGGTGCCGGTGGTGCGTGAGTTCTACGAGCCGTTTGAGGAGCAATTGGTGCAGGCTGAGCGGACTATGCCGAAGGTGGAGGGCATGAGCCATCAGCCAATCGGGCGCGATTGCCCGGAATGTGGAGCGCCGTTGCTGCTGCGCTGGGGACGCTATGGCAAGTTCATCGGCTGTAGCAACTTCCCGACCTGCCGCCACACCGAGCCGTTCCTGGAAAAGATCGGCGTGGCATGCCCGAAGGATGGCGGCGAACTGGTCGAGCGCAAGACACGCAAGGGGCGCGTCTTTTATGGCTGCGCCAACTACCCGGCCTGCGATTTCACTTCCTGGAAGCGCCCATTGCCGCAGCCCTGCCCGAATTGCGGTGGCCTGCTTGTCGTCGCCAACAAACAGAGCGCGCAGTGCCTCCAATGCCAGAGCCTCATCGCCTTGGATGAGCTGCCCGAGGCCGAAGTGGTGGCTGCGTAAAACGCAAAGCGTACTGAGATGATCACGTTTTACGCTTCACATTATTAGAAAGGAGTCGTCCCATATGGACAAGGTGTCCACTCTCATCGGTCGCCGGCCCATGCTGGCCCTGGCGGTAGCGGCGCTCCTGGGGCTGGGCCTGGGGCTGCTCATCGGCTGGGAAGTCTGGCCGGTCCAATGGACCGATGCCGGCCCGCAGCACTTGACGACGAAACCCCCGACGAATCTGCAAGAGGTCTATCTCAAAGGCGTCGCTGCTCGCCTGCAGTTGGACGGCGACACAAAGGCAGCGCAAGCAGCCCTGGCCGATTGGCCGGAGGCGGCAGCGGCGGTGCAGAGCTTGAGCAAGCAGCCGACTACGAGCGAGCAGGAAAGGGGTCAGCTCGAACGACTGAGCCAGGTCTTGCTTAGCGCCAGCGGCACGGCGGGTGAGCCTCAGCCGGCCGCCGCGCCGGATGCATTCGCCACCGTACGCAATGTCGGCCTGATCTGCCTGGCCGGGTTGCTTGCCGCCGTGGTCATCGGAGGCGTGTGGGCCCTGATGCAAGGTCGCCTGGGCCGCCTGCTGCCGGTACGCGAGGAGGAGATCGAGGAAGCCGAGGTCGAACCCGGCGCGTCGGCCGTGCCCGAACGGCGTTCAGCGCGGCCGGGAGCCGAGCCGGTGGCGCACTTCACCACGACCTACGAGTTCGGCGATGACGGTTATGATGACTCGTCCAGTGTGGAGAGCGCCACTGGTGAGTTCCTGGGTGAGTATGGTGTCAGTATCGCCGAGGCCATCGGCATTGGCGAGCCGCGCAAGGTGACCGCATTGGAGGTGTGGCTGTTTGACAAGGATGACATCCGCACCGTGACCCAGGTGCTGATGAGTGAACATGCCTACTACGACGATGCTTTCCGCGCCAAGCTGGCCCCCAAGGGTGAGGCGGTGCTGGCGCGCGTGGGCGAGACGCTGGTACTGGAGACGGCCTCACTCATGGTTCATGCCCGCGTGGTTGATCTGGAATACCGGGAAGGCAACTTGCCCCCCCAGAGCGTCTTCAACCACGTTACTATCGAACTGACCGCCTGGGTGCGACCGAAGAGCGGACAGGCGTCTGAGATGAGGCAGCAGACGGTGCGGGGTTCTTCCTTCCCGAGTTAGGGCAGCCTCACTTCGCCTCGGATTCGTAGACGTCAGCGAACATGACGGTGACGATGTCACGGGCGAAGCTCATCAGGTCGCGGCCGGCGGCACGGTTCTCCGGCGATGCCATGGCTGCGTCGAGCGCCTCCTTATCCTGGAAGTACATTTCATACATGAGGTAGTAAGGCGGCTCACCGCCGCCAGCAGCACCCCAGAAGCGCGTCAGCGAGGTCTTGATCACATTCGGCACCCGCTCGATCAGAGGCAGGTGCACGTTGGCATAGTGTTCCTCAAAGGCGGTCACATCGACCGGCTGCTTGTATAAAGCGACGAGTTTGACCATAGGTCTCCTTTCATTGGGCTGTTTAAGGGGCTTGACGCTCATAAAAGCACAGCATCGTACTGCCGTAGCGGCGCTGGTCCACCAGTTGCAGGTTCGTTAGAGCCAGTGGCTCAAACTCCTTAGGATAAATCTGTACGATGGCGACGCCATCTTCAGCCAGCCAACCGGGACGGGCGTCAAGCGCCTGGAGGGTGCGCGCCCAGAGCCCCTGGTACTGCGGGGGCGCGATATAGATGATATGGAAAGGCTGGCGCGGGTCGTTGGCCAGATAGACAAAGACATCGGTGCGGATGACCTGAGCCCGCGCCGCCAGGCCGGTCGCCCGCAAGTTGGCCTGGATCGTGGCAATGGCATCGCGGTCACTTTCGATAAAGACGGCGCGGCGCGCCCCGCGGCTGAGGGCCTCGATGCCGACGCTGCCGGTGCCGGCGAACAGGTCCAGCACATCGGCATCCACTACGTCCCCGGCCAGGATGTCGAACAGGGCCTCCTTGACCCGGTCGCTGATGGGCCGCGTACCCTCACCGGGCACGGAACGCAATCGGCGCCCCTTAGCACTGCCGGAGATGACTCGCATTCTCAATGGGAGGTAGCTAAGTGCGGATTCACGCCGGTCTTGTTCAGCTCAGCTCTCGTCTTATCAGCGTTTATCCGCGTTCATCAGCGTACTACTTTCAACCGCCTCGCGCACCGCGCGGATATTCGATGTCGGTGTGGTGATGAGCGTGACGCAGCCCGTGCCCAGGATGAAGCGCCGCCCGCCGGTCTGCGCCAGCGCCTCGGCGGCCTCAGCCCGCACCTGATCTGGGCTACCGCGCAGTAGCGTCTCGATGCGCTGGATGCCTCCCAGCACCGCGCCCGGGAAGCGGGCCCGGCCTTCGCTCAGAGAGGGCGGTGTCTCGCGATCATGCCAGTTGATCACCTGTACGGGATAGTCCCGCACCAGGTCAAACATGACATCGTTGCCGTGCAGGTGCAGCACGTTCAGCCACAGGTCGCCGGCCACCGCCAGGATACGCAAGTCATAGGCTGAGCCATACAGTTTATACTCGGCCTCGCTCAGCAGGCCGTAGTTGGCATGTTGGATGGCGTAGAAGATGCCGGCGATACCGGTTGACTTGATCACCTCGATGAAGCGGATCGTGCTCTGGGTGATCATTTCCAGCCCGGCGCGGAGCGCGTCCGGGTGACGGCGCAGGTGTACCAGGAGCCGGCCATCGCCGACCAGGTTCTTAGCTTGTGCCAATGGGCTGAAGATGGTCTGGATCACGGGCACCTCGTCGCCGAGTGCCGACCGAATCAGTTTCAAGCAGTGCACCTGGCGGGCCAGCGCACCCCGGTATGGGTCCAGCAACGGTAGCTGTACCCAGTCCTCCGGCTGTGCCACCGGGTGATGGGTATAATCGCGGGTGCCCTCCTCGTTGCCCAGCCAGCGGTCCTGCGCTCCCCAATCTTCCAGGCAGAAGCTACTGGCGGGCGTGACCTTGACGAAGTCAAAATCGTACTGACGCTGAAAGGCGACCGTTGCAGCCGCCAGGTCCTCCGGGCGATAGTCATCTCCTGGCCAGTGCCGCCATAGCGCCACCGGGGCCCGGTCCACCGGCGCGCCGTGAATGGCCGCTTCCAGCCGTTCGCGCTTGTTCATGGGCTTTGTACGCTCGTGACTTTCTGCAAGTCGTTGAGGTGGGATTGTGCCTGGCGCCTGAGTATCGCTGCCCGGTCCCTGTCTTCCTCCTTGACCAGGCGCAGCAGGTCGAGGGCCCTCTGGAAGGCGGCGATGGCCTCATCGCGCCGACCGGCTCCCTTGAGCGACAGGGCGAGCCCCCACTGTGCGTCTATGTGGTCGGGCTGAAGGCTGGTCGCCTTCTGGAACTCGCGGATGGCCTCATGGTACTGACGCAAGCCATAATAGCCCCATCCCAGGTTGCTTCTGGCATCGGCGCTATTGGGGTTGGCTGCAACATCTTGTTGATACTTCTCAAGGGCGGACTGAGCCTGCTTGAGTGAAGTCTCTTCTTGCGCCACGGGCAGCCTCCTCTTGATGATGCTCGATTGAATGTCTCTGATTTTTGATCGAAGCCCCATGCTTCTCAAGCCTAAAATCAGAGAGCCGGAATCTGAAATTCAATGGGCAATCAGATCAGGGATCTGATCCGGGTGCTCGGCCACGCGCACCCCAACCGCCTCCAGAGCGGCGATCTTGTCGGCGGCCAGGCCGGTGCCGCCTTCGATGATGGCACCGGCGTGACCCATGCGCTTGCCGGGCGGTGCCGTCCGCCCGGCGATATAGGCCGTTACCGGCTTGGTCATGTGCTGGTCAATGAACTCCGCCGCCCGTTCCTCATCGGTACCGCCGATCTCACCGATCAGCACAACCTGGTCGGTCAGCGGGTCCTCCTGGAACAGGCGCAGCACATCCACAAAGCTGGTGCCGTTAATGGGATCGCCGCCGATGCCCACGCAGGTGGACTGACCCAGGCCACGCAGCGTCAGGGCATAAACCACTTCGTAGGTTAGTGTGCCGCTGCGCGATACGACACCGATCGTACCCGGTCGGCCGATATGGCCGGGCATGATGCCGACCTTGGCTTCACCCGGCGTGAGCAGGCCGGGGCAGTTGGGGCCGATCAGGCGCGTCCCGCGCTGGTCGAGGTAAGCCCGCACCTGGATCATATCGAGCACGGGGATGCCCTCGGTGATGCACACGATCAAAGGCAGGCCGGCGTCCGCAGCCTCGTATATGGCGTCCGGGGCGAAACGCGCCGGCACGTAGATGATGGAGGCATTGGCGCCGGTCGCCTCGACGGCCTCATGGACGGTGTCGAAGATAGGCACCCCGGCCATCCACTCGCCGCCCTTGCCGGGCCTCACTCCGCCGACCACCTGCGTGCCATACTCGATCATCTGGCGCGTATGGAACTGGCCTTCGCGGCCGGTGATACCCTGGACCAGCAGGCGGGTCTCTCGATTAACCAGAATGCTCACGCGCCACCTCCACCACTTTTTGGGCTGCCTCGAACAAGGTTGTTGCCGTGATCATGTTGGCCCCCTGCAACAGGGCCCGGCCCTCCTCCTCATTCGTGCCCACCAGCCGGGCGACCATGGGGATAGATGGCTTGACTTCGTCCAGGGCCGCCAGGATGCCTCGTGCCACCTCATCACAGCGCGTAATGCCACCGAAGATATTGAATAGCACCGCCTTGACGTTCGGGTCCGACAGGATGATGCGCAGCGCCACGGCGACCTTCTCGGCCTGCGCGCCGCCGCCGATGTCGAGGAAGTTGGCCGGCGCGCCACCGAACAACTGGATCGAATCCATGGTCGCCATCGCCAGGCCGGCACCGTTGACCATACAACCGATATCCCCCTCCAGCTTAACGTAGCTCAGGCCGTGGGTACGTGCTTCGGTCTCGGCTGGGGCTTCATCGCTCAGGTCACGCAATTCGGCCAGGTCCGCATGGCGGAACAAGGCGTTATCATCCAGGACGAT
>CADDZL010000118.1 GCA_902812335.1 Chloroflexota bacterium | reverse complement strand
AAACACCAGCCAGCGGTGCTCGCCCTCCCGATCCAGCACGAACCGGTGCGTGCAGCCGATAGGAATGATGATATAGTCACCTGGGCCCCATGTCAGTAAACCGAACACCGTTTCCAGCCGCCCGTGCCCTTCGTGGATGAAAATGCACTCGAAGGCCTGGCCGTTGCGATAGAAGTAATCCATCTCATCAGTTGGCCGGGCGATGCCGATAGCAATATCACTATTCGCCATCAACCACTGGCGCGCCGTGAGGGGGTCACCTCCCTTGGTCGCCTCCTTGGTCCGCAAATGGCGGTGGCGCAGCGCTCCCGGCTCCTCAAACTCAAACACGAATTCGGCCAGCTTGACGATGCGCCGCACCTGCGTCGGTGGGTGATGGTGATACAGGATGGACTGAATGCCGGAGAAGCCTTGAGTGCCCATCACTTGCTCAGCGTAGAGCGACCCATCGGGCTTGCGGAATTGCGTGTGCCGCTTATGCGGGATCTCTCCCAACTTATGATAGAATGGCATAGCTCACACCCCTTGCTTTCCTCTCTCAACTACTCGATTCCTCAAGACACCCAATCGCTCGATCTCCAGTTCGATGACATCGCCGGCTTTGAGCCAGCCGCCGGTCGTCTCCGGGCGCAGTTCCAGAATGCAGCCCGTCCCAACCGTGCCGCTGCCGAACACCTCACCCGGATACAGAACCGTGTCGCGTGAGGCGTGGGCGATCATCTGCGCGAAAGTATGGGTCAAGTCCTTGAAGTTGCCCCGTGAGAACTCTTTGCCGTTGACGCGCGCCGTCATCGTCAGATCGTACACACTGCCGGCCCCCCCGCGCACGATGCGCCGGTCCTCGAGTTCGTCGGGCGTGACCAGGGCCGGCCCCAGGCTGGTGGCGAAGTCCTTGCCTTTGGCCGGCCCCAGGTTGAGCTTCATCTCCTTGCGCTGCAGGTCGCGAGCACTCCAGTCGTTCATGATCATGTAGCCGGCAATGTAGCTCTCCGCCTCCTCAACCGGAATATCGTTCCCCGGCTTGCCGATGACGCAAGCTACCTCCAATTCATAATCCATCTCCTGGGTGGCGCGGGGCATGGGGATGTCATCGTCGGGACCGAAGATGGCGTTGTGATTGCTGAAATAGAAAACCGGTATCTCGTACCACTCCGGGATCATGTCCAGTCCCCTCAGCGCTCGCGCCGCCCTGACGTGTTGCTCAAAGGCGTAGAAGTCGCGCACGCTGCGCGGGAAGGGCAACGGCGCAAACAGGCGAACGCGGTTGAGGGGGAAAGCCACCGGCGCTCGTCCCCGGCCTTTGAGTGACAGCACGTCTTCTCCCGCCAGCCAGCCCAACACCTCGCGGATATGGTCCAGGTACGGCTGGCGGTTATTGCCGACGAGCAACATCTCCATATCGGAGGGTAGGGTGAGCGGGCGCAGGCCGCGTGCTCCCTGTGCCCACGACTGGGCACAACGCAGGTCCACCACGGCCGCTTCGCTCTCACCTACCAGTGCGCCCAGATCTGGCCCGCGCTTCTCATCCCAGCCGGGCCCTAATCCCATGAACGTGACCAGTTTCATGTAACTGCTAGAGATTACCGCGCAACGCTTGCTCGCGCTCAATCGCCTCAAACAGCGCCTTGAAGTTACCCTTGCCAAAGCCACGGCTGCCGTGGCGTTCGATCACCTCGAAGAACACCGTGGGGCGGTCCTGCACCGGCTTGGTGAAAATCTGGAGCAGATAGCCCTCATCATCGCGATCAGCCAGGATACCCAGGTCTTCCAGAGCCTCGACAGGCTCGTTGATCGAGCCGACCCGGTCGGGCAGCATCTCGTAGTACGAGTGCGGCACGCGCAGGAACTCCACGCCGCTATCGTGCAGTTGGCGCACGCTCGTCACAATGTCATCGGTGCGCAGCGCGATGTGCTGCACGCCCGGCCCGTAGTAGTAGTCCAGGTACTCCTCGATCTGCGACTTCCTCCTGCCCTCAGCAGGCTCATTGATGGGGAACTTCACTCGCCCGTCGCCGTTCTGCATCACCTTCGACATCAACGCCGAGTACTCGGTCGAGATGTCCTTGTCATCGAAGTGAATGAGCTGCCGAAAGCCCATGACCTGGTGGAAGAAGTTGACCCAGTAGTTCATCTTGCCGAGCTGGACATTGCCGACGATGTGGTCAATCTCCAGCAGGCCGGCCGGCTCGACCCTGAACTCGCTCCGTGGTGGCCGGTAGCCTGGGGCAAAGGGGCCGTTGTAGTCGTCGCGATCTACGAACTTGATCAGCGTATCGCCATAGATATGGATAGCAGAGGTGCGAAAAGCCCCATGCTCATCCTTGAATTCCATGGGCGGTTGCGCGCCCACTGCCCCCCGCATCGTCGTCTCACGATAGGCCGATTCCACATCGTCCACGCGCATTGCGATCACTTTGACGCCATCGCCATGCATCAGGTGATGGGCTGCCATTTCGCTATCCGGGTGATAAGGGGCGCTGACAACCAGACGGATGTGACCCTGCTCCAGCACATAGCTGGCCCGGTCGCGCACGCCGGTCTCCAGGCCACTGTAGGCGACCGGGCGGAAACCCCAGGCAGTACGATAAAAGTGGGCAGCCTGCATGGCGTTACCCACCCAGAACTCCACGTGGTCTATCGCCCGAATCTGGAGAAAATCGGCCTCTTCAGTCATTGAACGGGCGTCAGTTTGGGGAAGGTCTTTAATGGCCATTGGATACCTCCTTGTTTTGTTATGTCAAGTCGAGGGATTGTTTGATCACCCGCGCCAGCCGGGTGATGCCCTCATCAATCTGCGCTGGCGGTGTGTTGGAGAAGTTTAGCCGCATGGCGTTGGCGCTGTGGCCGTCTGGGCTGAAGGCCACACCGGGGATAAAGGCGACGCGCTCGGTCTCCACTGCCTGGGGCAGCAATGCCTGCGCATCACTCCCCTGCGGCAGGCACAGCCACAGAAAAATGCCACCCGCGGGCGTGCTCCAACAGACGGCGGGGGGCATTTCCCGCGCCAGCGCCGCCTGCATCGCTGCCAGCCGCTGGCGGTAGACCTGGCGCACCCGCTCCAAGTGCGGTTCCATCAGCCCACGCCGGTAGAACTCGGCCACCACACGCTGAGTCAGGGCCGATGTCTCCAGGTCGGCAGTCTCCTTCACCACCGTCAGTTTTTGTAGCAGCGGCTCTGGCGCAACGATCCAGCCCAGGCGCAACGCCGGAGCCAGTAGCTTGGAGAACGAGCCGATGAAGATGACCCCACCCGTCTCATCCAGCGACTTGAGCGCGGGCAATGGCTCACCTTGATAGCGCAGCAGGCTGTAAGGATTATCCTCTATGATCGGCACGCCGTAGCGCCGCCCCAGTTCAATCAGCCGTTCGCGCTTGTCGGCGCTCAAGCTGACCCCGAGCGGGTTGTGGAAATCGGGCACGACGGCTAACAAGCGTGGACGCAGGCCGTTCTGAAAATGCCATGCGACCGCATCTGTATCAATGCCACTGTGCAGGTCCGTCGGCACCGTCAGCAGCCGCGCTCCCTGACTGATCAGCGATTGGCTGATACCGGTATAAACCGTCTCTTCCAGCACAGCCGACGTGCCCCGGTCCACGAGCAGCCGGAAGAGGACATCCAACGCCTGCTGCGCGCCTGTGGTGATGAATATTTCCTCCGGCCGCGTGCGCACGCCCAGGCGGGCCATATGCTCTACCAGCGCTTCCTTGAGCGGAGCGTAAGGCGGCCCATACTGGAAGGCCCGCGCCCCATCGCGGGCCAGCACCGCCTCCATGCAATCACGCATCTCCGCGACCGGCAGCAGGTCGGGCGCAGGCAGCCCACCGGCGAACGAGATGATATCGGGGTGAGCCGTCAACGCGATCAGTTCGCGCATCAGGGAACGCCGCAGTTGCGTGGCACGGCGGCTGTAGCGATAAGGCCAGGTCGCCGCCACGCCATGATGTCCTCTCTCCTCCATGGCTTAACCCATTATATGTCACAAGGGAGAGCAGTGCAACCGCCTATTGCGATAGGCCCCCATTTCGCGTACAATTGAGTTTATGAATCTAATCACTGACATCCCTGTGGCTCCGAACACGGACCAGCCAGCCGCAAACAGCCAGCCGCGCCTGCAGCGGCGCCCCGACTGGATCAAGGTGCGCGCGCCCTCCGGCGAGACCTACACCTGGCTCAAGGGGCTGATGCGATCCAAAGAATTGCACACCGTCTGTGAGGAAGCCATGTGCCCCAACATCGGCGACTGCTGGGGCCGGGGCACGGCGACCTTTCTCATCATGGGCGACGTGTGTACACGCTCGTGCGGCTTCTGCGATATCAAGACCGGCCGCCCCCTGCCGCTGGACTGGCACGAGCCCGAACGCCTGGCCCAGGCGGTCAAGGCCATGAATCTGCGGCACGTGGTCATCACCTCGGTCAACCGTGATGAGCGCCTCGACGGCGGTGCACCCATCTTCGCCCTATGCATCCGGCGCGTGCGCGAGGTTCAGCCTGAGTGCAGCATCGAGGTACTCATCCCCGATTTCAAGGGCTCGCCTGAAGCCCTCGCCATTGTCCTGACCGAGCAGCCCGACATCCTCAACCACAACGTCGAGACGGTCCCCCGCCTGTTCAAGCGCGTCCAGCCGCAAGACAGATACGAATGGGCCATAGCAACACTCGGCAATGCCAAGCGCATCATGCCCGACGCGGTCACCAAGTCCGGCATGATGTTGGGATTGGGCGAAACACTGGACGAGGTTGTGGCGGTGATGCGCGATCTGCGCGAGTGCAGCGTGGACATCCTGACACTCGGCCAGTACCTCCAGCCCAGCCGCCAGCACTTGCCCATTGAGCGCTATGTCCACCCCGACGAGTTCGCCGAACTCAAGCGCATCGGGCTAGAGATGGGCTTCCGCTGGGTAGAGTCAGGCCCGCTGGTGCGCAGCTCCTATCACGCCGAGCAGCAGGCCGACGCGCTCTCGGTCCTGCACCGCCGCCAGACCGCGCTCGACCCCGTTCCCTCCTCAAACAGAAGAGACAAGTAGGAGAATCACCCGTGAATTGGATCACCCGTGAGCACGTCAAGGTGGACCGGGTGGCCTGTCCCTGGCTCATCAGGAAGTTCGTTGACCACGATGCCGAGTTCTACTTCGTTCCCGCCGAGCAGGTGATGAGCGAAGCCGAACGGCTGGGCGCGACCCCTTTTGATGTGAAAGGCGTCGAACTCGGCCACCACGGCAAAGAATGCTCATTCGAGGCCATTCTCAAGAAGTACAACCTGACTGCGGATCCGGCGCTGGTGTTGCTCGGCAAGATCGTCAACGGCGCAGATACCGATAATACCCTGTGGAACCAGCCCGAGAGCCCCGGTCTCAAGGCGACCGCCGAAGGATTTCGCCATCTGGGCTACAAAGACGACCACGAGATCAACGCCGCCGGGTGGATCGTGTACGACGCGCTCTATGCCTACTGCCAGGAAATGGTGCGGCGCGGCAAACCAGACGGCGATTTCAAATAGCCCGTTCGCCCTCACACCCACTCCCTCTCCCCAAATTGGGAGAGGGGGAAATGCGAGCTTGCATAACTCCGCGCACTATCGAGGTGGCATGCTTCTGAAGTTACCCCAATTTCAGCTTCTGCGCCTGTTGACGCCGGATACCCGCCTCCTATTCAGCACACGCATCGCGCGCCTGTTCGCCTATGGGTTCCTGTCAGTCGTGCTCGTACTCTACCTGGCGCAGTTCGGCCTGACCGAAACGCAGATCGGCATACTACTCACCCTCACCTTGATTGGAGATACAGCTATCTCGCTGTGGATCACCACGCACGCCGACCGGATCGGCCGGCGGCGGATGCTCATCGTCGGCGCTGCCCTGATGGTGTCTGCCGGCGTGTTGTTCGCATTGACCCGCAACCTGGTGCTACTGGCGGTAGCCGCCACCATCGGCGTCATCAGTCCCAGCGGCAACGAAGTCGGCCCGTTTCTCTCCATTGAACAGGCATCTCTGTCTCAGCTCCTCCCCAGCGAGCGGCGCACGCAGGCCTTCGCCTGGTACAATCTGGTGGGCTCATTCGCCACTGCGCTGGGCGCGCTCGGTGGCGGCCTCCTGGCCCAGGCCCTACAAGGGGCGGGCCTGAGACCGCTTGACAGCTACCGCGCGATTGTGATTGGCTATGCCCTGATAGGGCTGCTGCTCGGAGCCTTATTTACGAGATTGTCGGCAGCCGTTGAGGTTCACCTATCAAACCCCACACCCAGCTCGCCTTTAACCTCTGGGAGCCGCTTCGGTCTGCACCGGTCTCGCGGCGTTGTGCTCAGGCTGTCGGCATTATTCACCCTGGACGCATTCGCGGGAGGCTTCGTCATCCAGAGCATTGTGGCCTATTGGTTTCACGTCCGCTTTGGCGTGGAGCCAGCAGTGCTGGGGAGTATTTTCTTCGGCGCGAACATTCTGGCGGGCCTCTCGGCGTTGACTGCCGCACGTGTGGCAGCGCGCGTCGGGCTGATTAACACCATGGTGTTCACGCACCTGCCGTCGAACATCTTATTGATGCTGGTGCCACTGATGCCGAACCTGCTGTTGGCGATCGCTGTCTTACTGCTGCGCTTCAGCATTTCACAAATGGATGTACCGACCCGGCAGTCCTACACGATGGCGGTCGTTGATCCCGATGAGCGTTCGGCTGCCGCGGGCGTGACCGGCATAGCCCGCACCACCGGTGCGGCGCTATCGCCCACCTTCGCCGGCGCTCTGCTCAGCAACCCGGCGTTATTCAGCGCGCCCTTCTTCCTGGCCGGTGGCCTGAAGATCGCCTACGACCTGCTGTTATATCGCAGCTTCCGCGCCATCAAGCTCCCCGAGAAAGAGGCAACGGGTGACGTGCACGTCTAGAACGAGCATGAAATCACCTTATGCGGGCGACCTTGCTTATCCGGCCGTCCTGTGTTATCATGACAAGCAAAAGCACGAAATTGCTTTGCATACATATTCATCCCAAGCCGCCACTGCCCTCATCCACGATGCAACTGCTTTCGTGACCAACGATCAATCACTGGTGCGCGTAGCACCCACTTTGGACATTATCATCCTGGACAATCTGTTGCACTAATGGCTTCGGTTGCCGAACTTCTGAAGGGGATTCCTTACTTGCGGACAGCGGACGCAGCGACACGCGAGTCCATGGCCAAGGCCGCCACCCGGCGGTCATATGACACGGGTGAGGTGATCTTCCTGGAAGGTGAGCCTTGCGCCGGGCTATACTGCCTGGAGCAGGGCAGGGTGAAGATCTTCAAACTCTCGTCGGACGGCCGCGAGCAGATCCTGCACATCGCCGGACCCGGCGAGTCGTTCAACGAGGTCGCTGTGTTTGACAGCGGCCCCAACCCGGCCAGCACCATGGCGCTGGAGCCGGTCATGGCCTGGGTCATCGAGCGGTCCGCGATGATGACCATCCTGCGCGAACGCCCTGAGCTTTGCCTGGCAGTCATTGAGTTCCTGGCAGCCCGCTTACGCCAACTCGTCGGCTTGGTCGAGGACCTATCGCTGCGGCCGGTGGCTGCCAGGTTGGCCAAGCTCTTGCTCGACCAGGCCGCAGCCGGGGGCTCATCTCGCCTGACGCACGAGCAGATGGCCGCCCGGCTGGGCACGGTGCGCGAGGTCGTCAGCCGGGCCTTGCGCGTGCTTCAGAGTGAAGGCTTGATCCGGGTCGAACGCCACCGCATCATCATCTCCGACCGCGCCGGCCTGGAACGCAAAGCCCGGCTGTAAACCGTTACGGCCGACTACATACCACTACCCTCAGCAGGCCGCCATAGCCCCAAAGCATTGCCTTCCGGGTCAGCAAAGATAGCGAACCAACCCTCTCCTGCCACCTCCGTCGGCGGCATCATCGTGCGCCCGCCGGCCGCCTCAATTCTGCGGAGCGATTCCTCCAGGTTGCCGGAGCCGAGGTAGACGGTGACATCCACCGGCCGATCGGATGAGACCTGATAGAGGCCACCACCGGGCTCCTTGCCGGTGTTGATTATCCCATAGGGCATCTCCTCATTGGGCATAGGCTGGAGATCGATCTTCCAATCGAACACCGTCTCGTAGAAACGCCGCGCCCGATCTAAATCGTGGGCGCTGATCTCAATGTGGACAAACGGGCTTCCCATAGTTGCTTTCCTCCTTGGCTGATGGCTTTGACTCCGGTCGAACATATGTTCGACGACGGCAGTATACCGCTTTTGTCCCCTGTCTGTCAAGAGGGTGCGAGCTGCCCGTGTGAGCACAAGCTTAAAAACACGATATAGCAGACCTTATTGGTCCATTTTGCCGGGAGCGAAACAAGACTTGACTTGTTGGCTATTCTCCCTATAATGCCCCTCCATATACACCCCATCTGATCTGCACCTACGCAAGGAGGCGAAGCATGATCCCTGATAAAAGCATCATCCCCGACAAGCGCAACCTGTATCGGTGGCCCTGGTCGCTCAACGACAACCCCATCGGCTGGGTCGAGGTCACCGACATCTGCAACATCCACTGTAAGGGCTGCTATCGGCAGAAGCTGGCCGGCCATAAGCCGCTCGAAGAAATCAAGAAAGAAGTGCTCTTCCTTAAGCAATGGCGTAACGTGGACAACATCTCTATCGCCGGCGGCGAGGCGCTCATCCACCCCGAAATCGTGGACATCGTAGACTTCATCACCCATCAGGGCCTCAAATCGTTTATCCTGAGCAACGGCGTCCGCCTGACCGAGGACCTGCTGCGCGACCTCAAGCGCGCCGGCCTGACCGGCATCGGCTTCCACATTGACTCGCTGCAAAAGCGGCCTCACTGGACCGGCAAAAACGAAATCGAACTGTGCGAACTGCGCCAGTACTATGCCGATCTGGTCGCCGAGGTGGGGATGCCGCCGGCAGGCTTCGGCATGACCGTCTATCGCGATAACTTTCCCTACATCCCCGACGTCCTGCGCTGGATCATGAAGAACCGGGGCAAGGTGGGCGGTGGGACATTTATCACCTATCGCGGCGCGGAGACATCCGGTGTGGATTACTACCTCAACGGCAGGCCGGTAGACCTGGGGGACTCGCTCAGCTACATGACCGACGATGCACCGGAGGACATCGGCATTAAGTCCACGGACGTCTACGCGTGGATCAAGCAAAACTTCCCCGGCTATGAGGCCTCCGGCTACCTGGGCGGCACCCAGAGCCACGACTCCTTCAAATGGCTGGACGGCTACATGCTTTGCGCCGGCGACGAGATCCTAGGATCGCTTGGCAAGAAGTCTATGGAATTCGTTCAGGTCATGCACCACCTGCTATTCGGCACCTACTTTGTCTACCTCAAGGGCAGCGGGCCCAGTACGGCGGCGTTCCTGCTGGCCCTGATTGACAAGGATGTGCGGCACGCGTTAGGCCGCTACCTGCGCAACCCCTTCCGGCGCGTCTATGGCGTCAGCGTCGCCATCGTCCAGGCGCCCGACCTGCTGCCCGACGGCCGGGTGGATATGTGCGACAGTTGTCCCGATATGACCTACTTCGAGGGCCGGCTGGTCAACTCGTGCCGGCTAGATGAGTATCGCAAGTTCGGCCAATTGGTGACGGCTATCCCCCGCCGCGAGCGCGAACGCGAACTGGCCTGAGCCTGACCCGCTAACCGAACCAACCGCAGAGAACGCAAAGGCTATCCGAAACCTTTGCGTTCTTTGCAGTTGGCAGGCCCATCACCGACCTGAGTCCCACCTACATTCGACTAAGGTCCCATCCTCAATCTGTATTTTCCGCTAAGATTGTCCCCTCTATATTAGCAACTCAGAACGTTAGCATATCCCGAACCTTGAAACGCGAAAGAAACGGAGACAAGCAAAGGAGGACCGATGAAATTCCTACAGGGCAAACCGATCCTGCCCCTCACCACAATCCCGGCGCTGGCGATCGCCAGCGCGAGTCTGCTCGTGCTGGTGTCCGGCGTCGTCGGCGCGGCTACCACCAGCCAGCCGGGTGACTTGCTCTACCCTCTCCACCGCCCGGCACTACAGTTGCAGCTCTCGCTTACAAACGATCCGGCCGAACGTGCCAGGCTCGACGCGCTGCTGGCACAGCCGCTGCCATCGGTCATCAGACCGATCAAGGACAGCGCCCCCCATAGCCCCCAGAGCACGGCTACATCATCACCAACGGCGACGCCGCAGCCGGAACCGAGCGAGACCAGGCGACCGGAATCGACCGAAACCGAGCAGCCGAGGGTCACGGAGACGGAACAGCCGGAGCCGACGGAGAC
>CADDZL010000117.1 GCA_902812335.1 Chloroflexota bacterium | reverse complement strand
CCCCTGGGGACGCCGCCCACGCCGAGGGCAATGTCGAGGGCGAGGGAGCCGGTGGGGATGACGTCAACATTCAGATGTGTCGCCTCCCCCAGCCGCATCACCGCACCCTCCCCAAACCGCTTGGTGAGGCTAGCCAGTGTTGTTTCCAGTGCTTTTTGGCGTCCTTCGATAGGCATTGCCGCGCTCCCTGCTATCTATCCGAATTCCTCACTATTTTAGGTCCTGACTGTAATATTATATCAAGACTGCTCAGGTTGCAAGTACGAAGTTGCCAGTCGCACCGGTTTGGCGTGGATCGGGCGAAGCGCGATATAATGTTGGGGTGCCCAAAACCAGCCCGGTTCTGCGACAAAGATTGGCCCGTCTGGAGCGGCTGATAGAACTCAGCCGTACACTGACGTCCACGCTTGAGTTGCAGCCGCTACTTCGGGTGATCACTGAAGCAGCTTGCGAGATCACTGGCAGCCAGGCGGCCTCGATCTTGTTGATCGATCCGGCCAGCGGCGACCTGCGCTTTGTTGCGGTCCCAGGCTGGCAGGGTGACCGGCTGCAGCAGGTAAGCGTTCCCATAGACCGCAGCATCGCCGGTTGGGTGGTGCGCACTCGTGAGCCGCTGATCGTAGACGACGTGAGTGCTGACCCCCGCTTCTACGTTCAGGTGGACCGGGCGATTGATTTCCAAACCCACTCTATCCTGGCAGCGCCGCTGCTCTTCAAGGAACAGGTCATCGGCGCGATCGAGGCTGTCAATAAAGTCGCAGGGCAGCGCTTCACGCAGGACGATGTGGATATGCTGACGGTGCTGGCGACGCAAGCGGCCATTGCCATTGAAAACGCCCGCCTGCTGGAACAGCTTCAGAAGGCCTACCGTGACCTATCTCAGTTGGACCGGCTGAAGAGTGATTTCATCCGTGTGGCTTCACATGAACTGGGCACGCCGCTGGCGCTGGTGCTGGGCCACGCCAGCTACCTGCGCGAGCATGCCCAGGCCGACATGGCACCTCAACTCGACATCGTCGTGCGCAGCGCCGAACGCCTGATGCGGATCATGGAGAGCCTGAGCAATCTGGCCCAGCTCGAGGCCGGCGATGTGCACCCGCTGCTGGAACCTCTCGACCTGAGAGAGCTGATCGGTGAGGTGGTTGACACTGAGACCCGCTCCCTCGCCGAAGCCAAGCACCTGACCATCACGGTTGTCTTACCGGAGCAGCCGATCGAGCTTGAAGCCGACCGGGACCGCATCCGGCTGGCCCTGCGCAACCTGGTGTCCAACGCCATCAAGTTCACGCCAGCGAACGGGCAGATCCATGTCACTGCCCGGCGCGAAGGCAACATGGCAGAGGTGGCGGTGCGCGACACCGGCGTCGGCATCGCCCCGGAGGCGCTGGACCACATTTGGGACCCCTTCTACCAGGCTGAGGAGCCTCTGACACGGCACTTCAGCGGAATCGGGCTGGGACTATCTATTGCCCGGCGCATGGTTGAAATGCACGGCGGACGGATCTGGTGCGATAGCATACCGGGCCGGGGTAGCACCTTCACCTTCCGCCTGCCCCTGAATCCCCCACAGCCAGATCAAGACCCGGCGTTTTCGTGAGAGAGGCCACAAGCGAAAAAAGCCGCCAGTGCGATGGCCATAGTAACTGCTGGCGAGCTAACTGCCCCACCGCTGGCCGGAGGCCCGGCCGGTGATCACTCTCACTGGGAAGAAGACTGACTGGACCAGGAAAGTGTGACCAAAGTCCTGGGCTTTAGCGCCCATTGCCGCTAAGATCATGGGCAGAGACCAATACCAATAGAGGTGAGGTCTATGCAGCTCATGCGCGCTTCCGACAGGCGTTCCAGCGCCCCAAGAAGGGGGCTTTTCATCCTGTTTCTGGTCCTCCTGCTGACGATAGGCACGGCCTCTCTGGTTCGGGCGGGGCCATTTACACAGTCTGCCACGGATGGCCAGGCTCTATTCCAGGAGAAGTGCACAGCCTGCCACACGATCGGCCAGGGCGACAAGGTGGGCCCAGACCTGAAGGATGTCACGCTGCGCCGTGACCATGCCTGGCTGACGCGCTGGCTTTCGGCCCCGGACCAGATGGTGGCCCAGGGAGACCCCATCGCCACCCAACTCTTGCAGAAGTATAACATGGTGCAGATGCCCAATTTTCAGTTGACGGACAACCAGGTGGCTTCCCTGATCGCCTACCTGGAAACCCAGGTCGGAGCGGCTCCCGCGCCACAACCATCCCAGCCACAGCCGGTTCCGGCCGTGCCTGCTGGCGACCCTCTCACGGGCAAGGCGATGTTCACAGGCGTGATCCGTTTCCAAAACGGCGGTCCCCCCTGTATGGGCTGCCATAGCATCGCGGGCATCGGCGCGCTGGGTGGCGGTGCCCTGGGGCCTGACCTGACCCCGGCTTTTAACAAGTATGGCGCGGCGGGCCTGGCCAACGTCCTGGCCACCGTGCCCTTCCCAACGATGAACGCTGTCTGGAGCCAGCATCCCCTCACGGCGGAGGAGCAGGCCAACCTGGCTGCCTTCTTGCAGCAAGCCTCGGTGAGCCAGCGGCCGGCTGAGGCAGCCGGCCAGCTGGCCGGGTTAGCTGTTGGGGGAGCAGCGCTGTTGTTAGTCCTGGCACAACTGTATTGGCGGCGGCGCCTGACCGCTGTGCGCCGGCCATTGGTTGCGCGTTCCGTTTCACGGACTTCATAAGTATTCCCGGAGGTTGCGAACATGGGTTGGATTCAAGACCTGGTCAATCCGAAGGCCCGCCAATGGGAGGAGTTCTACCGCAATCGCTGGCAACACGATAACGTCATCCGCAGCACCCATGGGGTCAACTGCACCGGCGGTTGTTCGTGGGCGGTGTTCGTTAAGGATGGCATCATCACCTGGGAGATGCAGCAGACCGATTACCCTCTGCTGGAAGCAGGTCTACCGCCCTACGAGCCGCGTGGTTGTCAGCGGGGCATCTCCGCCTCGTGGTATGTCTATAGTCCCATCCGCGTTAAGTATCCCTATATGCGCGGCCCCTTGATGGACTTCTGGCGCGAGGCCAGGGCTCAGTATGCTAACCCGGTCGAAGCCTGGGGTTCGATCGTCGAGGACGAGCACAAGCGTGCCCGCTTTCAGCGCGCCCGGGGCAAGGGCGGCTTCCGCCGCGCTACCTGGGATGAGGTGTTGGAACTGATCGCCGCTGCCTGTCTCTATACGGCCAAGAAATGGGGCCCGGACCGGGTCTTTGGCTTCTCCCCAATTCCGGCCATGTCATACCTGTCTTATGCTGCCGGGTCCCGCTTCCTGCAACTCTTCGGCGGCGTGAACATGAGTTTTTATGACTGGTATGCCGATCTGCCCAACGCGTTTCCTGAAATCTGGGGCGACCAGACGGATGTCTGCGAGAGCGCTGACTGGTACAATTCTAAATACATCGTCTCGATGGGTTCCAATCTTAACATGACCCGCACCCCGGATGTCCACTTCATCTCCGAAGCGCGCCACGAGGGGGCCAAGTTCGTAGTCATCGCGCCTGACTTCAGCCAGGTAGCCAAGTACTCCGATTGGTGGATCCCCATTCGGGCCGGGCAGGACACTGCGCTATGGATGGCGGTCAACCACGTGATCCTCAAGGAATTCCACGCCGAGCGCCAGGTCCCCTACTTCGTGGACTACCTCAAGCGCTACACCGATGGTCCCTTCCTGGTGGTTCTCACCCCCCAGCCCCCTTCTCCCGCAACTTCGGCAGAGGGGGATGAGAGCGTCTACCTCCCCGGGCGCCTGCTGCGCGCCGATCGCCTGGCTCGCTATCGCGATGTCGAGAACGGTGCGTGGAAGCTGCTGGTATATGATCAGGGTAGCGGCCAACCGCGCATGCCAAAAGGCACGGTCGGTTTCCGCTGGGGCCAGGAGAAGGGCAAGTGGAACCTGAAGATGGAGGACGGGCTGGACGACACGCCAATTGATCCCGCCCTGACGTTCCTGGGCCAACAAGACGAGGTCGTACAGGTGGCGTTCTACGAGTTTGCCCAGGGCAAGACCTGGCTGCGCGGCGTGCCGGTGAAATACGTGGAGACTGAGGCAGGTCAGGTGCCGGTGACCACTGCCTATGATTTGTTGATGGCCCAGTTTGGCGTGGCGCGTGGCCTCCCTGGTGACTACCCTGCCAGTTACGACGATGACGCGCCCTATACCCCGGCTTGGCAAGAACAGTACACCGGCATCGGCCGTGAGACTGTCATCCGCCTGGCGCATGAGTTCGCGGGGAACGCCGAGGCGACGCAGGGCCGCTCGATGATCATCATTGGCGCCAGCATCAACCACTGGTACAACAACAACCTGGCGTACCGCGCGCCTATCACTGCCCTGATCCTGTGCGGCTGCTGCGGACGCAACGGCGGCGGCATGAACCACTATGTCGGCCAGGAGAAACTCACCCTGATAGCTCCCTGGGTCAGCCTGGCCTTTGCTCTGGACTGGGTCAAACCACCGCGCCGCCAGCAAACACCCACCTGGCACTATGTCAACAGCGACCAGTGGCGCTATGAGGGCGACTTCACGGACTATGCTCTGGTTCCACCCAAGGCGCGCTGGGCTAAGGGACATGCGCTGGACCTGGAAGCCATGGCGGTGCGCCTGGGCTGGATGCCTTATTACCCACAGTTCAACCGCAACCCGCTGGACCTGGTGCGACAGGCTGAAGCGGCTGGTGCCAGCACGAATGAGGCGATCGTTCAGCACATAGTCGGAGAGTTGAAAGAGGACAAAATACGCCTGGCTGTGGATGACCCCGATGCGCCGGAGAACTGGCCACGTGTGTGGATCATCTGGCGCGGCAATGCCATCCTGTCCAGTGCTAAAGGACACGAGTTCTTCCTGCGTCACTATCTGGGTACTCATGACAATATCGTCGCCGAGGAACAGGCCAAAGGGCGTGCCCAGACGGTGATGTTCCGCGAGCCCGCCCCGCGTGGCAAGATGGACCTGGTCGTGGACCTCAACTTTCGTATGGACTCTTCGGCGCTGTATTCCGACATTGTCCTGCCCGCCGCCTTCTGGTACGAGAAAAACGATCTGAATACCACCGATCTGCACTCCTTCGTCCATCCGCTGGGGGCCGCTGTGCCGCCTGTCTGGGAGGCTAAGACCGACTGGGAGATCTTCAAGGCTTTCGCCAGGAAGGTGAGCGAACTGGCCCCCTTGGTCTTCCCTACGCCGGTCAGGGACTTGGTCGCCGTCCCGCTTATGCACGACACACCCGACGAACTGGCGCAGGTGGAGCCGCGCGACTGGAGAGCAGGCGAATGCGATCCTGTCCCTGGCAAGACGATGCCCCATCTGCGGGTGGTGGAGCGCGATTACGTGAATCTGTACAATCGCTTCATCTCGCTTGGCCGGCTGATACGGGAGGATGGGATCAACGGTAATGGCGTGCCGATTTCCATCCAGCCGTTCTACGATGAGCTTATGAAAAATCCTGTGGGCAGTTCGCCCGACCCGCGCCATATGCGCTGTGTGGAGTGGGGGGGTCAGAAGTATCCCAGTCTGGAGGATGCGTTGGACGCGGCCAACATCTTGCTCTTCCTGGCCCCGGAGACCAATGGTGAGGTGTCTTACACCGCTTTTAAGCATGAAGAGGAGCGGGTGGGGCTGCCGCTGGCCGATCTGGCTGAGGGTGTGCGCGGTGTGCGCATGAGCTACCTGGACCTCACCCGCCAGGTGCGGCGCACGCTCATCAGCCCGTGCTGGACGGGCATCGTGAATGATGGCCGGGCCTATGCCGCCTGGTGCCTGAATGTCGAACGGCTGGTCCCCTGGCGCACGCTGACCGGGCGCCAGCATTTCTACATTGACCATCCTTACTATCTGGACTTTGGTGAACATCTGCCGACCTTTAAGCCCAAGCTCGACCCGAAGAAGACGGGGGACATCGTTCGCAGTCAGGTGGACGATCAGTGCCTGGTGCTCAACTATATCACCCCGCATGGCAAGTGGAACATCCACTCCACGTACAAGGATAATCACCGGATGCTCACCCTGTCGCGTGGCATGGATCCGATCTGGATTAACGACAAGGACGCGGAGAGGATCGGGCTGGTGGACAACGACTGGGTGGAGGTCTACAACGACAACGGGGTGGTAGTCACTCGCGCCGCTGTCAGCGCCCGCGTTCAGCCGGGGACCTGCCTGTATTACCATGCGGTGGAGCGGACGATCTATATCCCCAAGTCCCAGATACGCGGTGGTCGGCGCGCCGGTGGGCACAACAGCCTGACCCGCACCCGCATCAACCCGGTGGAATTGGCCGGCGGCTATGCCCAGTTCACCTACGGGTTTAACTACTGGGGCCCCATCGGCATCTTCACTCGCGATACCTACTGCGTCGTGCGCAAGCTGGAAAAGCTGGAGTGGTGAAGGGAGCACGTCACATGGACATCCGCGCGCAAGTTTCGATGGTCTTTCACCTGGACAAGTGCATCGGCTGCCACACCTGTAGCGTTGCCTGTAAGAATATCTGGACCGACCGCAAGGGCACCGAGTACATGTGGTGGAACAATGTGGAGACGAAGCCGGGCACCGGCTATCCCACGCTGTGGGAGGATCAGGAGAAATACAAGGGTGGCTGGGAGAGGGCTGGGGATAAGCTGCGCTTGAAACTACAGGGCCGGCTGGGCGGATTAGCCAACATTTTCTTCAATCCCTACCTGCCCACTGTAGATGACTACTACGAGCCCTGGACTTACGACTACGAGCACCTTTTCAGCGCGCCCGAAGGCGACGACCAGCCCACCGCCCGCGCCATTTCGATGATCACCGGCAAGCCCATGGAGATCGAGGCCGGTCCCAACTGGGACGATGACCTGGGCGGTTCGCCGGTCTACGCCGCCAATGACCCGAACCTGGAGGGCCTCACCGAAGAGGAGCGGCAGCAACTGAACGAACTGGAACGGGTGGTCTTTTTCTACCTGCCGCGCATCTGCAATCATTGCTTGAATGCCGGCTGCGTGGCGGCTTGCCCTGCGGGCGCTATCTACAAGCGCGGTGAGGATGGCATCGTGCTCATCAGCCAGGAGAAGTGTCGCGCCTGGCGCATGTGTATCTCCGGCTGCCCCTATAAGAAAACCTATTTCAACTGGGCCATGGGCAAGTCCGAAAAGTGCATTCTATGCTACCCGCGCCTGGAAAGTGGCCACGCGCCGGCCTGCTTCCACGCCTGCGTGGGACGCATCCGCTACCTGGGTGTCTTGCTTTACGACGCCGACCGCATTGTAGAAGCGGCCAGCGCCCCCGATGCCCAACTGGTGGACGCCCAACGGGCGCTCATCATGGACCCCTTTGAGCCGCAAGTCATCGCCGCCGCGAAAGCCAACGGCCTGTCCGATGCCATGGTTGATGCGGCGCAACAGTCGCCGGTGTACAAGTTCGTTAAGAAGTGGCAGTTGGCGCTGCCACTTCACCCTGAGTTCCGTACCCTGCCGATGCTCTTCTATGTGCCCCCGCTGTTGCCGGTGCTGGCGACGGTGAAAGATGGGCGCTATGAAGTCGCTGGCGCAGTGGCAGAATCCGGACGCGAGAAAAGCGAAAGCGCGAAGGGCGATGGGAGCAATGTTATCCCTTCGCTACGTTCAAGGCAGGCTCTGAGCGGTGGTGCAGGACTGGCGCCGATGATCAGTTCGCTAGAGCAGGCGCGGGTGCCCCTGCGTTATATGGCGAGCCTGTTTGCGGCGGGCAACGAAGAGCTGGTGGCCGGGGTCTATCGTAAACTCATCGCCGTGCGCGTCGCTATGCGCGCCCAGAAAGTCGGCGATGTGAGTGCGGCCGAGGTGCAACAGGCGCTGGCTGTGGGTAAGACCACCTCTGAGGAGGCTGAGGCCATCTTCCGCCTGACTGCCCTGCCCACCTTTGAGGAACGCTTCGTCATCCCGCCGCTGGCGCGTGAGATGGCGATTGAGCAGACGCTGGACCCATTCGCTCACAAGCCGCAGGCCGGCTTTGGCTTCCGCCAGGCGCCGGCGCGGAGGTGGTAGTGAGTGACGGACGACGGGCGAGAGGCGACGGACAAGCAATTCTCGGCTTGTTCGCGGACATGCTGGAATACCCCCGACCGGGCCTGGCCGAGATTGTGCGGGAGTGCGAGGCTTTGGTCTCACCGGGGAACCCTGAGGCGGCAACGCTCTTGGGCGGGTTCCGCGCCCTGGTGGAGGAAATATCGCCGGGGCGATTGGAGGAAATCTACACCGGCACTTTTGATTTGGACGCGACCTGTTATCCTTACGTGGGCTATCACCTGTTCGGCGAGAGTTACAAGCGCAGCGTCTTTCTGCTGGAACTGAAGGAGCGTTATCGCGCTCAGGGGTTCGACGTGGAGAACGAACTGCCGGATCATCTGGCGGTGCTGCTGCGCTTCCTGGCGATCAACGATGATGTCACTCTGACGGGCGAAATCGTCCACGAGGCCCTGCTGCCGACGCTGGAACGGATGACAGGTAAAGCCCGATCCGCTGGCTATGATGAGGAGAAGCCCCTCGGCTCACAAGATCACTCAAGACACAGCCCATATCACGGGGTGCTGGAGGCTTTGCGGCTGGTATTGCAAGGATTCCCAGCGAACGACCAAGGACGAATGACGAAAGGCGAAGGGCTAACCACGCATAGTGTTCGTCCTGCGTCCTCCGCCCCTCGCGGCTGACGAAGGAGGTAGCGATGCTCGATTCTGTGCTCTTTGTGGCGGTTCCCTATGTGGCCATCCTCCTGGCCGTCCTGGGAGGCATCTACCGGTATTACACCGATCGCTTCTCTTACTCTAGCCTGTCATCGCAGTTTCTGGAGAACCGTGCCCTGTTCTGGGGCTCAGTGCCCTGGCACTATGGGGTCGTCATCGTGCTGCTGGCGCACCTGCTGGCATTGCTTTTCCCTGGGCAGTGGGCGGCCTTGATCGCGGCACCGGTGCGCCTGTATATCCTGGAGGTGACCGGCTTAGCGCTGGCGCTGATGGCAGTCCTGGGACTGGCGCTGCTCATCCTGCGGCGTCTCACTAACGCACGAGCCTTCACTGTCACCTCAGCTCTGGATTGGATATTATTGGCGGCGCTGCTGGCGCAGGTGGTGCTGGGCTTCTGGGTCGCTCTGTTTTATCGCTGGGGGTCGGACTGGTACCTGCATACGGCCGTTCCCTGGCTGGTTTCCCTGCTAACGCTCAATCCCCAGATTCAGTACATCACCGTTCTACCTTTGGTGGTAAAGTTGCACATGTTGGGCGGCTTCCTGATCATCGCCCTCTTCCCCTTCACACGGCTGGTACATTTCGTGACCTTCCCCATCACGTATCTCTGGCGGCCATATCAGGTGGTGATCTGGAATCGGCGGGGTACTCGGGCATAGCAATTCACATCGAAGACGAGTGTCTGGGATGTGTGTTCAAAAGGAAGGTTTTGTATGTATCGAATGAAGGGTAGTCCCAATGAGGGGCTCTTCGGGGCAACCCTCGGATTCTTCATCGGATTTGCGGCCGTCTCACTGTTTGGCCCGACGGCCCGTCAGTTTAAGGATGTGATGGGTCTAAGCCCTGTGCTGGTTGGGCTGCTGGTGGCGATGCCGTCGCTTTCGGGGTCGTTGCTGCGCATACCTTTCTCGGCCTGGGTAGATGCCACAGGAGGGCGTAAGCCCTTCCTGGTTCTCCTGGCCCTTTCTATCCTGGGGATGCTGGGGCTGTTTCTCGTGATTGCTCTGCTGTATCCAGACCGCCTGAGCGCGAGCCTCTACCCACTGGTGCTGTTGCTGGGATTGCTGTGTGGATGTGGCATTGCAACCTTTTCGGTGGGTATCAGTCAGGTGTCATACTGGTTTCCCCAGGCTCGCCAGGGGTGGGCGTTGGGGACTTATGCCGGCATTGGCAACATTGCGCCGGGCCTTTTCTCCTTCCTGTTGCCCATTGTGCTCTCGTCTTGGGGGCTGGCCGGCTCCTATCTGGCCTGGCTGATCTTTCTGGTCGTGGGAGCCGGGTTATACTACATCATCGGCCGCAATGCCTGGTTTTTCCAACTGCGGGATCAAGGCGTCCCCGTCGAGGAGGCGAAGCGGGTAGCCCGCGAGCATGGTCAGGAGCTGTTCCCGGCTGGCAATCTGCTGGATAGCCTGAAGATATCGGCCCGCGCATGGAAGAACTGGGTGCTGGTGATTCTATATTTCACCACATTCGGTGGCTTCATCGCTCTCACTGCCTGGCTGCCTACCTACTGGGCGTCGTTTTTCGCGGTGAGTGTGGTCACTGCCGGCGCCCTAACAGCCTTGTACTCTATCTTAACCTCGGTGATCCGGGTGTTTGGAGGGTCGGTTTCAGATCGGATCGGCGGTGAGAACACAGCGGTCCTGGCGCTGGCGACGCTGCTGGTGGGCGCGGTGCTGATGACGGTGTCCCACAGTCATCTTCTTTCTGTCATCGGTGAAATCGTAATGGCTCTGGGCATGGGGGTCAACAATGCAGCTGTGTTTAAGCT
>CADDZL010000116.1 GCA_902812335.1 Chloroflexota bacterium | reverse complement strand
CCGAGGAGGCGGCGCTGGCCGAGGCGGTCGGGCGCAGCTTGGCCGAACGCGGCGCTATTCTGGTGTGTGGCGGGCGCGGCGGCGTGATGGAGGCCGCCTGTCGCGGCGCAAAGACCGCCGCCGGGCTGACGGTCGGCCTGCTGCCCGGCGCGAACCCGGCTGAGGCCAACGCCTATGTGGATGTGCCCCTGGCGACGGGATTGGGCGAGGCCCGCAATATGCTGGTCGTGCGCGCCGCGCGCGCAGTCATCGCCATCGGCGGTGAATTTGGCACACTATCGGAGATCGCCTTTGCCCTCAAGCTGGGCATCCCCGTCATCGGCCTGAACACGTGGGGCCTGACCAAAGCCGGTGCGCCTGTCCCGGCCATTCGTGCCGCGCGGACAGCAGACGAGGCCGTGGCCTGGGCCCTGGCGGAGATCACAGGTTAGGTGCCGTAGGGCGGGTCTCAAAGCCGCCATCGTCGCCGCGCTCCTCCACCGTTGCGGAGAGCGGTGCGATCGCCTCAGGAGCCTCCACTTCCTGGCCAATATCAGCGGGTGGCCGGTGCCGTCGGATCGGGCGAACCATCGTCGCGGCGCGAGCGGCGCGGAAGACGAGCCAGGCAGGGACAAGGCCGGCCAGGACAATCACAGCAGCACCCGCCAATTGCGCCCACAGTTGGCCCCGGTCGCCCGCCAGCACACCGGTGACGCCCTGGCCTGCTACACCCAAATACGTATCAGCGCCGACGCCGTTCCAGCCTGCGCCCGCCGTGCCCCCGGCCAACAGGCCCACTGCCACCAGGCCAATCAGCCCACCGCTGAAGTGGACAGCGACCGCACCGGTCGGATCCTGCGTGTGCAAACCGTACTCGACGGCGTAGACAACCAGCGGCGTGAGCAGACCGGCGCCCAGACCCACCAGGAGCGCCTGGGCAGGCGTGAAGAAGGGTGCCCCGGACCCAGCCGCAACGAGACCGGCAGCGAAACCGCGCACCGCCATCAGCCCATCGGGCCGACCAGTAGTCAGCCAGCTATAGCCCTGAGCGGCCAGTGTACCCGCGCCAGCCCCCGCCAGACCGTTGATCGCGACCAGCGTCCAGGGCAGAATTGCACCTTGATACAGGAGATGACCAGCGGTCCAGCTCGGCCAAACGGCAGCCCACAACAATCCGCCCGCTGCCGCCAGCAGCGGCAGGTGCGCCGGCGGCATCTCAATTCCCTTGACCTCTTTAGATGATCCGTTGAGCACCTTACCCGGATCGCGACGCGGACCGAAAACCAGCAACGCGGCCAGGGCCACACTGCCGCCCAACAGATGAACCGCACCAACGCTGCCGAAGTCCACCAAGCCATGACCCAATCCGGCGTTCGTCCCCAGGTTGCCCAGCCAGCCGCCGGTGTTCACCGCACACAGCACCTTACCGGTCGGCCCACCGGCCCAGACCCAGTTGCCGATCAGAGGATAGACCAGCGTCGCGACCGCCAGGCCGACAACCGCACTGGCCCAACCCCGCCCCTGGCGATACAATACCAGCGCCGGGATCAGCGCGGCGGTCATCAGCCGCGGCAACTCGCTCAGGAACAGCGCCAGGCCCGCCGCGTCCTGACCGGCCAGGGCAAAGCCGCTCATCCCGGCCAGGCCCCAGCTCTGGCCGAAGCGGAGGAAAGTGTACTCGGCATTCAGCCGGGCCAATCCCGGCAGATCGTGCAGGCAGCCGATGCCGCCGTATTGGAGGCCAAAGCCGATGGCATAATAGCCGGCAACGGCCAGGCCAAGCGTGGCCAGACCGGCCGCCGCGGCGGCCCCGGCCTGCTCCGCCGTCAGGCCGCCCCAGGCGACCAGCAGGACGCCCAGCGGTACGAGCCAGGCGAGGAGCGCCAGCCCCAACGTTTCGGTCGAGGCCGTGTCGCCCGCAGCGGCCTGGACGGCCGGCGCGGTTAGCAAGAAAAGCATGACGAGTGTGATGGCAAGCAGATAACGCATGGACAGGTCCTCTCCTACAGTTGCACCCCCCCTGCTACTGGACGGTATGCTGGGACGACTGGCGCGCTGGCTGCGCCTGCTCGGCTACGACGCGGCCTATGCCCGCGACGCCGACGATTACGAGTTGCTGCGCCGGGCGCGCGCCGAAGCACGAATCTTGCTGACACGCGACCGGAGACTGGCAGCCAGGCGCGGCCTCCAGGCCGTGCTCATCCTGAGCGAGCGTCTGGAAGAGCAGGTGCGTCAGGTGCAACATACCCTGGGCCCACCGCCCGGCCCGCCGCTATCACGCTGCCCGGCCTGCAATACCCCCCTGATAGCAGCCACGCGCGCGGCCGTGCGTGAGCGCGTGCCGCCCTACGTCTGGCGACGACAGACCGATTTTCGCCTTTGTCCGGCCTGCCATCGGGCCTACTGGCCCGGTACGCATGTCCAGCGCATTCAGGCAACCCTCGCCCCCCTTTCAGGCGAGGGAGAAACATAAGAGTTGTTGAACCCCCAGCCCAATTATGCTACAATGTGAAATGATTCCAACCCGGTCAGGAGGTGATTTTCTGGAAACGATTGAACTGGCTCGCCGCATCGTAGATGTCATCGCCGATAAAAAAGGCGAGGACATCCTGCTGCTTGACATCCGCGCCGTCTCCCTCATCACTGACTACTTCATCCTGTGCAGTGGCACCAGCGAAAGACAACTTCAAGCGATACAGGAAGGCATCGAGGAGGCCGCCCAGAAAACCTCTGAGCTCCGGCCCTGGCACATCGAGGGCGAAGCGGCCAGTGGCTGGATCCTGATGGACTATGGCGACATCGTCGTGCATATCTTCGCACCCCGGCAGCGCAGCTATTACGATCTCGAAAGCCTGTGGAAGGAAGCGCACGTCATGCTGCGGGTCCAATAGCCGCCGGCTTCATCCGCTGGCAGACTCACTCAAATATCCACCGGTCTATATCCCGCTCATAAGATAGCAGTTCCTCTGGGCGGAAGAAGAGGGGCACCTCAAAGGCGGCAGTGTCCGCGCTATCGGAGCCGTGCACCAGGTTGCGGCCAATGGACATACCGAAATCAGCCCGGATGCTGCCGGGCGGGGCCTTGGCCGGATCGGTCGCGCTCTCTACGCCGCCCATGGTCGTGCGCACAATCTGAATCGCCTTGTCCCCCTCCAAGACCATGGCAACGACCGGGCCAGAGGTGATGAAGCGGATCAGACCTTCATAAAAGGGTTTGCCCTGATGGATGCCATAGTGGCGGGCAGCGAGTTCGGGGGTAATCTGCATCAGCTTCAGCCCGGCGATGCGCAGACCACGCCGCTCAAAGCGGGCGATAATCTCGCCGATCAGGCCGCGCTGAACGCCGTCGGGCTTGATCAGCACGAGCGTTCGCTCCAATGGGAACCTCCTCCGGCAAGTATGGGAATCTGCCTTACTACTTCTTCAGGCTGCGTAGCGCCGCTTGATAGGCCTCCATGGCCTTCTTGAGCCGCCCCTTCTGGGTATAGGCGTCGCCCAAGAGCGTGTACAGGCGACTGGAACCGGCCTGCGGCGCGGCGGCCTCCAGGTCGGCAATGACATCGGCCACCAGCACGGCATCGTTGATCAACTGCTCGTATGCGGCCAGTGCCGCATCCCAGGCTCCGGCTTCCGCCTGGCTCCGGGCCAGCGCCAGTTGCCCTGCCGGGCCAGCCGATTCGGCCGGCGCGACCTCGGCTTCAGCGGCTTCGGCCGGTGCGATGGATTCCGCCGCCTCGGCTACGACCGTCTCAGCCGGGGCTGCCGGCGGTTTCGGTTCTTCGGCTTCGACAACCGGTGCAGCAGCCTCCATAAGCGGGGCCTCAACCGGTGGCAGCGCTTCGGCTGCAGGCAACCCGGCTTCTGGAACAGGCACTTCAGGCGGCCCAATGGGGACAGCCTCTGCCGCCGGTGCCGCCACCTCGATAGGCGGGAGCGCCTCGGCCGCAGGTGCCTCAGCCGCCGGGGCCGCCAACCACTCGGGCAATTCGCCTTCAACTGCAGCCGCTGCAAGCGGCTCGGCTGGGGTCACCTCCGCTGCCGGAGTCTCAACGGGTTGAGCCGGCTCCATCTCAGCAGCCGGGACCTCAAGCGCGGGAGGGGGTTCGACCGCCACCGGCGCCGTGGTGTCCACCGGCTCGCTCAGCGCCTGGGCGATCCAGTCTGGCACCTCCCCTGCCTCTGAGGTCGCTGCGGCCGGCTCGCGTAGCCATTCCGGAATCTCAACCACGCCAGCCGGCTCCCCAGTAGCGCCCTCTTCCGGCTGCGCTGCGATCTGATCCAGCCAGGCCAGAGCCGCCTCGGTCGGGCCTGCCTCGGCCTGAGCCGGCGTTTCTGCCTGGACCTCGACCGGGGCCTCCGCTGTAGCGGCGGCAATCGGCGCTGCCGTTACCGCCTCTGCTGGTTCAGGTTCCGGTGGCGGAGCTTCGGCCTCCGGCGGGGCTTGCATTTCCTCCAGCGGCGCACGCAGCCAGTCGGGGATAGCGGCCGTGGTCGGCTCCTGGCCCACTTGCGTCGGCGCGGGTTCGGCCTCAGTCTCGACCCCGGCGGCGGCCTCACGCAACCAGTCGGGCATCTCGCCGGCCGGGGACGACCAGGCTGCCGATGCAACCGTAGCCTCTCCTTCCGAGAGATCGGCTTCGACGAAATCGGGGATCTCTTCCATCGCCTCGCGCAGCCAGTCGGGTGTCTCCCCACTAGCAGATGCTGACGACGCTGAGGCAACCGCCGCTTCCGGCGGCTCAAAAGAACCGGCTGAAGCCAGAAGCTCTGCTAGAGAGTCGGATGGCGCAGGCGACCCCGCCAGGGTGACGAGGTCCGGCGCTGCGGCCTGGTTGCCGGCTTCGGCTCCCGGCCCTGAGCCTGGAGCAGCGTCGGCCAGGGATATGTCAGGCAAGAGTGCCGCCATTTCGCGCAGCCAATCGGGCAACTCCTCTTCGGCCGCCGGGCTCGCGGCAGCGACAGCCTCGCTTCCTGCCTCTTCTCCAAAGGCCGACCCCAGTTCACGCACCCAATCTGCCCCCCCCTCACCGATCTGGGTCGCCGGCGCAGGCGATTGCATTTCCAGCCGTGGCAGGCGGGGCTCCTGACCATCGCTCGACGGCTGGATCTCGGCAGCTTGATAGGGGGCAAGTGCCTTGAGAAGCTCCAGGTAAGGAGCGGCACCGGCTTCATCCTCATCTGCCAGGGCGACTCGGGCCAGGATGGCATTGGCACTGATGCAATTAGGAAGGCGGGCCAGGACCAGGCGGCTACGGGCAGCCGCCTGGTCCCGCTGCTCGTCACGCCAGAGCGTCTCGGCCAGCAGCAGGTGCACATCCACGCGCTCCGGATCGTCGGCCAGCGCCTTCTGTAACTCTGCGATAGCCTGCTCAAACAAGTCACCTTGCGCGTACAATCTGGCCAATGCCGCCCGCGTCAGGCCGATCCGCCCCGGGTCACGGCCGTCACGCTTGCTGTACAGGCGACGTAGTTCATCCAGGATGGCAGTGTTATTCGGCTGCAGCTCATACGCCCGCTCCATATGCCAGATAGCCTGATCGAGGACGCCATCCTCTTCGCGGATGATCGCCAGACCAACATGCGAGACGAAATCGGACGGGTCGGCGCTAAGAATGCGCTGAAAGACATCAGCGGCATCCAGATGCTGACCCTTCTCCAACAGGGCTTTGCCCAACAGCCGATAAGTGTCTACGTTCATGGGGAAATAGGTCAGAATATGTCGGCAGTGGGCTATAGCCTCGTCGTAGGCTTCACGCGCCAATAGCCGCTCGATGTCTTGAAGATAGGTTCGCAAGGCGATCTCAGCCATGTATGCCTCATCACAGTGGACAGTCCGCTGTTTGCGGTGCACAGTGGACAGTCTGCAGTTGCTGCCTACTGCTCACTGCACATAACCCAGTGCTGATTATGCTTCGCTTTAAAGGAAAAGTCAAAGGGACTTTAGGGGGGGTAAGCCATGGATCTGGCACACGCGGGCCAGAAGCGCATCGTCACGGCGCTCAGGCCAGGGCGGCGGCCCCAGCGGGTCGTCGGCTTCGGCCTCACCCAGCAGAGCACGGATGCTGGCACAGACCCCGGCCCCCAAGGCGTCGAGACTGTAGCCGCCCTCCAGAGAGAGCACCAGCCGCCCGGCGCACAACTCGCCGGCGAGCGCAACCAGCCGCCGCACCAGCCCGGTCAGGCCGGTGATGGTGGCAAGCAGGCTGCCCAGCGGGTCCGACCAATGTGCGTCAAAGCCGGCCGACACCAGGATCAGTTCCGGCCGGAAGCGGCGGGCGATTGGAGCGAGCACGGCGTCAAAGGCAGCAGCCAGGGCGCTATCGCCAACCCCGGCGGAGAAAGGCACATTGACCGTCGTGCCCAACCCAGGGCCATGACCGGTTTCGGTCACCCAGCCGGTGCCGGGGTAGATGCCCCACTGATGGGTTGAGAAATACAGCACGGCAGGGTCGTCATAGAAAATGGCCTGGGTGCCATTGCCGTGATGCAGGTCGAAATCGGCGATAAGGACCCGCTCCAGGCCGGCAGCGAGGGCAGCGCGGGCGGCGATGGCGACGTTGTTGAACAGACAGAACCCCTCCCCTGCCCCGGCCGAGGCGTGGTGGCCCGGCGGGCGGACGAGCGCGAAGGCGTTGTCGGCCTCGCCTGCCAGCACCGCCTCAACCGCCCGGATAGCAGCGCCCGCGGCCAGCACAGCAGCATCATAGGAAGCGCGCACAACGTAGGTCTCTCCGCCATCCCAGGTGTCGCCGCCCGACTCCGCCAGGTGGCGGATCAGGTCAATGTATGCGGGCGAATGGACCCGCCCCACTTCCTCGCGGCTCGCCGGCCGGGGCGGGATGGCGATGGTGCGATCGCGCAGCCCACTCTTGTCCAGGGCCGTGATAATGCTTTCCAGCCGCTCGCGGTTCTCCGGATGGCCGGCGAGGGTGTGAGCGAGAAACAAGGGGTCGTAGAGGATAGCCGTCGTCATGGGCCTATTCTACCCGGCTCCCGACGCTGTGCCAAGCCAGATGCGCCTCTGGGCAGGCAGATACCGTTCAACCCGCTCAGCGCGCAGTTTCCGACCAGAGATGGCCCGGCCCGCAGGGTGAGGAAGGCCCCTCCCCTGACAGGGGAGGGGCAAGGGGAGAGGTTGGCCCGGAGCGTAGGGGCACAGCATGCTGTGCCCCTACCGGGCCTCCTCGCCCCTAATATGATATACACCCGGCCCGAAGCTATAAGTTGAAAAATGGCGGCTCTTGAGGTATAAGTTGGGTTGAATGGTGCGGAGGTGTTCCATGCCTCGAAGAAGCATTCATAGGCTATTCCGCCGGCGCGTATGGAAAGCCGCCCTACTCTCTCTCGCGCTCCTAGCACTTGCCTGCGCCTGCTCTCGCAGCGGAGGCCAGGTCGCGCCGACGGAACAGGCCGGCGCCATGACCATCCGGCTCAGCAGCCCGGCCTTCGCCGAAGGAGCGCCGATTCCGACCAGATACACCTGCGACGGCGAGAATATCTCCCCGCCACTAAAGTGGAGCAACGTACCGCCAGGAACCAAGAGTATCGCGCTAATCGCCGATGATCCCGATGCCCCCGCCGGTACCTGGGTCCATTGGGTCATGTACAACATCCCGCCGGCGACCACCGAACTCCCAGAAGCGCTCCCTACCACCGAGGTCATTCTCAATCAGGTCAGGCAGGGAGTCACGGACTTCAAACGCTCCGGATACGGAGGCCCCTGTCCGCCTGGAGGTAGCTCCCATCGCTACTTTTTCAGGCTCTACGCACTGGATACCGAGCTGCAACTCCAGCCCGGAGCGACGCAGCAGGACCTGGTCGGCGCCATTCAGGGCCACATCCTGGCTCAGGGGCAGCTCATGGGCACATACCAGAGGAAGTAGCTCTGCGAGGTGAGGCTCGACCTGGGGCCCAGCCGGGAGGCCGCACCATGCTCTCCTATCAGTTCCCGTCTCCCTGAATGACGATGTTTACCAGCCGCCCCGGTACGTAGATGATCCTTCTCGGCTCCCGACCTTTCAGGTGCCGCTGCACCGCCGCGCTCGCCAGCGCCGCTGCTTGGGCCTGCTCCTGCGTGACATCCGCCCGAACTTCAAGGCGGTCACGCACTTTGCCGTTGACCTGAATAAGCAATGTGATCATCTCCACGGTGATAGCCGCCGGATCATAGATTGGCCAGGGTTGCTGGTGGATGCTGTAAGGCTCGCCCAGCCGCTGCCACAGTTCCTCAGCGATGTGCGGCGCAAAAGGAGCCAGGAGCAAGAGAAGCGTCCGCAGCGCCTCCCTATAGGCATCTGACACGCCAACGGCGGCCCGGTGATCTTCCAGCGCACCGGCATACTCCATCAGTGCACTGACAGCAGTGTTCAGCTTAAAGGCCTCAATGTCCTGAGTGATGCGCTGCACCACGCGGTTGCGTAGAGCGGAGAGTTGAGCCCCTTCGCTTAGCTCAGGGTGACTATCCTGCGCTGTCCCGGCCCTGGCCGCTTCAACCAGACCCCAAACACGTCGCAAGAAGTGCACCGGCCCGGCAATGCCCTCCTCGCTCCAGATGACAGGCGCTTCGAACGGGGCCATGAACAGCAGGTGCAAGCGCAGCGCGTCGGCGCCGTAGCGGGAGCTGACGCTCTCCGGCGTGACGACGTTGCGCCGCGATTTGGACATGCGCTTGCCATCGGGTGCGTGCAGGACGCCCTGGCTGCGCAAGACCGGGAAGGGCTCACCAAAATCAATCAGCCCGGCATCGCGCAGGACTTTGGTCCAGAAGCGGGCATAGAGCAGATGGGCCACAGCGTGCTCAGCCCCGCCGACGTACAGGTCTACCGGCAGCCAGCGGCGCACCGCCTCCGGCTCGAAAGCGAAGGCGGTGTAGTGCGGGCTGGCGAAGCGCAGGAAGTACCACGACGAGCAAGCGAAGCCCGACATAGTATCGGTCTCACGCTCGGCCGGACCGCTACATTGCGGGCAGGTGGTGTGGACGAACTCCGGCACGTTCGCCAGCGGCGAGCGCCCGTCGCCACGCGGGGCGTAGTCGGGTAGATGCGGCAGGCGCACAGGCAGGTCGGCCTCCGGCACAGGAACGGTGCCGCAATCCCGGCAATAGAGGATCGGGATGGGCACGCCCCAGTAGCGCTGGCGGCTGATCAGCCAGTCGCGCATCCCCCTGATCCAGTTGCGCTGCATCGTTACGATATGCTCGGGCCAATCCAGTTGGGTCAGGTCGTCGAGGAGTTGCTGGGCGTAAGCGGTGATGCGGAAGAACCATTGCGTGAGCACACGCTGGGTCACCGGGTTGTGGCAGCGCCAACACGTGCCATTCTCGATCTCCTCGTTGGCCAGCACCGTTTGGTCGGTCTCGCACCAGTTGACCGGGGCCGCGCCACGATAGGCCAGCCCGCGCTTATAAAGGAGCAGAAAGAACCATTGGGTCCAGCGGTAGAATTCCGGGTCGCTAGAGGTGATCTCGCGGCTCCAATCGTAGGATGTGCCCAGGATCTGCATCTGGTGCTTATAGTTGGCGGCATAGCGCCGTGTGCTGTCCTGGGGGTGGACGCCTTGTAAGATCGCTTCGTTCTCAGCCGGAAGGCCGAAGGCATCCCAGCCCATCGGGTGCAGGACCGCATCGCCGCGCATACGATGGTAGCGCGAGATGACATCGGTCGGCACGTAGTTGCGGCAATGGCCGACGCTCAGCCCTTCGCCGGAAGGGTAGGGGAAGAAATCAAGGCAGTAGTAAGCCGAGCCGGTTTCGGGCGTCCGGTAGATCCCCGTCTCCTCCCAGATGCGCTGCCATTTGGCTTCAACCGCATGAGGATCGTACTTATCCATATCGCCATCCCTAAATAGCTGCTCTCCACCAGATAACCGCAGCCGCCACCAGCGTCCCCAGGCTGACCAGTGCTCCCACCACAAATGTCACAGGCAGGTAGATGAGTTCGACATGGCGCGCACCGGTCGGGAGCAGCACAGCCTGTAACACCGCATCAGCACGCCATAGCGGTACGCGCCGGCCGTCCACAAACGCCTGCCAGCCGGGGGTGTAGACCTCGCTGACAACGAGGAAGGCGGCATCCGGCATGGCCACGTCTATGCTCAGTCGGCCCGGGCTGCTCCAAATAGCCGTTACGGATGACCGCTCTCCTGTCTCTCCTTCCCTGGCAGGGGAGGGGATGAGGGAGAGGTTGATAGCCGGCACGGGCTCATACAAGACAACAGCCTGCTGCGGGTCGAACTCCGGCGCGCTCAGAAGGCGGTAAGCTTCCGCATTGTTCTCGGCCTGGACGCTCTGTGTGACCACCCAGGCGCGCGGCCAGGCGCTCTCTAGCCGATACAGATTGCCGCGCGCACCCTGGCGCACCAGGGTCAGTTCGCCCGGCGGGAATTGGCGGCGCGTGAGAATATATTTGACATTCAGCAGGTGCCACCAGCGCAGTTCATTCACCTTCTCGATAAAGCTGTCGTAGGCGGCCTGGTGGAGCGGGCTATTACCGGTCACATCTCAACGCGGTAGACCATGCTGGCGTTGCCATCGCCGGGGAACAACCCCTCGCT
>CADDZL010000115.1 GCA_902812335.1 Chloroflexota bacterium | reverse complement strand
CTCTTCCTCACACAGTGCGAAGAGCGCATCGCTGTAGCCACGGCTGCGAATGTCGCAGGGCATCTGCGACAGGTCCGATTCATCGGAGTGGATTTCACCTGTCAGGTTGAAGCGTACCCAATCCTTGCCGCACATCAGATAACGGGCGCGAGCCAACGTCTCGGGTTCATTCTGCGCCAGCCAGCGCAAGGCGGGCAGGGTCATACCGGGGAAGATGGCGTTGCCTGACAGGTCAAAGATCGCCTGCATCACGCCCTCAGCCTCCCAGCGAGCCAGGATAGAGGCGGCGCGTCCATCGTTCCACAATATAGCGTTGCGAAAGGGTCGCCGGTCCTGGTCGAGCAACCACACGCCGGCCACCGTGGCGCTGACCCCGATCGCCTGTATCGCCTCCGCCGGGATGCCCTGCTGGAAAATCAGCTCACGGATCGTGCTGCGAACCGCGTTCCACACCTCGCGCATATCCGCTTCCGAAGCATCAGGCACGGGATGCTGCACAGCCGTCGGGCATCTGGCTACAGCCACTTCGTGACCGTCCAGGTCAAACACCACACTCTTGGAGACAGTAGTGCCGACGTCGATCCCCAGCAGGTAAGGGCCCGTTGCATGCAGTGCAGTCACAGCCCGCGGTCCTCTCAACGAACAGCTCTCTGTCGCTGCCGTTTGCGAATAAACTCCACGGCCAGAGCCAGGATCAGGATCAGCCCCTTAATGATCCACTGATAGAAGGGGCTGATGTTGTTTAGATTGAGCGTAGTGCTCAAGATGCCGATGATCAAGACGCCGGCCAGCGTCCCCCCCAGGTCACCCACACCGCCGAATAGGCTGGCCCCCCCGATCACCGCGGCTGTAATCGAATCCAGTGTGTAAGGGTCTCCCACCAGGGGATCGCCGGAGCCGATGCGTGCGGTCAAGAACAGGCCACTGACGGCCGCCAGCAGGCTACAGATCACATACACCGACACCAACACACGCTGAGTGCGAACGCCGGACAGAAGGGCGCTGGCTTCATTGCCACCTATAGCGTAGATGCTGAGGCCATAAGGGGTGCGACCGAGGACATAGGAACCCACCACATACAGCACAGCCAGGTAAATGATGGGCAGGGGAATGGGGCCCAAGAAGCCGTTGGCGACCTGGGTCAGGCTGACGGGCGCCAATCCCCCCGGCTGGTAGAGGACCTGGAATGTCAGGCCCTGCACAACCCCGCCGATCGCCAGCGTGAAAATAAAAGCATTCAGGCGCGCATAGGCGACCGCAAGCCCGTTGATCAACCCTACTATCAAGCCGATCCCCAGGCAGAGCAGGACGACCTCGATCAGCCGCCCCGGGTTCTGCTGGAGCATGGTCGCGGCAACTGCGTTGGTCAGGCTGATCACCGGCCCCACCGACAGGTCAATACCGCCCGTCAATATGACGAAGGTCTGGCCTACGGAAGCGATGCCCAGCGCAGTTGACTGGACGACGGTGTTGGCCATGACCCGCCATTTGAAGAACACCGGCTGAGAAACCGCCGCCAGAATGAATACGATCACCAGTGCATAGTAAACCGCCCCGATCCGGCGAAAGGAAAGGGTTCTCCGGCGCAGGGGTGTGACGGGTTGGCTTTCGACAGCGGACATGGTTGGTTCCTCTACCGTCTCAGGCCTGTCAGGCCGCTTTCTCCTGAACCCCACCCATAGTGGCGGCGGCTATAATAGCCTCTTCAGTCGCCTGATCCCCTGACATTTCAGCCACAATCCGGCCCTGGGACATGACCAGCACCCGGTCGCTCATGCCCAGAATCTCGGGTAATTCACTCGAAACCATGAGAATACCGACCCCCTGCGCAGCAAGATCGCGCATGATATGATGGACCTCGCTCTTAGCGCCCACATCCACGCCGCGCGTCGGTTCTGCCATCACCAGAACCTCAGGGCGTACCCCTAATGACTTGGCGACGACCACCTTTTGCTGGTTGCCACCGGACAGGTTGCGGGCGATTTGGGATGGACGCGACACTTTGATACCGAGCCGCTCAATCAGGTGCCCCACGAAGTCGCGCTCGCGTCGTTCGTCAATGAAGAGCAGGCGGATCCTCTCCCACAGACTGGGAAGTGAGATATTTTCCTGCACCGAGCGGACGAGAATCAGCCCTTTTGCTTTCCTGTCCTCCGGAATGAAGGCGATGCCGGCCTTCAGGGCATCGGCGGGTGAATCAATTGTCACCGGCCGCCCATCGCGGTAGATCGTGCCATGGTCGTGCGGGATAGCCCCCACAATGGCCCTCACCAGGTGGCGTTGTCCCTGGCCTTCCAGCCCCGCGATCCCCAGGATCTCCCCCCGGTGAAGCTCAAAGCTAATGTTTTCCAGCACACCTCTCAAGCTGAGTCCCTCAACCTTCAAAACGGGCGTCGCAGTGGCTGTGTTCTTGGGCGGATAGATATTGGCCAACTCCCGGCCAACCATCATGCGCACGACCGCGTCCTCGCTCACTTCTTTGATCGGCCGGCTGTCCACCAGTTTCCCATCCTTCAAAACGGTGACGACATCGGCGATCTCGAAGATTTCGCGCAGGCGATGGGAGATATATAAGACCGTAACCCCCTGGCTCTTGAGCTTACGGATGACATCGAACAGGCGCTTAATCTCCATTTGGTTCAGAGCTGCGGTGGGCTCGTCCATGATCAGGAGCTGAAGCTCGCGGGCCAATGCCTTGGCGATCTCGACGATCTGCTGCTGGGCGACGTTCAGTTCACTGACGGGCGTGTGCGCGTCGAGTTCGAAACCCAGTTGAGCCAGAGCCACGCGCGCCCGGCGATGCATCTCATCCTCAAGGATAGCCCCCCAGCGGTGGGGCGCTTGTCCTAGCATGATGTTCTGCGCGACCGTCAACTGAGGCACCAGGTTGAACTCCTGATAAATCGCCCCGATACCGCAGGCCAGGGCCTCCAGCGGGCTACTGAACTCGATCTTCTTGCCCCGCCAGATGATCTCCCCCGCATCCGGTCGCAGAACGCCTGACAGGATCTTGATGAGCGTGGATTTCCCGGCGCCATTCTCGCCCACGAGCGCATGCACTTCCCCCGGTAGCAACGAGATCGAGACATCACTCAGCGCCCGGACGCCGGGGAACTGCTTCGTAATATTGTGCATCTCGACAAGCGGTTCAGCCACAGCCCGCTCCAACTTAGAAGGTCAAGCGTGGAAGAGGGGAGAGGCTCGGCTCCCCCCTCCTCGCACGCTTCGCTAGCAGGTATAGAACCCCGTCCTGCCCGTCACTGGCAGCTACTGGCCGCTGCACTTATACAACTCAGTGATGGCCGCACGCGACATCTTGGTGTTGGCCCAAACGTCATCCGGGCAATCCGTGCGGACGTAATTCCCAACATTCTGATCGGTGATGACCGGCAGCGGCAGTTCATGGTACTTGTCAACGGTCTTGCCCTCCAGACAGGCGATAGCTGTATTCAGGGCCTCGACGCTCTGCCAGGTGGGCTCATCGGGGCCGATGCTGCTGAAGCCATCTTTCAGGTGCGTGTACCAGAACTTCAGGAAACCGTTGTAGCCTTCACCTGTCACCGGAACCAGCGGCCTATTGGCGGCCAGCAGCGCCTCGACGGCTCCCAGAGACATGGCCCCGCCCTGCGAGTACACACCGTCGATCTTGGGATAGGCGGCGATCAGGTCCTCCATGGCCTTCTTGCCCTTGTCATAGGACCAGTCCGCGGGCTGGCGAGCCAGGACCTTGACGTCAGAGCCGAGGGCGTCCAGGGCACCACTGGCCCGCAACTCGCTAGTACCGGTGCCGGCGATGCCGTCGAGCAAGACGATGTTCCCCTTGCCGCCCAGTTTGTCGTGCAGCCACTTGCCGCCGATCCAGCCGAACTTGTACTCGTCCACCCACACGATGGAGTCGAACTTCGTGGTGTTGACGCGGTCATTGTACACCACGGTGACGATGCCGCTATTGTAGGCCTGCTCGACTTTGGGGGCGATACCGTCGGGGGTCAGTGGCAGGATCAGGATGGCATCCACGCCTTTGTTGAGCAGGTCCTCGATGTCGGAGATCTCCTTGGCCAGGTTGCCATCCGCGTTGGTAATGATCAGGTCCTTGATCCTGGAGTCCTGCTTAGCGGCGAATTGCAGTTCGGCGAACATCTGGACGCGCCAGGAGTTGCCCAGGCTGTAGTTGGCCACACCGATAGTCCAGGGGGGGTCCTTTTTCTTCTTGCTGCAATCCGTCTTCTCATCGGTGTAGCCGGTTGGCCTCTGCCCTTTTGGATTCTCCAGCGTGTACTGCTCTGCTGTTGCAGTGGTAGGCTGGGCAGGAACCTGGGTTGCCGCGGGAGGTGCTGGCGTCGCCGCCGGCCCACAAGCAGCGATGATGACGCTGATCAGGAGCAGCAGGCTCAGCGTGAACCACCGCAACGAAGGGTGATAAGCGTTTGTCGCTCTCATCTTGTCCTCCAATCAAGAGTTGGAACTGCCCGGTTGACCGTCATGGCGCTACTCAACTCACAAATGGCTTGTATTTATCCTCCTTTCTAGGGATGAGAGGCTGGGGTTGTATACCCTCTCACCCCTTGCCCGCTGTATATCCACCCTTAGTATTAATCCAGGCATGCCAGCCGCCTAGAGAGCACACCTCCTGGCCTAAGCGGCTGGGTCACGAAAAGGGCGTATGTCCAGTTCACCGGCGATATCGGCCGCAGCCGATCGCAAAATCTCCACAAGCTGAGGGATAGAGTAGCCAGCCATACGCGAGGTGGGTCCCAGAATCGCCAGTGCAGCCAGGTGATCGGCTCTGGACCCGAAGACGGGCACGGCAACACACCACAGGCCGGCTTCATATTCCTCCCGATCAACCGCATAGCCCTGCGCCCGGATCTGGCGCAGGATGCGGAGCAACTCCTTTTTATCCGTCACGGTACTGGGCGTCCGTGCTTTGATGTTCTGCTGACTCAAGCGGTTCTCTAAGACCTCATCGGGGAGATAAGCCAGGAGAACCCGGCCGATAGCAGTTGACTCCGGGGCAGTCATGTCGTGGCCGGAGGAGGCAGCCCGGATCGTGGCGGAGCTAAAGACCTTTTCCAGATAGACACCCTCTCCGCGGGGGGTCAGCGTGGCCAGGTAAGCGGTCTCACCTGTCTCCCGCACCAGCCGCTCCAGGCGGCTGCGAATTCGGCCCCGGAAATCTCGCTGCTGGTGTACTCTTGCGCCGAGTTGGAGTAACTTTAGGCCTAAGCGGTACTTGTCGGTCGCGGGGTCCTGTTCCAGATAACCGAGGGAAACCAGCGTACTGGCCAGGCGCTGTACGGTGGACGTGGGGAGGGCCAGCTTCTCCGCCAGGGCGCGGACGCCGTGCTCAGGCTCCTCGATCGTAAACGCCTCGAGGATAGCGGCAGCGCGCAAAATCGCTTTAGAGTTGCCGGCCCCCGCGTTCTCCGCCATGATTGCGCCTTTTTGGCACAGTGTCCCAAATCCAGGCTATTTTATAGTATCACAGAATCCTAGCCTTGTAAAGTGATTTTTGTCGCTCTAGTGTTAAGATTTCCTGGCCTGCCTGGCCTCCTGAACCCACACCAAAGCCTGTCTGACGTCTTCGCTGACGCGAGCGTACTCCGCCTGGCGGACGCGTTGCTTGCTGATCAGTTGCGAGCCCAGGCCCACGGCGCACGCACCCGCCTCAATCCAGGCGTAAATGCTCTCCCGGGTCGGACTCACACCGCCGGTCGGCATCAGGTTTGACCAGGGGCGCGGACCATGGACGGCCCGGATGAATTCGGGACCTCCTACTTGCTGGCCCGGAAAGACCTTGCAGACCTCAGCACCCCACTCCTCCGCCGTGGCGATCTCCGTCACCGTCGCACAGCCGGGAATATAGGGAATCTTACGGCGATTGCACAGCCGCGCTACCTCGACATTGAAAGTGGGCGCGACGATGAAGTTGGCCCCGCTGGCAATGAAAAGCGCCGCCGTGGGGGCATCATCCACCGTTCCCGCACCCAGGATGGCCGGCGAGTTCGCCTGGGCCAGGCCTTTCTCCAGCTCACTGAACACCTGCCAGGCAAAATCACCCCGGTTAGTGAACTCCAGCACACGAGCCCCCCCTTCCAGACAGGCCTCGACGATCTTCCTGGCGACTTGCAGATCGCCCTCATAAAACAGAGGGACCAGCCCGCCGCGCATCAATTCAGTGAGCACTTCCAACCGACTGAAACGGGCCATTTCCAGTTCTCCTTTCGCTATTCACCCCAGGCTAAGTGACTTCTGGGCGAATGCGCCTGCCAGTGTATGGTGGTCCGGCACATATCGCAAGTAATTGGAGACCATGCTACCTTGCCGCACCTGCAACACAGGGGTATAGTAGAGCTATGCTTATCGGCCAAGGCTCGGCGGCAAACCCTCTCACACCTGAAGACGTACGTCGGTTGCTGGCACAGGTGTTTGCTCCACTCCCCCTGAGCGGCCAGCGGCTCCTCGTGATCATCCCTGACGGCACGCGCACCGCTCCGATCCCACTGCTGTTCCGTCTGCTCTATGAGCAACTCGGACGGCGTGTGAAGCAGCTAGATTACCTGATCGCCCTCGGCACCCATCCGGCGCTGTCCCCGGCGGCGATTGAACGGCTGGTTGGTGTAGCGGCAGCCGAACGGGCAGAGCAGTATCCTAACGTCAGAATCTTCAACCACCGCTGGAATGTGTCTGAGGCGCTGCAGACACTCGGCGTGATCTCTCGCGATGAGATGGCCGAACTGACCGGCGGCCTGCTGGCCAGGGACGTGGCCGTGACGCTCAACCGGCTGATCCTCGATTACGATCATCTGCTCATCTGCGGTCCGGTGTTCCCTCACGAAGTGGCGGGATTCTCTGGAGGAGCCAAGTATCTCTTTCCGGGCATCGCCGGGGCGGAGATCATCAACTTCACCCACTGGCTGGGCGCATTGATGACCAGCATCAAGACCATCGGCATCAAGGACACACCGGTACGGCGCGTGATCCATCGGGCTGCCGCGCTGGTCCCCCGGCCTATCCTTGGCCTGGCCCTGGTGGTTTCCCCAGAGACGGGAGCACTTCACGGCTTCTATGCCGGGCCGCACGATGAAGCCTGGAGTGCGGCTGCCGACCTGTCGGCGCAGCTCAACATTATCACCACACCACACGCTTTCCATAGCGTGCTCTCGATGCCGGCCGAGATCTACGATGATCTGTGGACAGCCGCCAAAGCGATGTATAAGACTGAGCCGGTCGTCGCCGACGGCGGCGAAGTCATTATCTTCGCGCCGCACCTCAGTGAGATCAGCTATACCCACGGGGCACTCATCCGGCAGGTGGGATACCACGTCCGCGATTACTTTGTCAAACAGTGGGACAGATTCGCACACATCCCCTGGGCCATTCTGGCACACTCCACCCACGTCCGGGGGACAGGCACCTACGAAGGCGGCGTGGAGCGCCCGCGCATTCGGGTCACGCTGGCCACGGCCATCCCGGAAGATGTTTGTCGGCAGATCAACCTGGGTTATCGCGACCCGGCGACGATTGACCCTGAAGCGTGGGCCCATCGTGAGGATGAGGGGATACTCCTGGTGCAGCACGCCGGAGAATATCTGTATCGTCTGGCATAGTCCATATTCCTATGGCTGAGGCTTCGTTTGACGTCAGCACCTTGGGCGAGCCATTAGTGCGGCTGAGTGTGCCCGGCGGGCATCGCCTGGAGATGGCCACCCACCTCGATCTCTACCCCGGTGGAGCGGAATGCAATGTCGTCTCGGCCCTGGCCCGGTTAGGGCGGCGCTGTGCTGTGGTCACTGCCCTGCCCGCGAACGCCCTGGGCCGCCTGGTGGCGGTTCACCTGCGCCTGGCCGGCGTTGATCTCACCGGCGTGGTGTGGTGCGAAACGGGGCGCATCGGCACTTACTACGTGGAGCCTGCACCGCCGCCGCTCCCGACCCAGGTGATCTACGATCGGGCCGGTTCCTGCTTCTCGCAGCTCACAGCGGATCAGGTCCCCTGGGACATTCTGATGCAGGCCCGGCTGGTACATCTCACGGGCATCACGCCGGCCCTGTCGCCAACCTGCCGCGCCCTTGTGGCCGAAACGGTCCGCCGCGCCAGAGCCGCCAGCATTCCCATCAGCTTCGACATCAACTACCGCCAGAAACTGTGGTCTGAAGCCGAGGCAACCGCCGTGTTGACGCCGCTTATCCAGGGCGTGGATCTGTTGCTGTGCAGCCGGAACGATGCCCACCGTCTATTCGGCTGTAGCGGAACACCTGAACAGATCGTCACGCGCATGGCCGAGCAGAGCAGCGCCCGGCAGGTTGTCGTCACCTTCGGCGCAGGAGGCGCGGTCGCCTGGGATGGTCACGAGTGGCACCACCAGCCAGCCGTGCCTGTCCAAATAGTTGACCGGATGGGGGCGGGCGACGCGCTCGCAGCCGGGGCCATTCACGGCTGGCTCAACGGCGATCTGGCGCAAGGACTGCGCTATGGCGTCACCCTGGCCGCCATGGCCCTGACTCAGTACGGTGACGCGGTTGTTACTACCCAGGCAGAGGTAGAGAGAGCCCTGGCCCAGGACGGGGGGGACGTGTTGCGCTGAAAAGTGAAATTTATTACTTATGTCATAGGATTAGGTGACATTTATCGGTTGACGTTGCCCGGTACATCTGCTACCCTATCCTTGTGAAGGAAGTGCGATGCATGAATTGGGGATAACACAACAGATTCTCGAGCAGGCGTTGGCACAGGCCCAGGCCGCCGGTGCCGAACGCATCACCGGCCTGAACCTGGCCCTCGGCGCGCTATCCGACATTACGCCTGATTCGGTCCAGTTCTACTTCGACATGCTGAGCCCAGGCACACCGGCCGCCGGGGCCCAGCTCTCGTTTCGGCAGGTGCAGCCCGTCATGCGCTGCCGCCAATGCGGCACGGAGTTTGCCTGGGCCACCGATGGGCAGAACTGCCCCAATTGCGGTTCAGACAGGTATGATCTGATCCATGGCCGCGAGTTCTACCTGGAAAGCATTGACGTCACCTGACGGTTCGGAGGGCCCTTCGCCGGGCTCAGAGCCTGGCCTGGATCCATCGAAGAGGCAGGCTCTGCCCGCCGGCGTGAAACGGCACCACATTCATGTGACGGGGATCGTACAGGGCGTGGGGTTCCGCCCCTTCGTCTACAACCTGGCGCTGCAACATACCCTGGCGGGATGGGTATGCAACACCTCTGACGGGGTGGACATCGAGGTACAGGGCCGGCCGGAGCAGTTAACTGCTTTCGCAGCCGCACTGGAGCGCCAGGCCCCACCGTTGGCCCGCATTGAGAGGGTTGAGGTCATCGAAGTCGCGCCCAACGGCGACCGCGACTTCATCATCCGGCCAAGCGTCGTGCGGGCCGGCACCAGCCTGGTTTCGCCCGACGTGGCCACCTGCCCGGCCTGCCTGAGCGAGCTCTTCGACCCGGCCGACCGGCGCTTCGGCTATCCCTTCACCAACTGCACCCACTGCGGCCCGCGCTACACAATTATCACGGCCATGCCCTATGACCGCCCGGCCACAACCATGCGCGTCTTCCCCATGTGCCCGCAGTGCCAGGCGGAGTATGAGAACCCTTCCGACCGGCGTTTCCATGCGCAACCGAATGCCTGCCCGGTCTGCGGGCCGCACGTCCGGTTCCTCCCCGCCATGCGAGGGGCCGGGGGGGAGGACCCACCTGACGACCACAGTGCTATCGCCGCAGCCGTCCAGACGTTGTGGGCCGGCCAGATCGTCGCGGTCAAAGGGTTGGGGGGATTCCATCTGGCATGTGATGCGACGAATGTGGCGACGGTAGCAGCCTTGCGGTGGCGCAAGGCCCGCCCGGCCAAGCCGTTCGCCGTGATGATGGCGACGCTTGATGAGGTGCGGCTTCACTGCGAGGTCTCGCCCGAAGCCGAGGCGCTGCTGACCTCGGCCGCGCGCCCGATCGTCCTCCTGCCCTGGAAGGCGAACTCGACCATCGCACCAGCAGTAGCACCCCGCAGCCGCACCCTGGGCGTGATGCTGCCCTATACGCCGTTGCATCACCTGCTGCTGCGCCAGGTCCAGAGGCCGCTCGTAATGACCAGCGGCAACCGCGCCGACGAGCCCATCGCGCAGACCAACGATCAGGCCCAGGCGACCCTGTCCGGCCTGGCCGATGCCTTTCTGCTCCACAACCGCGACATCCACGCCCGCTGCGATGACAGCGTGTGGTTCCTGTCGGCAGGTGGGCCGCAGCCCATCCGGCGCTCGCGGGGCTACATCCCCGACCCGCTACGGCTGCCCTGGCCGGTCGAAAAGCCGGTCCTGGCCGTCGGCGCTGAACTCAAGAACACCTTCTGCCTGCTCAAAGGCGACCCTGGCTCTCAAGGGCAAAGCCTGGCTTTCCTGAGCCCGCACGTGGGCGACCTGGAGAACCTGGAGACGCTGGCCTTTTTCGAGGAGGCCCTGACGCACTACCGTGACCTGTTCCAGTTCGAGCCACAGGTCATCGCTCACGACCTGCACCCGGATTACATGAGCACGCAGTATGCCCGGAAGCTGTGCAGAGGTGGGGGCGCCTCTCCTCCCCTAATAG
>CADDZL010000114.1 GCA_902812335.1 Chloroflexota bacterium | reverse complement strand
ACCGGATGCGCTGCGACATACCCAGGCGTGAAGGCAGCCACAAGCGGTTTCCCGTCCATAAGTGCTGGGATCGGCAAGTCCAAAGCATAGAGCACCGTCGGTGCCACATCTACGATATTGGCCCCTTGCAGCACCGTCCCTGGTGCGATGCCCGGCCCGTGCAGGAGAACGATGCCGTCCATCTGGTGGTGGCCGGTCTGGCCGATGCTCGGTTCGATCAACCGATTGGAGCCGAAGTCGGCATGGCCAAACGAGACATATTTGGCCCGGTCGGTATGCAGGATGATATCCGGCGCCTGCGCCAGGCGCGGCCCGTGATAAATCTCCTCACGCCGGTAGGCAGCGCGGATAACTGCTTCGCCCGTCTCCGCGTCGCGCAGGGCCAGTGCCGCGGCGATAATGCGTTCGCGCAGGCGCTCGTACTCTGCGCCCGGCGCAACGATCCCCTGGGGCCGCTGGCCCTTCACGTTGATGTAGATTTGCCCGAAGTTGCCGACGGCGAAAGCCTGCGTCCGGCTCCAATCCACATCATCAAAGGAGAGGAATAATCGTCTAAGCAGGCCGCGCCCCCGGCCGCGCTTGACGTTTTTGCGCAGCCGCCCCAACCGCAGCAGGTTGACGACACGCAACGCATTGACCGGCGTCGCCCCGGCGCGAAAGAGCAGCCGCTTCGCCAGGCTTCGGGGTGTGCGCTTGAAGCGCAATAGCCCCTGCGATGCCAGCCAATTGTTCACGTGGAAAAACTTATGAAACGCGCCGCCGCCATGATCCGACACGAGCACGACAAATGCATCGCGTGGGGCTTCGGCGATGATGCGGCCGACACAGGCATCAATCTCCTGGTAGTAGCGCAGAATGGCCGGGCCGAACTCGGCGGCGGCAGCCGGGTCGTGGCGCGGATGGGCCGGGTCGAGCAGGTGCCAGACCTCGTGCTGGACGGTATCGGTCGTCTTCAGCACAAAGGCGAACAGGTCCCAGGGTTTGTTTCGCAGCAGATACACCACCGCATCGGTGCGGGCCCGCTCGAAGCGCACCATGTCCTCCAGGAAGCGCCCGACGTGGCGCGAGCGATTACCCTCGAACTCGTGCAGCGGGAATGGCCCAACTGCCCGGCGCAGCTCCTCTTTGAGTTCAGGCGGATAGGTGTAGGTGCTGGCCTGATTCGGGACCAGGAAGCCACACACGGTGAAGCCATTGAGCGGCTGAGGCGGGTAGGTGATGGGTACGCTGACCAGGCCGACCTGCCCGCCGGCCGCACCGACGACATCCCAGAAGGGCGGTGCGCCGCGCCAGGTGACGTTGACGACCCCGATATCGGTGCTGCCAGGCTTGGGAAAGACAAAGTCGAAGATACCATGCACACCGGGGTTCGCACCGGTGGCGAACGAGACCCAGGCTGAGGCTGAGACCGGCGGGATGGTCGTGGTGAGCGGGCCATAAGCCCCCTCGCCCACCAGCCGTGCCAGGGTCGGCAGATGGCCCGCCTGAATCCAGGGCATGAGCAGGTCCCAGGTGGCCCCGTCCAGGCCGACGATCAGCGCCTTGCGCGGCAGGCTCATACCTTCCTCACCTCAGTAGGAGCAGCGGACTGAACCGATGGGGCAGCCTCTCCCCCCGATTGGGCCAGCAACTGCCGGCCGCCATTGACCAGATACAGGGTCCCACCCAAGAGACCGGCTGCCAGGCGTAACCCCTGGAAGGCCAGCGACATGGCAACAGCCTGCGCCGGGCTGACACCTAGCGGAACGAACACCAGTTGATACGACGCTTCACGCACGCCCAGCGTATTGATCGAAGGCAAAAGCGTCGCCAGCGAAATAAAGGGGCTGGCGAGCAGATAGTAGCCAAAGGGCAGGTGCACAGCCAATCCCAACCCGATCAGCCAATAGACCACAACGTTGGATAACGCAAAGGGCAGCGAGATCGCCAGGGCGATGAGAAAGCCACGCCACTCCAGCCCGGCGAAGGCCGCCTGCAAGGCGCGCACGCGACGGCTCCCCACCAGGGGTCGCAGCAGCGGCAACCTGTGCCCCAGCCACGCCAGCCAGGCCGGTTTCAACAAGGCCCAGGTGACAAGGAGAATGCCCAGCGTTGTCATCAGCGCAACCCCACCCAACGCCGAGGTGATGGTCGTCGGGCTGAACGGGAACGCGGCGAGCGCCAGCAGTGCCGCGCCCAGCAATCCCATCAGCCGCTCGCTGACCACCGTGCTGATCGCTGTGGAGGTGCGGGTATCACGGCGCAACTCGGCGGCCTTCACCACATCGCCCCCCATCCCCGTGGGCAGGAAGAGATCGAAGAACAGGCCGACCAGATAAAGGTAAGTCAGCCGTAGCAGCGGCACGGGCTGCCTCGAGATGACGAGGAGCGACCGCCAGCGATAGGCCCGGATAGCGACACCCAGCAGGAAACCGGCAAGGGCCAGGCCGACCAGCCGCAGATCGGCTCCGGCCAGTTGGCCCCAGATATTCCTGGGTCCAGCCCGGCCGACCAACCAGAGGAGCAGAGCCGCGCTGATCAGGATTTTGAGAAGAATTCCCAGCGGTTTCTTCACAGATTCGTCCGGTGTATGCTTACCGGCCCGACTTGAGCAGTCGGGCCGCAATTGAGGGAATTATAACATAAGTAACGGGTTGGGACGAAATCGGGCTTATCGGCCCACCTCCCATGTCCCCAACACCACGGCCGGGCTGAGCTGCGCCAGGCGCGGGTCGAGCAGGGCCAGAGGTGCCTGGGTGAAGGCGTCGTAGACGATGAGCTGACCGGTCGCCGGGCCGGGCGTGGCATCGGCCGGGATGTGCAACCGATGCGGATCGGTCACCGCCGAGTCCCACACCCACTTGAGAGTAGGGATCGCACCAAGCGCGGGAACACTGTCATCCTGCGCCCGCCAGACGCCCCCCGGCCCGATCAGGCTGACCGAGACAACCCGGTCGCGCAACAGCGGTTGCGCTGCCCGGAATTGAGCCACGATGTCCACTATCCCGCCCGGCCTGACCATGTCCCCCGACCGGTTTGAAAAGCCAGTCAGCACCAGATCGCTTCCCAGAGGAACGTAGCGCTCGCCGGGGAGGGGCGGAGGCAGGCGGAAGGCTTCGTTCGAGGGAATCCCCCAGGGGCCAACCCACGGCTCTGAGAGGCTCAGGCCGTCCCTCAGGAAGACCCCGGTATCATCAGCGAGAGTGGTGTATACGCCGCCGGAAGCCCGATCAATCCAATGCAGATAGGTGCGAGGTGCGCCCGGCCGGCCGGTGTCGTAATCTACGCCGATGAGCGTGCTCCCGTTGCCGAAGGGAACAACCATCGGGTGTTGCGTGACGGGCGGCCAGGGGCTGGGTTCCATCGAGACCGACGCCAGCTCAATCGTATCGCGGCCATCGGCCAGGGTCAGCCGCTGCGTACCACCCCCTGGCCGGCTGGTATACACACCGGTCACCAGACGATAAGAACCGGACTGAAAGCCCGCTGCCAGGCGACCATCGCTCGACGCCAGAGCGCGAGGGAGGCTGATCACATAGCGCTCCAGCACCACCTCGCCTGGCCGATAGCGCGTGGACGGCTCAGTCCGGTCACTCTGTGCCAGCGGTGGGCCGGGCGGCCCAACCAAATGGACGAAGAAGCTGTAATCGCGGTCGAGCGGGACCAGCGGCTGCCAGGCCAGCATGAGGGCGATCTGGCCGCCAGCCTTTGCCACCACCCGCCCTTCAGCCAGATTCCCTGACCCCAGGCGGTAGCCGAGCAGGCGGATTTTGTCCTCAAAATCCAGGTTCAGCCGCGTCAGATCCGCCGGCACGTCGAAACGTGGCTCCTGCCGTACCAGGAACGCTTCACCCAGCGGCTCGAAGTGGTATGGCTTCGCGCCGAACTCGGCGGCATAGAACTGCGTGACGATCACCGGGCGACCGGTTGCGACGGCCTCGTCCAGGTGCCGCGCCCAGGTCTGAGCAATAGGTTCGGCCCCCTCGGGGAAGACATAGCGAACTTCCACATCGCGCCGCTGGCCCTCGATCTGCTGGAGGTACCACAGGGGCGTGGCCCAGTGCCAGTTAGACAGGATGATGGCAGCCGGCGGCGATTGCTCCAGGAGCGTCTGAGTGTAGTCACGGGTATCACGGACGGTGAGCCAGCGGTAGCTCGGCCAATTGCGCCCGCCCAGCATCAGGCCCGCCAGGAGAATGGCCGCCCCCAGGGCCCTGAGCGCCACGCCCCGCTGCATGAGCCAGCCGGCTGCAACCCCGACCAGAACGGCCAGTGCCACATAAGCCGGCAGCATATACTCGACCGTCTGCGGGGCCCGGTAGGTGATAGCGACAAAACTGTGCAACGCCGTCCCGCCGATCAGGAGCAGGAACAAGCGCCGGTCGCGCCAGAGGAGGAGCGCCGTCCCCAGCGCCATCGCCAGCAGTAGTCCGCTGTTAAACTCGAAGGTCAGGATATCCCCAAGCAGCGGCAGCCGGCCCGCCAGCAGGTCGGGCCGGGCAAAGGCGAACATGTCGCCAGCGAAGCCTCGCGCCAGGACATGCGCCCAGAAGCCGCGCCAGGTGGCCAGATCGGGCGGGGCCAGCGGAGCGCCCTGCGTCCCCCGGACCGGCAGGTATAACAGGACGACGGCCGGTAGCAGGGCCAGGCCGATGAGTTGCAGCCAATGCCGGGGTTGGCGCCACAGGTCCCGCTCTACCAACAGCAGATAGAGCACAAAGAAGAGGCCGAAGAAGGCCAGCGAGGCGTGGTGGGTCAGGCCGAAACCCAACGAGAGGGCGAACAGCTTCAGGCGCCGCGTCACCAACGCATATAGACACAGCGCCGTGAACAATCCGGTCAGGCTGCGGATGTTGGCCGTGGTGCTCTGCGCCCAGAAGGTCGTCGCCGCGCCCAGTGCCAGCGCCGCCGCCAGCCCACCCCAGACAGCCGCCGTAGGGCGGGTTTCGAAACCCGCCGTAAGAATAATGTGGTGGACTGTTGCGCCCACCAGCGCCAGCGTCAGCGCCCCGGTGACCGCCGACAGCAGGTTGAGCCTGTAGGCCAGGTTACCGATAGGGATGAGCGTAAATAGCTTGCCCAGCAGCATGTAGAGCGGATAGCCGGGCGGGTGGGGCACGCCCAGCAGGGGAGCCGCCAGTTGGAACTCGCCGCTATCTGCCGGCAGCACGTCGGGCGCGAGTGTGCTCACGTAGATGAAGAAAGCCATGACCCCGGCGATCAGCGGCCAGTAGTCAGTGGCCAGCCGCACGGGCACGGCACGCCGTGCCCCCACCGGCCACTGACTACTGGCGACCATAGCGATGGCTGCTATGAAACCCACGCCCAACGCCACGGTCGGGTCCAGGCGCGGCCAGAGGACGTAAAGCAGGAGCACCCAGGCGGAGATGAGATCGAGTCGGCGCTTGGCGGTCCAGCCGCCCAGGGCTAAGCCGCCCGCCGCGCCCAGGATAGCCAGAGCCGGCGGCCCGGCCACCCCCCATGCCCCGCGCAGCACCTCAGCCAGCAGGCGGGCAACATAAAGGCCCAGAACCAGGCCAGGACCATAATATCGGGTTATCGCTACCACCGGTGGTGGACCCTGGCGCAAATATATCTGTCGTAGACCTCCCGCACACGGCGCATCGTTTCGTCGCTTAATGGGGGCAGCGACGCGGCGCTGGCATTGTCCTCAGCCGGTAGAGATGCTTCACTGCGTTCAGCATGACAAATCTGGGATCTGCTGACGCTGGAGTTTACCGCGGCCGGGGGATTTTGGCAAAGGGATTCACTGCGGCTACGGCCGGGCCACCTGTTCATATACCCTCAGCGTCGCCTGCGCCGTCCTGTCCCAACTGAAGCGGGCGGCCTGCTCCAGCCCCTTTTGGCGCAATACCTGGGCCAATTCCGACTGGACGAGCACACCCAGGATCGCGCCGGCCATCTTTACCGCGTCATCGGGGTCCACCAGAAAACCGGCTGCGCCGACCACTTCCGGCAGTGAGGCTGCCTCGGCCGCGACCACCGGCGTGCCGCAGGCCATCGCCTCTAATGGCGGCAGGCCGAAGCCCTCATAACGTGAGGGATAGACGAAACAGGCCGCGCCCCGATAGAGCGCCGGCTTGTCGTCCTCCTCGACCAGCCCGATGAAGCGCACCACCTCCTCCAACCCCAACTGCTTGATATAGGGCCGGGGGTCGAGAAACAGGCGCGAGTCGGCTTCAGGCAGTTTCCCCGCCAGGACGAGCGGATACATCTCGCCGACGGCCTGGGCCACGTAGGTGTAAGCCAGGAGCAGCGTGGACACATTCTTGCGTCGGTCGAAGCCCCCCAGATAGAGCACATATTGGTCAGGCAACTCGTATTTCCGACGCACGGCCTGGTCCACCAGCGCCCCAACGCGGGGCTGGTAGCGTTCGCCCACCGCCAGCGGGATGGCGTATATCCGCTCCTCCGGCAGGCCCAGGTGAGTGATGATGTCACGACGCGACGCCTCGGAATCGGTGATAATGGCGCTGGCCCCGCGCGCGCTGGCACTGACCAGCCCGGTATACAGCCGCACCCAGGCCGAGCCGCGATAGTCGGTCAGAAGCAGCGGGATCAGGTCGTGGATAGTGACGACGATGGGCACAGGCGAGCGCAAGGCTGGGCCCCAGTAGGGTATGTGGGCTACATCTGCCTTCTGCTCCCGGCACAGCCGGGGAAAGCTGACCTGTTCAAACCACACCTTGCCTAAGTTGGATTGTGATGACGGGGGCAGGGCGAGGACAAACTCATGTTCCGGCGCCAGCTTGCGTAGATGCTCCACCAGTTGGCGCGTGTATTGGCCGCTACCCACATCCGGGCGCTCCCAGAACCAGCCGTTCAGAACAATCCGCATGGTTGTAATGGGACGCGGATGAACGTTGATTTACGCAGGTGTAATTCAAGAAAAATCTGCGTCACTCAGCGTTATCCGCGTTTATCGGCGTCCCATGATATCCGTTGGGGTAGGCCTGATGCCAGGCCCAGGCGCTGGCGATGATATCGCGCAGCGCCGGGGTGCGCGGCTCCCAGCCCAATTCGCGCCGCGCCTTGACGGCGCTGGCGACCAGCCGTGGCGCATCGCCGGGTCGGCGCGGCAAATCGACCGCCGGGATGGGATGGCCGGTAACCTGGCGGGCGACCTCGATCACCTGGCGCACCGAGTAGCCTGCGCCGTTGCCCAGGTTGTAGATCAGCTCACCACGCTCATCCAGCTTGTCCAGTGCCAGCAGGTGCGCTTGAGCCAGATCGACGATATGGATGTAGTCGCGGATGCAGGTGCCGTCGGGCGTGGGGTAGTCGGTGCCATAGATGCCAACGCTGGACAACTGGCCCAGCGCCACCTTGAGCACACGGGGGATCAGGTGAATCTCCGGTTCATGGGCCTCACCGCGTTCGGCGGTCGCCCCGGCCGCATTGAAGTAGCGCAAAGCAGCATAGCGCAGGCCCTTGAGCCGGTGAAACCAGCCCAGCATCTCCTCAATCATCCGTTTGGTTTGCCCGTAGACATTGGCCGGGGCAATGGGCGCATCCTCGCCGAGGGGCGTATCCTGGCCGGCATATACGGCACAGGTCGAGGAGAAAACGAAGCGCGGCACGCCTGCCGCGACGGCAGCCTCGATCAGCGTCAAGCTCTTCGTGACGTTGTTGCGGAAGTACAGGCCGGGGTCCTGCATAGACTCGCCCGGCTCGATCAGGGCAGCGAAGTGCATAATGGCATCGAAGCCCCCGGCTGTGAGCACCGCGTCTAGCGCCGCCCGGTCGCCGATGTCACCCTGCACAAAGTGCGCCCCGGCCGGCACCGCCTGGCGGTGGCCTTTGCTCAGGTTATCGTAGACCGTGACCCGGTGGCCGGCCTTGAGCAGTTCTTCCACGGTGATGCTGCCGATGTAGCCGGCGCCACCGGTGACGAAGACATTCATGAGGTTACCCCTTTAGATATTCACTGATCAGTCTGACGTTCCGCTCCAGCCCTTCCTCGCGGAAGTTCTTGAGGCGCTCCGGGGCGATGTGGCTGAAGATGCGCTCGGCCACCGTCTCCGGTGCCAACAGCGCCTCGAATTCGGCCGGCGGGATGTGCATGCGCTGGGCAAAAATCTCGACCGTGCGGACCGGCGCGCCGGGGGCAAGCTGGCCGGCGATCTCGTCGCGCCAGCGGACCAGATGATGATCCTGGGTGAAGGGCAGCCAGCCCTCCGGCGTAGCCGTCCGGAGCACGTTGCCCGTCCCATTGCCGAGGCGGGGCAGGTCCTGATGGTCAAGGTAAGTGCGCAGGACGTTGTGTAGCACCAGCCGTTCACGCAGGTCGCTTCCCCAGGCCGCCTCCCGGCCAAAATAGGGATAGAAGATGCGTTGCATCCACAGATCGTCGAGCAAGAGATGGGCAATATAACCCGCCAGAAAGGCAGCGCGCGCCTGAGGTAGCGCCTCCGGCCGGGCCAACTCCGGGTGCGCAGCGAACATGATCTCATGAGAGGGGCGCGGATCGGTGGGCGGGAGGGTGCCGAAATGGGTGGCCTCGCGGGGCTGACCGCTGACCACCTGGACATCAGGCGCGGTGTTGCCGAAATAGAATGCCCCGGCCTCGCCGGTCAGCAGGTCCCGCAGGCCGGTATCCAGGCCGGGCTCGGCCAGAATCATCTGGGCGACGGTCAGGTGATAGAATGGTGTTGGCATATAACCCAATTGTACTGAAGGTCTTAAACGGGAACAAGGCGCTATTCGCCGGTAACGGGCAAGTGGATTATAATTAACGATGGGGGCTGAGGGAAATGCGATGAAGCAGCAACGAAGATGGCGGCTGGTTGTAGCCTGGCTGTGGCTGGCCCTGAGCCTGGCCCTGACTTCGGTCGCGCACGCCCAGAGTGGCCTGATCCTGATCGCCCATGTGGATGGGGCACTCGTGCCGCCGATGCGCAGTTATATCGAGCGCGCCATCCAGACGGCGGATGACCAGGGAGCCCAGGCGCTGATCATTGAGTTGAACACGCCCGGCGGCGAGATCGAGACCACACTGGGGATTGTCCAGGCGATGCGGGCGAGCCGTGTGCCGATTGTGGTCTATGTGACCCCGGCCCACGGTATGGCAGCCTCGGCCGGGACGATCATGACCCTGGCTGGCCATGTCGCTGCCATGGCCCCAGGCACCGTGATCGGCGCAGCCATCCCGGTCCAGGGCACGGGCGAGAATCTGCCGTCCGATCTGGCGCGCAAGCAGAAAAACGCGCTTGAAGCAGAAGTACGCGACCTGGCCAGGGATCGCGGCGACGAGGCCATTAAGCTGGCTCAGGACTCCATCGAACAGGGCACAGCCGTCAACGCCGACGAGGCGCTGCAGGTTCACCTGATTGATTTCATTGCCACCGACCGCGCCGATTTGCTCAGGCAACTGGATGGCAGGACTATCACGGTGAAAGATAACCCGATCACGCTACACACCGCCGGCGCACTCGTCACGGAATCGCAGATGACCTGGCTGGAGCAGTTCGGCCTGTGGCTCACCGACCCCAACGTCGCCTCGCTGTTGTTGAGCATCGGCACGCTGGCGATCCTGGCTGAAATCTCCAACCCCGGCACCTGGGTGCCTGGCACCATCGGGGTGATTTGCCTGGCGCTCTTCTTCTACAGCACCGGCAGCCTGGCGGTCAACTGGTTGGGGTTGATTTTCATCGGCCTGGCATTTCTCCTGTTCGTCCTCGACATCAAAGCGCCTACCCACGGTGCGCTGACGCTGGCCGGTACCGCCAGCCTGATCGCCGGCCTGTTGATCCTGTTTAACTCGCCCGGCACGCCAGCTTATGCCCAGGTGTCGGTGCCATTGGTTGTCAGCATGTCGCTGATCATCGCAGCCTTCTTCGCCTTCATCGTCACCCGCGGCATACAGGCCCAGCGCCGACCGGTGCTGACCGGCACCGAGGCCCTGATCGGCCAGGTGGGCGAGGCGCGAACCAGGCTCAACCCGACCGGAAATATCTTCCTGATGGGCGAACTGTGGTCGGCCACGGCCGAGGAGGCTCCGGTCGAGGTCGGTGAGCAGGTTGAGGTTATCGGCCGCAGCGGGCTGCGCCTGCGGGTGCGGCCAATCAGACCGAAAGGACAGCAGGGATGAATCAGGAGCCGGCGGAATTCTGGGTCGTTCTACAGCAGCCGTGTCCAGCCGGACACGACCTTCGCGCTCAACCGGGACGAAATCCGATTCGGCCGTGACCCCAGCAACAATGACCTGGTCCTGGACGACCTACAAGTCTCGCGCCGCCATGGTCGCTTCATCCGCCAGCCGGACGGCTTCGTGTTAGAGGACCTGGGCAGCACAAACGGAACCTTCGTGAACGGCCGGAGGCTGATCCCCAATCAGCCGCGCCTGCTATGCGACGGCGACACCATCACCTTGAGCGATAAGCTCATAGCGATCTACCGGATGCGAGCCGTCGAGGTGGGTCAACCGGCGATGCCGCCTCCGGCGGCGGGCGAGTGGCTGGCGAGCTTGAGCGCTGAGGAGAGGCTCAAATGGCCCCAGCCTCCCACCCAAACCGACGACGACTATGGCCCCAAGCTCAGCGACGCCAATACCGCCATCATCTCCCCAGCCCCAGGCTCCTTCGTCCGCGGCCTGGTGCC
>CADDZL010000113.1 GCA_902812335.1 Chloroflexota bacterium | reverse complement strand
CCCGATCCCCCGCCCCTCCTCTCCCAGAAGCATAAACGGGAAAGAGGCTGGGGCTGGCCCATCAGCACGGGCCCGGCGCGTCTCGTGCAGCAGCAAGAGCGGGAGAAAGCTTAGCAGGCCGACCACGCCACCGGCCAATAGGGTGGCCCGATAGGCCTCCGCACTCCCCGGCGCTACACCCAGCCAGCGCCCCAGCAACCCCGGCAGGAACCCGGCCAGCAGGTTGCCGGCGAAGCCGGTCAGCGTGACTAAGCCGGCGTTAACGCTGAACAGCGCCGTGCGTTCCGCATCGGTGGCGCTCTCGCTCAGGAAAGGCTCGATGTTGATGAGGTAGAATTGCCCACCCAACCCCGCTACGACCATCGCCAGCGCCATCGGCAGTGGTGCACGCGCCAGCAGGAAAGCCAGCCCGGCCCCGCCGGAGACCACGCTCCCCAGGAGCAGCGCCGGCTTGCGCCCGAAACGGTCACCCAATAGCGCGGCGGGCAAGACCGCCAGCAGGCCGGCTGCCACCGGCAAGGCCTGGAGCAACCCCAGGAGCTCCTTGCTGTAGCCCTGGCTGAGCACGTATAAGTTGAAAAAGAGCAAAAGGACGCTGTTGCTCAAGCCGGCAGCGGCAGCCGACAGCAAGAATAGCCGCGCATTCCGGCTGAAGCGCCTCAGGTTAGCGAAGTAGGCTACCGTAAGAACGACCTCCACCAGAAGCGGACGCGGATGAACGCTGATAGGGCTAGTGCTCTGTCAATCTTCAACTGATGGATAGAGGCGTTTGAGCCTGATGCGTGCATCATCCGTCGTAAAGCGCCAATGGACCTTGCCGCCGCAGACGTTGCGCTTGTCCTGCCAGGCGGGACCTCGCTCTCCGGCGTCGCCATGTCCAGGATACGGCAGTTCAGACACTGGCGGGCCAGAACGCTCAGTTCGATCTCCGCCATGTTGAGCCAACTACCGTGCTTGGGGGTGGAATGGATCTCCAGCTTCTGCGACAGCCGCCTGGCCTCGGCGGGCGGGAACGCCTCGTACAGCCAGGCGGGGCTGTGGGTGTTGAGTTGGTCCATCACCAGCACCACCGTCTCTGCTTCCGCATGCCGCCTGTCCACCAGGTCCTGGATGCAGTGCGCCCAGTCCACCCCCGTCCGCCGCTCGGTCACTACCACCTCCCGCTGACCCACCAGCGGCTGGCTGAGCAGGAACAGGTTCGCCACCCCGTTACGCACGTACTCGTAGTCGCACCGTTCGGGCTGGCCCGGTTGCACGGCCTGCGGCGGGCGCGTCTCGCCGATCAACTGGACCGGCAACTCATCCAGGCACACCAGGGGCCGCTTGGGATCGTACGGTCGCGTATAGGCTTCCAGCACGTCTTCCATCCGCCTCACGAACTCGCCCGAGGTCTCGGGCGGGATGATCCAGTGTTCCTTCAGCCACGGCTTGAGTTCGTTTCTTTTAGCACCTGCCGCACCGTCTCATGCGAAACGCCGTCCACGACCTCCAGTTCAACCAGACGGTCTGCCAGTAAGCGCAGGGTCCAGCGGGTGCGCCCTGCTGGAGGAGCACTGCAGGCTTCTGCAATGAGCCGGGCTTCCTGTTCGCCGTCCAGCTTACGTGAATACGTCCGACGCGGCAGACGGCGGTTGAGCGCCGTCTCCAATCCCGCTTCTACGAACAGCGTGCGCACGCGCTCGATGGTGGGGCAGCTGACTTCCACCGCCTGTGCGATGGCGGCCTCCGGCCAGCCTGGGCCGTCTGGGCTTTGGTCGGCCTTCAACAGGATGCGGGCGTGGGCTAAGCGGCGCGCCGCACCCTTACCCGCGGCAATCATGTCCGATAGTTGTTGTCGTTCGGCTTTGGTCAGGGTCACGATGTACTTCTTTTTCATGCAGCCAGGATACACCACCCCTGGCCTGTTGATCAAATCACGATTGACGGAGCACTAGTCACTGTGGCAGGGCATCATACGAGGAGGCGGGGCTAGCATTAGCGCCGTCAGGGAAGGCTCTGCGCCAATCTGCCTTCAGCCGCGCCCCGTTCCTACCCCGACCGGCCGATGCGCGCGCGCTCGGCAGCGACGATGCTCTCGTCCAGCTTCTTGAAAAGCGGTCTGGGCGGGCGCAAACGTGCTCTATCTTATCGCAAAGACTTGGAGAAAAGGGCTATTCGTGATAATATTCCTGTGTGAGGTTCGAGTAATCGCGAACAACCATGGCCTCTAAAGAGTTGATCGAGATCATCCGGCAAGCTGAGAAGCTTACCCTTGATGAGCAATTGCACCTGATCGCGCACCTGGCAGGGAAGGCGGGGCAGGTCTCTCAGATATCTATGCGTCGCCGTCCCTGGCGCGAAATCCGCGGCACTGCCCCCTATCCTTTCTTGGGCGAGGACGCCCAGACCTGGATCTCACGGGCCCGCCAGGAGAGCGATGAAAGCCGCTTACCGTAAGAACCTCCCATGAAGGTGGCTGATGCCCTTCGAGATATAACGCGTCTCTTCCTGGACACTGCGCCGGTGGTCTACTACGTCGAGAAGAACCCCCAATACTCGGCCTCGACCGCTCTCATCTTCGATCGCATTGACAACGGCCTGCTGATAGCCATCACCTCCCCTGTGACACTGGCAGAATGTCTGGTGGTTCCCTATCGCTCAGGCCTGACACAGCTACAGCAAGATTTCTTTGACCTTATCGTTTTTGGTCGCAACACAATCTTTATGCCGATCGATCATGAGGTTGGACGACGGGCAGCCACACTACGAGCGCAGTACAGCCTGACGCTTCTGGACGCACTTCAGATCGCTGCCGCGTTAAGTGCGGGTTGTGAAGCTCTCCTGACGAACGATGTCAGGCTACAGCGTGTGACAGAACTCCGCGTAATCGTATTGGCTGAATTAGAGGCGGACTCATAAGGGCCTCGCTCTCTCAGCTCGGAACTACAAGCCCCAGGTCTGGCCGATGCGCGCGCGCTCGGCAGCGACGATGCTCTCGTCCAGCTTCTTGAAAAGCGGTCTGGGCGGGCGCAAGAGCTGGCCGGGCGGCAAGCGACTCGGCTCCCAACGCAGCGCCAGTGCACTCCCATCATAGGTCAGCGCCAGGTGCTCTTTGCCTTCCGCCTCACGCACCGTCTCGATGCGCTGCCGGCCCAGAGTGTCGCCGCTATAACCCAGCATCTCGTGCAACTGCTGATTGGTGAAGGGCAAGACTGGCGCAAGCAGTACCCGCAACGAGTCAATCGCTCGCAATGTCACATAGAGCGTCGTGGCCGCCGCCGGCGGATCGGATTTGATCTGTGACCAGGGCGCTTTGCGGTCGAGGTAGCGATTGACCTCACCGGCCAGGTCCATGGCAGTGCCGAGCGCCGCCCGGAACTTACAGCCGTCGTACAGTGCCCCCACCGGCTCGAAAGCCGCCTCAATGCGCGCGAGCAGCGCCTGGTCGGCTTCGTCCAAGGCGCCCGGTTCCGGCACGCGCCGGTCGAAGTTCCGATAGGCGAAGGTTAGTGCCCGGTTGGCCAGATTGCCCCAGGTCGCGACGAGCTCGTCGTTGTTGCGCCGCAAGAAGTCGTCCCAGGCGAAATCCACGTCGCGGGTCTCCGGCATGACGGCGGTAAGATAATAGCGCAGCGGGTCGGGGTCGTAGCGGCTCAGGAAGTCGTTGGCCCACACCGCCCAGTTGCGGCTGCCGGATATCTTCTGGCCCTCCAGGTTCATGAACTCATTGGCGGGCACATCGTAGGGCAGGTTAAGCCGCTTCGAGGGATCGTCTTCATAGAGCCGCCCGGTGCCGATCAGTTGGCCCGGCCAGATGACCGCATGGAAGGGAATGTTGTCCTTGCCGATGAAGTAGACGGTGCGGGCGGCAGGGTCGTACCACCAGTCTTTCCAGGCGTCCGGCTGGCCGCGATTGGCCGCCCATTCGATGCTGGCCGAGAGGTAGCCGATGACCGCCTCGAACCAGACATAGATGCACTTGCCCTCCCAGCCCGCCAACGGCACCGGGATGCCCCAGTCGAGATCGCGGGTGATGGGCCGGCCGTGCAGGCCCTGGCGCACCTGATTGCGGGCGAAGGTGAGCACATTGGGCTTCCAGTGCTCCTTATCGTCATCGAGCCAGGCCCCGATCTGCGGCGCGAGTTTGGCCAGGTCGAGGAAGAAGTGCTCGGTCTCGCGCACCTCCGGCCGGCTGCCGTCAATCTTGCTGCGCGGATTGATGAGCTGAATCGCGTCGAGCAGATTGCCGCAGTTGTCGCACTGGTCGCCGCGGGCGTCGGGGTAACCGCAGATGGGGCATGTGCCCTCGACATAGCGGTCGGGCAGGAAGCGGCCCGACGTTGGCGAATACATCATCAACTGCTTCTCACGGTAGAGATAGCCGTGTTCGAGCAGGCGCAGAAAGATATCCTGGACGACGCGATAGTGGTTAAGCGTGTCGGTATGCGTGAACAGGTCATAGGCCAACCCCAGCTTGATGAAGGTCTCGAGGAAGCCACGGTGATAGGTCTCAAAGACCTGGCGGGGCGGCTGGCCCAGCGCATCGGCCTTGACGGTCACGGGCGTGCCGTGCGCGTCCGAGCCGGAGACCATGAGCACGCGGTTCCCCTTGAGCCGGTGGTAGCGGGCGTAGATGTCGGCGGGCAGGTAGGAGCCGGCCAGGTTGCCCACATGGATCTCGGCATTGGCGTACGGCCAGGCAACGGCGACCAGGATGTTCTCAGGCATGTTTCCACTGAATGTCAAAGAGGTATATAGCGGCTTCGGGCGATCACCTAATCCGCTTTCGCTTGCTGCGCCGCCTTGATCCACGGCAGGGGGATGCCGCACAGGAACTTGAAGGGTGTGTCGCCCGCATTCACGTACTGGTGCTCAGCGTTGGGCGGGACGAAGATAACGTCGCCGGGGCCGACCGGGTGGGTCTCGCCGTTGATCGTCACCGTCCCTCGGCCCTCGATGACGAAATTCTCATGCTCGAACCAGTGGGTGTGATGCGGCGTGTGGCCCCCCGGCGCGACCTCGATCACACGCAGGGCGTAGTTGGGTGCGTGGTCGTGCTTGTCGTCAATCACCCAGCGGATGGTCACGCCCGGCGCTTCGTCGCCGAAGGTCTCAGCGGGTACTTCCTGGTAGTGACAAACCTTAGCCATCGGTAAACTCTTTATGAGCCGCAAAGAGCGCAAAGGCTTCTTGGTTTCTATCGTTGCGCTCTCTGCGTTCTCTGCGGTTGAATTTACGTCAGGTAATCCCGCAGTTGGCGGCTGCGGCGCGGATGGCGCAGGCGGCGCAGCGCCTTGCCCTCGATCTGGCGGATGCGCTCGCGGGTCAGGCCGAACTTCTGGCCGACCTCCTCCAGCGTATAGGCGCGGCCATTGGTCAGGCCGAAGCGCAGGCGCAGGATACGGGCCTCGCGCGGCGTCAGCGTTGCCAGAACCTCCTCGACCTTCTCGCGCAGCAGGTTCTGGTGGGCGCTCTGCGTCGGCGTCGGTGTGCTGTCATCCTCAATGAAGCTGCCCAGTTCCGAATCCTCTTCCTCACCCACCGGCCGCTCCAGCGATAGCGGCTGCCACGAGACCTTGAGCATCCACTGGACTTTACGCGGCTCCAGGTCCAACTCCTCGGCGATCTCCTCCGGCGTCGGCTTACGCCCGTTTTCCTGTTCGAGCTGGCGGGCCGCCTTATACAAGCGGCGGATGCGGTCGCTCATGTGCACCGGCACGCGGATGGTGCGTCCCTGGTCGGCGATAGCGCGCGTGATCGTCTGGCGGATCCACCAGGTGGCATAGGTGCTGAAACGGTAGCCACGGCGGTAGTCGAACTTCTCCACCGCCTTCATCAGGCCCAGGTTGCCTTCCTGAATCAGGTCGAGGAAGGGCACACCCCGGCCCATGTACTTCTTGGCGATGCTGACAACCAGGCGGGTATTCGCCTTGATCAAGTGGTCGCGGGCCGCCCGGCCCTCTTCGACCATGCGCTCCAGTTCCAGGCGCGCCTCACCTTCGGGCGCTTCCTTGAGCAGGCGGCGCTGAGCCGTATGGCCGCGCTCCAATAGCTTGGCCAGGCGCACCTCCTCCTCGTTGGTCAGGAGGGGCACGCGGGCCATCTCTTTGAGATACAGGCCGACCGTATCATCCGATGATACGGCGGTCAGGTCGAAGTTTTCCTCGTCTTCCTCGTCCTCGTCCTCTTCTTCCAGGCCGGCGGCAGGGCCATGATCTTCTTCGGCCTCGGCCCGATCCTCATAGATGTCTACGCCAGCCTCTTGCAGCAGGACAAACAATTCTTCGAGCTGTTCGAGGGCTTCCTCGGCTTCAGGGAACGCTTCCAGGATGTCTTCGGTCATGAGGTAGCCCTGAACCTCGGCCTTCTCCAACAACTCCGCGATGACATCCACATCCTTTTCGAAGCTTACCATATTCTGTCCCGGCCTCCTAGCGCGACTTCAGCAGGGCATTAAGTGCCGCCCAACGCGGGTCGCGGGTCTCCTCCGAGCACGTGCAGCGCCCCTCATTCAGATTCTGGCCGCAGTGGGGACACAGCCCCTGGCAATCCGGCCGGCACAGTACACGCATCGGGATAGCCAGCAGCAGGTCCTCCCGCAGTAGTGGCCCCAGGTCAAGATTACCGTCCTCGGGGATGACCAGGTCAGATGCCACGGCTCGATTCGGTGGGTAGTAAAAGAGGTCCTGAAGCTGAGCCGTCAGAGGCAAAGCGAAGTCTGTCAGGCAGCGCACACAGTTGCAGGCGACTTCCGTCCGTAGTCGTCCTTGGGCCAGCAAACCCTCGTGCGTGCGCGTAAACCGGATCACTCCCCGCAGAAATCCTACGTCAAGGTCCTCCGCGATGCGCACCTGCCCCGCCTCAATCTCCATCTCACGGCTGAATCCGGGGGGCTGCTTAAGCAAGAAGCCAACATTTACCCGTAACATACTATCATCTCGATTATTAAAAAGGAGCAGCCTGCGGTCGGTCCGCACGGCGCTCACCTGGCATCATGTGCTATCCTCTAGCAGTATGTGGATTGTATCACATAAAGCGGGTGAAGTCAAGGGGTTTTGACATAATGATCGGGCCTTCAGGTTAAAACATCGTCCAGGTACCGTCAGCAAAGAGAACAAAGCACACGTCGCTGTTCCACAGCAGCCACCCACCCTCAAACTGCTGCAGCGCGCCGCTGAAGACGGTCTCGTTCCCCCGCGCCCCATCGCCGCACCTCGCCCCCCACGCCGACGAGCGCACCAGCCAGCCGTGCCGGCCGGTGGCCGGGAAATAGGGCTGCGGCCGCGAGGCGGGCCCGACCATGAGCGGTGTATCCTCGGGCAACCCGGATTCATCGGGGACAAACAGCCAGCGCCGCCCACTATCCTCCACGATGACGAAGAGGCGCTTTTCGCGCAACCAGAGGGAGTGCATACAGGCCGGATAAGCCTCGGTGCCGGTGACAGGCTCAGCCGGAGCGACGGCACAGCCCAGGTGGGGCCAAACTTGGGGGTTGCTCCACACATCGTAGAAGCCCCCCAGCGGCGTATGCGAACAGTTTAAGTCTGGTAGGCTGGCGGCGCGTTCGCGGCCCTGCTCTGGCGATGCTCGATCCGTGCCATAGAACCGGATATACGCAGCCGCGCCTGCTAATAGGACTACGGCCAGGGTGATCAGAACGGTGAGCACCCAGAACCTTCGGCTTGTGACAAGACGTGACAACACTGCCGATGGCTCCCTTCCGTTCAGCCTTCGGGCGATAAGCATATACCCTCTGGCGGGATTCGTCAATCAGCGCAAGACGAGGATTGACGCGCTGAGCAACCGGCGTTATAATCCCCACGCACTGGGGGATCGTCTAGGGGCAGGACAGCAGACTTTGGATCTGTATGCGGAGGTTCGAATCCTCCTCCCCCAGCCTGAAGCCCAAGAGGCCGCCAACTTGTGATTGGCGGCCTCTTTAGCACTCTATCCGCGCATGAGTCTACGAGCAAACTGTTTATCGGGTCGTTGGTGATGGCTCCCACACGATATCCGGAACACCATCGCCATCAACATCCGCCCTGCCATGGAAGAACGGATCGCTAACGACCAGCACCGGTTTGGCAGAGGGTCCTCGAGACAGACAGCCGAGCACCTGGCCACGTACGAAGACCAGCTCTACACGCCTGATGCCGTCGGTGGGGCTGGCTATACTATAAGCTCCCCAGGGCGAGGTCAGGCGCGCATGCTGGATAACGGCCTCGGGCATGGGATCCCTCTCCAGGTTACACAGCAGCCTGGGCGTGCCCTGTACTTCGATCAGATCCGGATCGCCGTCCTTATCCAGATCGGTGGTCCGAAACAGCGGCGCTGCCGGGGGCGAACTCTGCCAGGGAGCCACTGCCTCGATATCGCCGTCGCCATCAAGGTCGGCCTTGAGTACGGCGATGGGACCGGCGGCTGCCTGCCCCACCATCAACGCCATCACGACCAGGGGCACGATTACGAACATTAGCTTTTTCATCTGTTGTCCTCCTTGTTCCTATATTGGTTTTCGCCTCCCGGTTAGTCTAAGGTAGCGGTTCATTCGGCCGCCACCTCATATCACCGTGGTCAACGGGTGTCGGGCAGTTCCCGGGAGAATGAAGGAAACGGAATAGGAGGATATCGAGGGGTCAGCACCGCCGACTACACCACATCCAATCCCTACGCCTGTTATCGGCGTGGGCTAGAGGCCGATAATAGGAAGGCTGTACCACATGCTATCCTGAGCGAAGCAGTATGGATAGCATGTGGGCAACGCAAAGCTATTGCACTGTGGCCCGGTAGCGCAGCAGCCGCATCCCGTTTAGCGTGACCAGGAGCGACGCGCCCATGTCGGCGAAGACCGCCATCCATAAGGTTGCCAGGCCCAAGAGCGCCAGGAGAACAAAGGTCGCCTTCAGCACCAGCGAGAAGACCAGATTCTGGCGGATAATGCGGCGCGCCGCCCGGCTCAGCCCGACCGTGTCGGCCACCTGGCGCAGGTCGTCGCGCATCAACGCGATGTCGGCCGTCTCTAACGCCACAGCCGTCCCCGCCACGCCCATGGCGATGCCCACCGTCGCCCGCGCCAGCGCCGGCGCATCGTTGATGCCGTCGCCGACCATGCCGACCGCGCCATGCTGTGCGACCAGGGCCTCAATCGCGCGGACCTTATCCTCCGGCAACAGATTGGCCCGCACCTCGTCTATACCCACAGCCTGAGCCACGGCGGCTGCCGTGATAGCGTTGTCGCCGGTCAGCAGGATGGTGTGAGCCAGCCCCGCCCGCCGCAGCGCACGGATGGCCTCGGCGCTTCCCGGTCGGGGGGCATCGGCGATGGCGATCAGCCCCAGCGGCCCGGCTTCGTCGCCGACGAGCAGCACGCTTTCGCCATGCCTCTCGTGCTCGGCGGCTTCGGCGGCAACCTCCGGCGCCAGTCCGCCTCCATCGGCGAACAGGTCGCGATGGCCGATGCGATAGGTGCGCCCGTTCAGCCGGGCCTGCGCGCCACGCCCCGGCAGGGCGACGAAGTCGTTCACCGGCGGCAGCACCAGCCTGCGGTGGCGCGCCTCGTGCAAGAGCGCCTGTGCCAACGGGTGCTCCGACGGCTGCTCCAACGCTGCCGCCAATGCCAGGATGCCCTCCGCGGTCAGTTGACCATCGTGGCGTGGCTCCTCAGTTTTGGGGTCCAAGACGACCACATGGACGACCTGCGGTTGTCCCCGCGTCAATGTGCCCGTTTTGTCGAAGGCGATGGCGTGCAGGCCCCCGGCGGCCTCCAGGTGGGCCCCGCCCTTGATGAGGATGCCCAACCGCGCTGCCCGCGCGATGGCCGCGACAATGGAGACGGGCGTGGAGATGACCAGGGCGCAGGGGCAGGCGATGACGAGCAGCACCAGCGCCCGATAGAACCAGGCGGCCGGTGAACTGCCCAGGAGCAGCGGTGGGAGAAGGGCAAATGTCGCCGCCCCGATCACAACTGCCGGTGTATAGACCCGTGCGAAACGGTCCACAAACCGCTGCGTCGGCGCTCGGTTTGCCTGGGCCTCCTCCACGAGCGCGACGATCCGTGCCAGCATGCTCTCGTCCGCTCGTTTGCTGATCCGTACCTCCAGGCTGCCCCGGCCGTTGATCGAGCCGGCATAGACGGTCGCGCCCGGCCCAACCTCGACCGGGGCGGATCCGCCGGTGATCGGTGAATGGTCCACCGCCGAATGGCCGGCCAGGACGATGCCGTCGGCCGGCAGGCGTTCGCCGGGGCCAACGCGGATGCGCTCGCCCGGTTGGAGTTGGTCGGCAGGCACACGGCGCTCATAGCCCTCCTCCAGCCGCCGGGCCTCGGCCGGCGACAAAGCCACCAGCGCCCGGATACCGGCGCGGGCGCGGTCCATGGTGAAAGCTTCCAGCGCCTCGCCCAGTGCGAAAAGCGTGATCACCGCCGCCGCCTCAGACCACTGGCCGATAGCCAGAGCGCCGGCCACCGCCAGGCTCATCAGCACGTTCATATCCAGGCCGCGCCCGGTGCGCAGTGCCATCCAGCCGGCCCGAATCGGATACGCACCGCCGCTCAGGACGGCCAGCAGATAGCAGGCGCGCGCAATAAGCGCCGCGCCCGGCAGCAGGCCGGCCCCCGCCCCCGCCAGCCAGGCAAGCCCGGCCGCCAGCGCCAATCGCGCCCGCGGATCAGAAAGGAGGAAGCCGGCCAGTGCCCTCCAGCCGCGCGGCTCAGCTTGCGGCCTGACCTCTGGCCGGCCCTCGGCCACATCGTAACCCAGCTTGCGGATCGCGGTGACGATCTGGTCCGGCTCGACCC
>CADDZL010000112.1 GCA_902812335.1 Chloroflexota bacterium | reverse complement strand
CACGGCTAGCCACGTTGATGATCTGAAGATTCTTATCTCTCACGCAAGCGATCTTCTCGCCCGCCAATATCTCCGGAGGTACCAGGAGCCGGGGCCAGCAGGGCTTCTTCTGTCTGTAACGGATGTGGCCAAACAGAGATGAGAGCGGGCTGAAATGGGGTTAAGAATGGGATGAGAGTTTCAGAGTGTCTATGGCGGCATCCAGTTGTGGGTCGCGGCCGGCACGCATGTCGTCGGCGCTGCGGGTCGCCGGCACATCAGGTGTAAGGCCCTGACCGTGAATCCAACGGCCGTTGGGTGTGAGCCAGCGGGCGATGGTGATGCGTACACCGCCATTCTCGCCACCCTGCAGAGCACGCCAGTCCTGCACCGTGCCCTTGCCGAACGACTTCTCGCCGACGAGCTTGCCCCGGCCCCGGTCCTGGATCGCGCCGGCGACGATCTCGGAGGCGCTGGCGCTGCCAGCGTCAATCAACACCGTGAGCGGCACCTCGGTCGCCACGCCGCGCCCATCGGCGGTGAAGGTGTCCCTGCGGCCATCGCCCCACTCCTCGATCATGACGGTGCCACTGGCGATAAACTGGCTGGCGACATCAATGGCGGTGCGCAGGCTGCCGCCGGGGTTGCCGCGCAAATCGAGGATCAGGCCCTTGGGCTGGGCCGCCAGGAGCGTCTTCAGTGCCTGGCGCAGTTCATCCGTCGTCTGGTCGCCGAAGGTGTTGATGCGCACGTAGCCGTAGCCGCCGTCCAGGCTGCGGTTGCTGACACTGGGTACGGTGATGCGCGCCCGGACGATGTCGAAGCGCAGCAGGTCACTTTGGCCGCCCCGCTGTACCTCCAGGTGGACGGTCGTCCCGGCCGGGCCGCGCACCAGACTAATGGCGTCGAGCAGGCTCATGCCGGTCACATCACGACCATCCACACTGACGATGACATCGCCGGGGCGGAGGCCGGCCTTCTCCGCTGGCGACCCCGGCAGGGGTGAGACGATGGTCAGCACACCCTGGCGCGAGTCTACTTCGGCGCCGATGCCCTCAAGCTGGCCCTGGATATCGCTGGTGGCAATGCGGAATTCATTGGGCGGCATGTAGCCGGTGTGCTCGTCGTGCAGACTCTCCAGCATCCCCTTGATCGCGCCTTGCACCAGCAGCGTATTCGACACAGGCTGCTGATAATACTCCCGATGGACCAGGTCCCACGTCTCCCAAAAGGGGGCGAACGTCTGGCCCAGCTGCGCCGGCGTGTTGGCCGCACGGGCCGGATCATGGGCACGCCAGGTCGCCAGCCCATAGCCGGCGGCGAACGTGATCGCGCTCAGCGCCAGCGCGGCGATCACGCCCAGCAGGTTCCGGCGCCCCGAACGGCTACTACCAACCTCTGAAATACCATTCGATTCCATTTTCATGTCCCTATCAGATGCCCCAGATAAGCAGCAAACTGCCCCGCGGCACAGGCCTCGAGATAGGCGATGATTTCGCGGCCGTCCACTGGGTAGAGCGGGTAGCACGATGTCGGCCAGGCCCCCTTGGGCGCGGCTGCCACCGCCGTCACCAGCGGGGCAATGATGTCAACCGGGCCGTCCAGCCGCTCGACTACCTCCTCGGCGGTGAGAATGGTCCGGCCGGCGACCAGGGCTAGCTCCACATCCACAGCCCGATTGCTGCCCAGCATGGCATTCCCGGCGCGGTCGGCGCGCAGCACGTGGATGGCAGCGACATCGCAGCCAACGGCAGGGAAGGCGACCACCGGGCGGCCGGTGTAAGGGTCCTCGATCACCTTGACATCAGGCCGCAGGCGCAACAGGTCCGTGCCGAGCCAGCCCTGTCCGGGCATGAAGCCGACGCCGGCCAGGGTCGCCCGCAGGCCGAAAGCCAGGCTGCTCTCGCTCTCCTCAACGATCTCCAATGTGCTGGCGCTGGCGGCTTGAGCGAACATGGGCGCAAAGCCAAAGGACTCCAGGCCGAAATAGCAGGTGCGCACCCGTCGGACGCGACTGGCACCGACGAGCAGATCGCTCTCGTAGCCGGCGGTGAAGCATAGCAGGCTCAGGTCGCGCCGGCCCTGGCGCAAGAGTTCGCACACCAGAGCCACCGGCCGCCGATACAGCGTCATGCCGCCCAAAGCTAAAGTATCGCCGTCGCGCACGAGCGCAGCGGCCTCAGCCAGAGTCGCTCGCTTATCCATGCGGGCAGAACAATCCCCTACCGCCCGCCACTGTAAACGCGGCGGAGTTGACCTCCATGAAAACCTGCAATGAAGTGTAGACTCTTTTGGTCATACCTACGCGCAGTACGCGCAATTTAACCTCGTCCGGCGCAGCGATGTTCGGCTCCGGACGCTCGACCAGGCGCGGGGTCGTGGTACCCGGTATGACGGCAATGGCCTTCATCGGTGAAAGAGTGAGAATTACTTCTCGATGCTTTCCACGCCTATGCCCACACCGGCCAGTTCCCGCTGCAAGTGATCGAGCGCAGCATCAACCGCCGGCTGGGCCAACCCCACTGCACCGGAGGCGGATAGTGTGACACGTAGCTTGACACCTGAGCCGAAGTGTGTGGCGCGTGATTTGACATAGACGTTCGGATGAGCGGCGGCAACGGCGCGGACGATGGGAGCCAACACCGATTCATCGCCGGAGTCGGTCACCACGGTGACAGCAGCGAAGTCTCGTTGGCCGAATAGCTCGATCAGGAACGATTCGAGTGAAACGCTGAAGATGTGCTTCAACTCCGCTGGCACGCCGGGCAGACACACGATAGCGGTCTCCGACAAGCGCAACAGCACTCCCGGTGCGGTGCCGACCCGATTAGCAAGCGGAACGGCCCCGCGCGGCAGGCGGGCCATTTTGCGTCGCTCCGGGCTCAGTTCGGCACTGGCCACATACCCCTGCTCAGCCAGTTCGGTGTAACGGGCTGCGACGAGCGCCAGCGCTTCAGCGTTCTCCTCCAGCGGCACACTCAGCGCGGCGGCAACGGCCGCCAGCGTCAGGTCATCGTCGGTCGGGCCCAGGCCGCCGCTGGTGAAGATGGCAGCGGGCCGCCGGCCCAGCGCCGCTTTGATCTCGGCTGCGATGACCGCCGGTTCGTCACCGACAATGGTGACACGCCGCACCCGGCCACCGCGCCCCGTCACCTGGCGACACAGCCAGTGGGTGTTGGTATCCTGCACATCGCCCAGCAGGATTTCGTTACCGATACCGAGTATTTCGATACCAATGGTAGGGATTCCGACTGAAACTTGAGACGTAAGCATGGACTCCGGTGAGGTCAGAGACCTAGAACCTTATTGACACTGTCCAGCAGCTCCTGAGGACCGAAGGGCTTGGTGATGTAGTCGTCTACTTTGGCGATGTGCAGGCCGAGCACCTTGTCAATACTCTGCGCCTTGGCCGTGACAACGATGACCGGTATGTTGCGCAAATGCTCGTGGGCCTTCATCTGCTGATAGACTTCCCAGCCATCCATGTCGGGCATCATCAGGTCGAGGAGGACCAGGTCTGGTTTCTTCTGCTCGATCAGTTCCAGCCCGGATCGCCCACCTACAGCCCCGATGACCTCAAACCCCTTACGGCTCAGGATCAGCTTGACCAGTTCGATCATCTCGGGCTCATCTTCAACACAAATGACCAGCCTGGGCCTTTGTGGTGATGCTTGGTGCGACTCGGCCATGCACTTCCTCCTGAAACTCCGCTCGTGGGCAGTTGCCATAGTGTACCACAACTCACTTTCATTGTCCATCAGCCACTGGTCCCAACTTAAAGCCAAAACGCGATAGTCAACTTACGTTTCACGTTTTACGTTTTACGTTTATAATGACCTCTGATGCAGTTGGGAATCGAATCCAAAGCTGTGGCTGAAGGCGACCTGGCCTTGCTGCTCGGTGAAGACGGTAAGCGCTTCATCTTCCGCGTATCCTCCGGTGAGCGCATCCAGACCCATCGCGGGATCGTTGATCACACCGCCCTGCTTGGTCTGGCGTACGGCAGCGTCGTGCACTCACACCTCAATTACCCCTTCTACCTGTTGACCCCCTCCACCGATGACCTGATCCGCGAACTCAAGCGCAGTAGTCAGATCGTTTTCCCGAAAGACCTGGGGTACATCCTGCTCAAGCTGGCGGTCCGCCCCGGCTGCACTGTGCTTGAGGCCGGCACAGGCAGCGGCGGCCTGACGCTCGGCCTGGCCCAGGCGGTTATGCCCACCGGCCATGTCGTCTCCTATGACGTGCGTGAGGACATGCAGAACCTGGCGCGCAAGAACCTGGCCTTCGTCGGCCTCAGTGATTATGTGACTTTCAAGCTGCATGATATCGCCGCTGGCTTCGACGAACGCGACGCCGATGCCCTGTTCCTGGACGTGCCCAACCCCTGGGATTACATAGCTCAGGCGCACGCTGCCCTTAAGGGAGGCGGCTTCTTCGGGACGATCCTGCCTACAGCCAACCAGGTCATCCGGACCCTGGAGGCTCTGGCGGCACAACCGTTCGTCGCGGTTGAGGTGGAGGAATTGATCCTGCGCCCCTACAAACCCGTCCCGGCGCGGTTGCGGCCGATGGACCGCATCGTTGGGCACACCGGCTATCTGATTTTTGCGCGAACCCTAAGAGCAGCAGGCAACAGGCAGTGGGCAACGGACCGTCAGCAACCACCCGATGCGCAACAGGCAGATGAGGAGATGAGCACATGAGACTGGCGCGACGTTGGGGAGGAGGATGGTTCCGGCGGGGGCCATTTGGACCCGCCGCAGCTGGAGATGTTTGGGGGATGGGCCGGCCCGGGCAGATGCTACAGCAGGCCAACGCACTGATGACCAGCGGCCACCCCGACCAGGCAGCCAGGCTATATGACCAGTTGGCGCAGTTGGCTGAAGCCCACGCGCTGCCGCAGCGTGCAGCGCGGCTCGCTATTCAAGCCGCGCGGGCCTGGCTGGCAGCAGGCGATGCAGCCGCAGCCGTCCAACGCGCCGAACGCGGCCTCGAAGTCGCCATCGGGCTCGGCTATGGGCTGCGCGCAGGGCGGATTGTCTCCGGGCTCGTCGCAGAGATGCGGGTGCGGGGCTACGCCCAGGCCGCCGACGAACTCTCGCGTGACCTCCAGGCACAACTGTCCCAGGCCGGGATCGACGCGGCGGCGCTGGAGCAACCGCGGCTGTCTGCCCCAGGGCATGGCTCGCTGCCGGCGCACTGCCCTGCCTGCGGCGCGCCCCTGCGCCCCAATGAGGTCGACTGGGTAGACGCAACCAGCGCCGAATGTCCCTACTGTGGGACGATCGTGAAAGCAACGGCGTGACCGACGAGACCTTTCCCCAGCGCATCCAGGCCATCCTGGCACAACGCCAGCCGACGGTTGTCGCCGAGTGGGAGGCCCAGCCCGCGGCGGTGCTCGTGCCGCTCTTCCTCAAAGACGGCGAATGGCACCTGCTCTACACCCAGCGCACCGAGACCGTTCAGGACCATAAGGGCCAGATTTCTTTTCCCGGCGGCCGACGCGACCCGGAAGATGACTCCCTCTTGACCACGGCGCTGCGCGAAGCGGAGGAGGAGATCGGCCTGGCCCGCACCGATGTGACTATCTTGGGGCAGCTCAACGAGATGTATACCGTTACCCAATATCGCATCTCGCCCTTTGTAGGCCTTTTCCCCTATCCCTATCCCTTCCGGCCCAGCCCGGCTGAGATCGCTCAGCTCATCGAGGCCCCATTACGTGTCCTGCTAGACCCGGCTCACTTTGAGCAGCGCGAACGCGCCGTCCTCGTCGGGCCGCCGGTGCCGCTCTACTTCTACCATGTCGGCCCCCACACCATCTGGGGGGTCACTGCTCGTATCACCAAGGATTTCCTTGATCGGATCGCGCCTGCGCTCCGCAGGAGCGCTGGCACGGATCCGGCCGATTTGGCCCCGTGAAGGTCTGCATCGTGCGAAACTTTCCCTCCCATTTATTCGTGATAATAAAGAGGGTCGCGTGCAGCCAAGCGACGAGGAATTGGTCAAGCGTCACCTGAGTGGTGACCTCGCAGCCTTTCCACAGCTTGTAGAACGCTACACGCGCCCGCTTTACAACCTGGCCTTTCGCGTCACCGGTGATCGGGCTGAGGCTGAGAACCTGACACAGGAGACCTTCCTGCGGGCCTATGATGCCCTGCCGCGCTCGCAGTGGGACCGACCGTTTCGGCCCTGGCTGCTGCAGATCGCGCTCAACCTGTGCCGTGACTGGCTGAAAAAGAAGCGACCGATCGCCTTCGCTGACCTGGCAGCCACGGCTGAAACCGAGGAGCCGGACGAGGAGTGGGACTGGCCCGATGCAGCGGCAGCGCCCGATGAGGAACTGGAGACAAGCGAGATGGCAGCCGCCGTTCACCAGGCCGTCATGGCTCTGCCAGAAACGTATCGTCTCGTGGTGACCTTGCGTTATGAAGAAGGCCTGGCTTACGAGGAGATCGCGCAGGCGTTGCATCTACCGCTGAATACAGTGCGCACACATCTGCACCGCGCCAAGATGCTGTTGCGCCGGGCATTAAGTGATTGGAAGTAGATACTGGGGCACGGAGACGATATGGATTGCCATGACGTACGGGCACAATTGGATGAACTGGCCGAAGGGCGGCTAGCCCCTGAGGAACAGGTGCAGATCGAAGCCCACCTGGCCGGTTGCACACGCTGTCGTGCTCGCGCCGCCGCTGCCCGACGGATGGTTGCGCTCTTGCAGACGCTTCAGCCGGAGATACCGCCGGCCAGCCTGTCAGCGCGGATCATCCTGATGATCCAGGCCAGAGCCGCCGCTCAGGCGCGCAGCCGAAGGCGCTGGCTCATCTTCACTCAAGCGGCCACAGCCGTCGGGCTGGCCCTCTTGGCGCTATCGGCTGCCGACCTGATCCCGCTGGCAGCGCGGGTGGACCTCGCCGGTGCCGCCGATAGCGTCCTGGCATGGCTGGGACAGGTGATCAGTGAACCGGTGACGGCGCTCAGCGCACTTACGAATGCCGGACTAACTATGCAGAGTGGAATAGCTGAGACTATGGGGCTGGTTCTGACACTGGCCGTGGTTGTGTTGGCTGTCGCCAGCTTCGGCTGGCTGGGGCAGACGCTAGGGAGAATATCATGACCCGTTCGATTGCTCTGATCGCTGGCCTGGTCATCCTGTGCCTGCTGGTGATCGCCCTGGCCGCCGTGCTGACACCGGCGGCTGACCTGTCCCAATCGCGGGGGCTGCGCATCGCCGGCCGCGAACGCGAGGTGGGTGGGCCGTTCTGGCTGGCGTTATTCCCCTTCCGCTTCGGGCCGTTCGAACTGCGCCAGCCGGGGGTGCCCGGCTTCATCAGCAAGATCGCCGGCCTGGCTTTCGTTTATTTATCCTGGGCGGCGCTATTGTTCCTGTTCCCGGAGCGCATTGGGCGCATGGCCACGACGATGGCAACGGGCGTGGCAAACTCTCCTCCTTCAGCCTCCCCCCCTCCCTTGACAAGGGAGGGGGTAGAGGGGGGAGGGCACAGCCACGCACGGCTGTTCGCCATCGGGCTGGCCGGCCTCGCGGCAGCCATCCTGCTCAACCTGCTCGGCCTCTATACCCTGGTGGGTATCCCCGTAGCCTTTGCGCTCACTCTGGGCCTCGCCACCGTGGTGTATGCCGGGCTGGCCGGCCTGGTATTTGAGCTGGGACGAGCGCTGCGCCGCCGCACAGGCCTGGCGACAGCCTCACCCCTGGTAGACCTGGGGCTGGGAACACTGGTCATCTACGCCCTGAGCGTAGTCCCAATTGTCGGTTGGATCGTCATCGGTCTGGCCGCGGCTTACGCTTTTGGCGCCGTTCTAGTCACACGCTTTGGAAGCGGAGCTTCAGGCCAGTCCTGGTCACTCCGCGCCCTGGAAGATCAGGGCAAACCAGACTTTGCTCTAACTCAAGAAGTCGAAGGAGAAGTTGAACGAAAATGGTAAGGAAAATAGCTGTCCCCTTAATTGTTCTGGCCGTCCTGATCGGTGGCATCTACCTGGGTTATACCCGTTTCACCGCTAACGCTGCCAGCGTGCCGACCTATCAGACCGCGCCGGTGCAGCGTGGGACGCTGGCCGCTGTGGTCAGCGCTGCGGGCACTATCCAGGCGAACGCCCAGACCGCGTTGGCCTTCCAAACCTCTGGCCAGGTCACCGAAATAGACGTCGCCCCCGGCGATCATGTAACCAAAGGCCAGGTCCTGATGAAGCTGGATACCACCGACCTGCAACTGGCGGTGGACCAGGCCCAGGCGGCCGTGGACATCGCCCAGGTGAAGCTGGATCAGCTCAAGGCCGGGCCGACGAAGCAGCAACTCGACAGCGCCAAGGCCAGCCTGGCCAGCGCCCAAACTAGCCTGGCCCAGTTGCTTAAGGGGCCCGACCCTCACTCAATCCAGATCGCCCAGCTTAACGTTGAAGTTGCCAAGAATAACCTGTGGCAGGCTCAGGCCACGCGCGACGCCGACGCCGGCAAGAAGAGCACGCCTAGCTGGCAGATTGACCTGGATAATGCCAAAATCAACAATGCCCAGAACCAGTTAGATATTGCTCTGCAGAACCTACAGATCGCCCTGGAGGGTCCTACCGCTGACCAGATTGCATCTGCCCGCGCGGCGGTCGTTCAGGCGCAGGCCAATCTTGAGACGTTGCAAAACACGCCCACCAGCTACGACCTCGCCACTGCCGAGGCACAGTTACGCCAGGCACAGCTCTCGCTACAGCAGGCCAAGCGCAACCTGGACCATGCCGTGATCACCGCACCCTACGACGGCATCGTTGCGGCGGTGAACTACCACGTCGGCGACCAGGCCAATCCGAATACAGCAGCCGTCGCCCTGGTGGACCTCTCGGCACTCTCGATTCAGGTCAACCTGTCTGAAGTGGATATTCCGAAGATCCAGCTCAACCAGCCGGTGAACATCACCCTGGACGCGCTACCCAATGTCAATCTCACCGGCCACATCAGCTATGTCGCCCCAGTGGGCACTATCTCGCAGGGCGTAGTCAACTACCCGGTCACCATCACGTTGGATAACGCCGATAACACGGTCAAGCCCGGGATGACGGCCAATACCAACATCGTCGTGGAGCGGCGCGACAATGTCCTGCTTGTGCCCAACCGCGCGGTACGCACGCAGGGCGGGCAACGCACGGTCCAGGTGCTGTACAAGGGCCAGGTTATCTCGGTGCCGGTACAGCTTGGGCTGAGCAACGATACCGCCACCGAAGTGCTGAGCGGGCTACAGGAGGGCGATCAGGTGATCCTGAACACGACGACGAACTCGCAGAACCGTGGTAGTGCTGTTGGTTTCCCTGGAGGCGGGTTCATCTTTGGCAGATAAGGCAACGTGATGTGCTGAACACACATGGGGTCCTTGATTATCCTACATTTCAGATCGCAGAGGGCATATGATTGAGATTGAGAACATTACCAAGACATACCGCATGGGTGAGGTCGAGGTCCATGCCCTGCGTGGCGCCAGCCTGAAAGTGAATGCCGGTGAGATGGTCGCCATTATGGGGCCGTCGGGATCGGGTAAAAGCACGCTCATGAACATCATCGGTTGCCTCGACAAACCCGATTCAGGGACCTATATACTCGATGGGGTGGAGGTGGGCAAGCTGAACGATGACGGGTTGGCAGCCATCCGCAACCGCAAGATCGGCTTCGTCTTTCAGAGCTTCAACCTGCTGCCGCGCATGACGGCGCTCGACAACGTCGAGGTGCCACTCATCTATGCCGGTGCGCGCGACAGGCGTCAGCGGGCGCTGGCCGCGCTCGAAGCCGTGGGGCTGGCCGATCGCGTGCACCACCGGCCTAGCGAACTCTCCGGTGGTCAGCAGCAGCGCGTCGCCATTGCGCGAGCACTGGTCAACAATCCGGCCATCATCCTGGCCGACGAGCCTACCGGCAACCTGGACTCCAAGTCCGGGGCCGAGATCATGGAGATCTTCAAGAGCCTGAATCGCGACCGGGGGCTGACGGTGGTGATGGTCACGCACGACCCCAATATCGCGGCGCAGACCCAACGCACAATCCGCCTTTTGGATGGACAGGTGGTGGACGATGGGACCGGCCAAGCCCCGCCAGCAGGCAGTGAACTGCGGTCTGTGGACGGCCGGGAACGAGAAGCTATACTGGTCGTGAAGGCCGGCCAGGGAGGCGGACGATGAACGTATTTGAGAGCGTCCGCCTCGCTTGGCACAGCCTGGGGGCTAACAAGCTGCGCTCTACCCTGACCGCCCTGGGCATCATCATCGGCGTGGCGGCAGTCATCGCACTGCTCTCCCTGGGCCGGGGCGTGCAGGCGTCTATCACCAACCAGATCGAGAGCATCGGCACCAATCTACTGTACGTGCGGCCGGGGTCGCAGACACAAGGCGGCGTGCGCGCGGAGGCCGGCTCGGCGGTCACGCTCACCACTGAGGACGCGAACGCCCTGGCCGACCCAGCCAACGTGCCCGATGCCGTGGCCGTCGCCCCTGTGGTCAACAGCTTCGGCCAGGTGACTTACCTGTCGCAGAACACACGCACGCAAATCTACGGGGTCACGCCCGAATTTGCCCAGGTGCGCAATTACCAGGTCGAGTACGGCGAATTCATCCAGCCCAGCCAGGTGCAAGGCCGCCTGCCCGTCGCGGTGCTGGGCTACACGACAGCGACCACCCTGTTCAGCGACCCGGCAAGTGCCGTCGGGCAAAACATCCGTATCAACGGCCAGGCCTTTCGCGTCATCGGCGTGCTCGCGCCTAAAGGGACGACAGGGGGCTTCCTCAGCCAGGACGATCTGGTGATGGCGCCACTGACCACGGTGCAGAGCCGGCTGTTCCGAGGACCGAACTTCGGCGGTGGCGATAGCGTCTCATTAAT
>CADDZL010000111.1 GCA_902812335.1 Chloroflexota bacterium | reverse complement strand
ACTGCGACCGATACGCTCACCGCCATCCCCACCACGACCGACACACCGACCGAGACGCCCACACCCAGTATGACACCCACCCGTCGCCCGTCGCCGACGCGCACGGCCACCCCGGCTCCGACGGAGACGCCGTTACCGACAGATACACCTGCACCCACGGAGAAGCCGCCTAAGCCACCAAAGCCGACGCAGCCGCCTCCAACACCCCATCCGTGAGGTAAAGTGATACATGGGCAAAGGATATCTTCGCACGCAACCAAAGAATCGCCTCATCCTGGCGCTCGCGCTGGCAGGCGTTCTGCTGCTGTTCAATATGCTGCGGGTAAGGGCTGAAGGGCGTGAGATGGGCGGGCCAGCCAGGGCGGTAGAGCCTGCTGTTGCGGTGGTACTGTACGACCAATACGACAATGCGGGCGTAACCACTACCAGCTCGCAGAACTTTGAGACTGCTTATGACCAGTATGACGACGAAACGGCGGACGACTTTGTGGTGCCGGCCGGTCAGACCTGGACGGTGAGCCTGGTCGAGGTCAGCGGGGTCTATGAAGGCCCCGGCCCGGCCGACTCGATGAACGTGGTTATCTACACCAACGCGGGGACGCTGCCGGGGTCGCCGGTATTCAGCCAGATGAACAGTGCTTACACCAATACCGCCGGCGATTTCGCTATCACACTTAACCCGCCGGCGGTGCTGACGGAAGGGACATACTGGCTATCGGTGCAGGCCAATCAGAACTACATCCCAGCCGGGCAGTGGCGTTGGGTGAATCGCTTGATCGCATCGAATAACGCCGCCGCCTGGCGCAATCCGGGGGGTGGCTACTACATATGCCCGAATTGGGGCAGCCGAGCGACGACCTGCAACCTGTATTCCAGCGAGCCGGACCAGGTCTTCCGGCTGAGCGGCACGGTGACCACGCCCACACCGACACCGACAAACACACCGACGAACACGCCGACGCGCACGCCGGGCGTATCCCTTCTCAAAGTCAATAACCCGGCTGGGCCTGTCCAGCCGGCTACACCGATCAGATACACTCTCACTTACGCGAATCTGGGTGATGTCACCCTCACCGGCATCGTGATCACAGATACGATCCCATCGAACACCGTGCTGGTGGCGACGCCCAACCCCGTGGCTACGGTGACAGGCAATTTGATCTGGTGGGTGCTGCCCGCGCTCGCGCCTGGGGCGAGCAACCAGGTGGGCTTCTCGGTGGCGCTACCGACGTTCACACCGACGCTGACGAGCACGCCGAGTAGTACACCGACAGCGACCATGACGGACACGCCGACCGCTACACCTACGGAGACACCCATAGCGACGGATACTCCGACACCGACGAGCACGCCAACCGAAACAGGGGTACCGACCGACACGCCCACAGCGACAGAGACGCCGACAGACACGCCGACCCCGACGGGAACGGCGACAGCGACCGAAACCCCTACGAATACACCGACAGCGACGGATACTCCGACACCGACGAGCACATCTGTGCCACCTACGCCGACCGATACACCGACGGGCACCCCGACGAACACGCCTATACCACCTACGCCGACGGATACACCGACGGGCACGCCGACGAGCACGCCTGTGCCACCTACGCCGACCGATACACCGACCGCTACTCCAACCGATACGCCGGTACCCACCGACACGCCTACGAATACGCCGACAGCGACGGATACTCCAACTGCTACACCCACGGAGACATGGACGGCGACAAGTACCCCAACTGATACGCTGACCCCGACGGACACACCGACCGATACACTCACACCGACCGATACTCCCACACCAACGGAGACACCGACTGCTACACCGACGGACACGCCGGGCCTGAGAGCCAGACCGGGTGCTCAGCCGGCTGGGCCTGTGCCCGTGCCTGGCACGCTGGTGCTGCCTGCTCCGTTACCTATGTTCACCTGCCCTCCGAATGCGCAGGTGTGCAACATTGCCTGGATCGACACAGATCAGACGGCCCCACAATGGAGTAACCCGGCCTTCAATCCGTCCTATCAGCTCTATCTGCCGATCATTGTCAAGCATTAGGCAGCTCGTCTATAATCCGGCTCGTATGAACTTGCATCCTGAGCTGTTAACGCTGTCCCAGACCGCCGACCTTATCCGGCGTGGCGATCTGTCCCCGGTTGCGCTGACCGAGGCGCTGCTGGTGCGCATCGAACAACTCAACCCGGTCCTGAACGCTTATCTGACGGTTACAGCGGAGACGGCACGACGAGAGGCACAAGCAGCGGAGAGACTTATAGGAACTCCCGAGCCGCCGCCTCTCCTGGGTGTACCATTAGCGTTGAAAGACCTCTTCGACGTGCGCGGCCTGGCCACTACCGCCGGTAGCGTCATCCGCGCCGATGCCATCGCGACGGAGGATGCGGCCGTCACCGCGCGGCTGCGTGCCGCCGGTGCGATCCTGCTGGGCAAGCTGAACCTGCATGAGTGGGCGCTGGGCGTGACGACCAACAATCCGCACTTCGGCCCGACACGTAATCCCTGGGACCTGGAGCGCATCCCCGGCGGCTCCAGCGGTGGCTCAGCTGCGGCAGTGGCCGCCGGGCTGTGCCTGGGCTCGATCGGGTCAGATACGGGCGGCTCGATCCGTATCCCGGCGTCGCTCTGTGGCATCGTCGGCCTGAAGCCGACACGAGGTCGTGTGAGCTTGCGCGGCGTCGTCCCGCTGAGCTGGTCGCTTGACAGCGCCGGCCCGATGACGCGCACTGTGCGCGATATCGCCCTCCTGCTCCAGGTCATAGCCGGCTACGACCCGGCTGACCCGGCCTCGGCCGATGTGTTCGTAGACGATTACCTGCTCAGGCTGGAAGAGGGCCTGGTCGGCTTAAAAGTGGGCGTGCCCCACGACTATTTCTTTGACGATCTGGATGCGGAGGTGGCAGCGGCCGTGCGAGCGGCGATTGATGAACTGGCACGGCTGGGGGCGGCTGTGCGCGTAGTGCGATTGCCGGAGGCCAGGACAGCCTGGGATGCCAGCAGCACGATCCTCCTCTGCGATGCGGCTGCCTATCACCGCGACCATCTGCGCCAGCGACCAGATGAAATCGGGCCGGATGTGCGCACGCGGCTGGAGACCGGCACGGCGCTGAGCGGCTGCGATTATGCCCTGGCCCGCCGGACACAGGCCGAGTGGCAGCGGCGGCTGGAGCGCCTGTTTGAGGAGATAGATATCCTGATCACGCCCACAACGCCTATCCCCGCACCGCGCCTGGACGAGGCTGAGGCTTTGGTCGCCGCCTTTGGTCTGACACGCTTCACTCGCCCCTTCAACCTGGCGAACGTGCCGGCGCTGTCACTCCCTTGTGGTTTCACTCAGAGTGACCTGCCTATCGGCCTGCAACTGGTCGGGCGGCCCTGGTCCGAGGCGATCCTGCTCCGCGCCGCCTACGCTTACGAGCAGGCCACACCCTGGCACACCATGCACCCCCCGCTGTGATCACCTTCTACCCTGCTCCAGCCGAAACAAGGGGTTTCGGTTCAGGCGAAAGTGTGTTATGATAGGGATGCAGAGAAACCCATGCCTCGTATCAGTCAGTTCTTTGGTGTGGTTATCTACATGTATTACAATGACCACCCGCCGCCCCATTTTCATGCTGAGTATGGTGAATTCGAAGCAGTTTATACCATACTTGCGCGGTCCAATATTTGAACCTATACGGAACGATCCCGCTGTATTTCGTTCGATGAAGATTCAAGGCAACACGATTGCTTGGGATAATGGAGCAGACATAGACCCGGATGTGCTATGTTACAACCTCAAGCCTGCGTGGGTGGAAGAGTCTGAGGGGGTGCAGGCGTAAAAAGAGGCGTCAGTGACACAGAATCGGAGGACCATGCAGCCATCTCCTTCCAAAGAAGTCATCCGTTGGGGCGTGCTGGGAGCCGCTCGCATCGCCATTAACCAGGTGATCCCGGCGCTGCAGCAAGTCGCCAGTGCTCAGGTTATCGCTATCGCCAGCCGCGATCTGGAACGGGCCAGAGACGTGGCGGCCCGCTTCAGCATCCCCAGGGCCTTCGGCAGCTACGAGGCTCTGCTGGACGACCCCGACGTGGATGCGGTGTACATCCCCCTGCCCAACGCGCTTCACGCTCCCTGGACAATGCGTGCCGCCGGGGCCGGCAAGCATGTCCTGTGCGAGAAGCCCCTGGCGCTGAATGCCGCCGAGGCCGGCGAGATGATCGCTGCCTGCCGCGATCACGGCGTTCAGTTGGCCGAAGCCTTCATGTACCGGCATCACCCGCAGATCGCCCAGGCCCTTGAACTGGTGCACTCCGGCGACATCGGCCTGCCCCGCCTGGTTCGGGGTAGCTTCAGTTTTGAACTCAACCGGCCCGATGATGTCCGCTGGAATCCCCAATTGGGTGGGGGCGCGCTGCTGGATGTGGGTTGCTATCCGGTCAGTGCTGCCCGCCTGGTCTTCGGTACGGAGCCGGTGAGGGCCTCAGCCCAGGCGATGTTCGGCGCCAGCGGCGTGGATGAGACACTCGCTGGCATTCTGGGCTTCCCCGACGAGGCGTACGCGCTGATAGATTGCAGCTTCCGCCTGCCCTGGCGTCAGGCACTTGAGATCATCGGCAGCAAGGGCCGCATTGTGCTCTCGATACCCTATAACCCCGGCCTCAAACCGACCATGCTCACCGTCATTCGCGGCGATGACCAGAAAACCATTACGGTCGCGCCGGCCAATAGCTACATCCTGATGGTCGAGGCCTTCAACGATGCGTTGCTCTCCCGCCGCCCGTTGCCCTACCCGCCTGAAGACGCCCAGGCCAACATGCGGGCCCTCGACATGCTGATAGCCGCGGCGAGGCAAACGGCGGGAGCGTAAAATAGCCCCCCATTACGCTTTATGCGTCACGTCTTACGCCTGGCCTACTCCCCTACCTGTATATCTACGAAGGCCGTCATGCCCCAGCGCAGTTCGACGCCGGGGTTGTCCAGGTCCACCGTGACCTTGTAGACGATATCGCCGCGCCTCTCCGACGAAACCTGAGCCACGCGCGCCACGCGCCCGCTGAAAGTCCGGCCAGGGAAGGCGTCAAGCGTGACCGAGGCCGGCTGACCCGGTTTGACTTTCACCACGTCCACTTCGCTCAAGTCCTTGGTCTCCACCTGCCAGCCGCTCAGGTCGGCCAGGGTAATAACCGGCGCACCCGGCGCAATTACCTCGCCGACCTCTGGTGTCACGTCAGCGACCGTCCCGGCGAAGGGTGCGGTCAATTCGGCCTGGGCCAGCATCGCCCGGGCCTGATCGAGCGCTGCCTGGGCCTGGTCCACACCCGCCCGCAGCACGGCCAGGTCCTCGGCGCGCGGCCCGGCCAACAGCAGGTCGAGTTGTGCCTGGCTTGCTTTGACCTGGGCCGCCGCTGCCTGCGTGCTTGCCTGCGCCTGGCGTAGCTCTTCACGGGTCGGGCCAGCCTTGAGCAGATCCAGGTTCGCCTGAGCCTCCTCGACGCCGGCCCGAGCGGCTTCACGCTGCTGGCGCGCCTGCCATTCTTTGGGGCCGAAGCCCTGCATGGTAGCGTTGTGGACAGCCTCAGCATATTGAAGCTGGGCCTGGGCCGCTTCGAGTTGTGCCTGGGCGGCGGCGATCTGCTCAGGCCGCGCCCCGGCGCGGAGCTTGTCCAGTGCGGCCTGAGCCTGCGCCAGTGCCGCCTGTGCTGCCTCCACATTGGCCCGCGCTGCCGCGACCTCCTCAGTTCGTGCTCCAGCCTCGGCCTGGGTCAGCCGCGCCTGGGCCGTCTCCAACCCGGCCTCAGCCTGGGCCACGGCGGCCTTGAGATCATCGGACTCAAGCCGCATGAGCGGCTGACCGGCCTCAACCGTGTCGCCAGGCCTGACCAGGATCTCAGCCACCTTGCCGCCGTTGCGGAAGGCCAGCGCCGCGTGCCGCCGTGGTACGACTGAGGCTTCGGCCGACACGCTGCCGGGCCGGGGCGCCGGCGTGGGGGTCGGCGTCGGCGTCGGCGGCAGCGGCGCCAGATAACGTTGATAGCCCACGAATCCTACCAGTGCCAACACGGCTACAATCAGAGCACTCACAATCCAACGACGTAGCTTATTCATGTTTGATCGCCTCAACGATATTAACCCGTGCTGCCTTGAAGGCCGGATAAAGCGCCGCGCCCTGCGAGACAAGGAGAGCAATCAGCGCACCGATGCCCAGCGCAGCCACGGGCATGACATATTGGAGATAATAGCTGCCGATAGCCTGCAATGCCACGACGAAGACCTGTGACAGGATCAGGCCAAAACTCAGGCCGAAGACACCGCCGATCAGCCCCATCGTCCCGGCCTCGGCCAGGATCATGCCCACGACCTGGGCTTGAGTCATGCCCAGGCTGCGCAACGCGCCCAGTTCACGCTGGCGTTCCAGCACGTTCATCAGCATGGTGTTGATCACGCCCAGCGCGGCGACGATAATGCCGATCAGCGCCAGCACGTCGAAGAGCGAGAAGGCCTGCGCCGTCAGGTCGAGCACGCGGGCGCGGAATGCCTGGCTGGTCTCGACCTGCAGGTGGCGGCTCTTGCCGATCCCATCAGTGATCTGCGTCTTGACCTGTGCGACCGACGCGCCCGGCTTGAGCTTGATGATCAGCCGGTCGGCGTCATTCAGGCCGAAATAGCGGCGCAGATCATCATAGCTGCCGTAGATCACGCGCCCCTGGCCGGTGAAGTCCACGACGATACCGGCGACCTCAAAATCGTGCTGTCCCCGGCCGGTATCCAGCCGGATGCGGTCGCCCTGCTTCAGGTTGTAGCGGTCGGCCACGGTTGTGCCGATGAACACAGCGTCGCCTTGCGCCAGCCGGGCCAGCAGCGATGTCAGGTCACCCCGGCTGTTCTCGAATTGAAAGGTTGAGACTCGGGGGTAGCCCACCGGGTCAATAGCGATGAAGATCAGCCCGTCCTGCGACACCTCGCCCTGGGGCGAGACGTAGCGCACGCCGACGAAGCGCGCCGGGCTGACCGCGGCCACCCCTTCCATCGCGCTGATGCGCCCGATCAAATCGAGCTGCATGCGCACCGGCGACCGCACAAACAGATCACCCCCCAGAGCCGTGTCCACCCAGGTCTGGATCTCGTTGCGGAAGCTGCCGGTCATGCCGGCGATGCCGATGATCATGGCGATGCCGACCATGAGCGCAGCCACAGTCAGCGTAGTGCGGCCTTTGGCCCGCTCGACGTTGGCGCTGCCCAGCCGCCCGGCCTGGCCGTGGATTGCGCCCAACAGTGGGCGGAAGAGGCGTTCCAGGGGGCCGGCGACGAGCGGTACGCACAGCGTTGCTCCCAACATCAAGGCGAAGATGCTGACTGTGCCGACCTGGTAGACGACCTCGCGGCGCAGTGGGACGAAGTTGAGTAGGGCGTAGGAGACGGCCACGGTGGCCGGGCCGAAGGTCACCCCCCGGCGCACCCAGCGCCCTTCATCCACGTTACCGGCAGCGCGCAGCGCCTGAAGCGGCGAAATTCGGCTGGCACCCCAGGCGGGCAGGCTGGCCGCGACCAGCGTCACGCCGATGCCGACCAGCAAGCTTTGCATAAGGTCAGACGGGGGCACGGTCAGGATGGTGATCTGGACGCTGGTGAGCAGGCTGAGTGCCCCTGTGAGCCCGCGGGCCAGGAACAGGCCAAAGCCGAGGCCTAAGGCCGATCCGACCAGCCCCAGGGATACCGCCTCGGTCAGCACCATTTGCAGAATCTGTCGTCGGGTCATGCCCAGCGCCCGCAACATGCCGATCTCGCGGGTGCGCTCGACCACGGTCATGGCAAAGGTGTTGTAGATAAGGAACGCGCCGACGAAGAGCGCAACGACGCTGAAGAAGTTCAGGCCGAGTTGATAGCTGGCCAGACGCTTGGCGGCGATCTCGCCACGCGTGGCCGGGTAGGTTACACTAAACTCATCCCCCAGGCGGTCCTCAATCAGCTTCTTGAGTTCCGCCAGCCTGGCCGGTGAACCGGCGACCTCGGGTGTAGCCATCACATCGAGCTGATCGATGTTCGAGCCCCGGTTGAACAGGTCTTGCACCACGCGCAGCGGCACAAAACCGACCGCGCCGTTATTCGCCAACCCCGGCCCCTCTTTGCTGATGAGGCCGACGATGCGCAAATCGGCGCGACCTGACGGGATCAAGATGGTGAGGTCGCGCCCCAGTTGCAGCTTCTCATCCTTCGCCCAGTCCTCTACCAGGACCACGTTGTATTCCGTCTCGCCCGGTTCGAGCAGCCGCCCGGCGCGGAGCTTGTACTGGCGTACCTGCGGATCGGCGGCCGGATCGATTCCGATAAGTTGCAGGTCCGAGCCGCTGGCCACGCCGTTAATGCTGTATTGTTGCGTCCAACTCCCGGCCTTGCTGGCGGGGACGGTGGAGGCAGTGACGGTGGGCGCAACCACGGCAACGCCCTCCAGCCGCGCCACGCGCCCGACCACCGACTGGTCGAAGCCCTCGCCTGCAACTGCCTTGTTCTCAATGGTGAGGTGAGCCTTACCCGAGGCCTCGTCGAAGACCGTGTAAATGGAGGCCAGGGTGCTGGCGTTGGCGACGTTGACGGCCAGGATAACGGCCACACCCAGCACGATGCCGGCAGTCGTGAGCGCCGTGCGTATCCAGCGTGTGCGCAGATTGCGCAACGCCAGCACCGCCGGCGTCAGGGGGGCGAGAAAGTTCCAGGCGAGCACATCCTACAACTCCAATTGTGCCATCACCGCCATGATCTTGTTCACATCCTGGCCGTGGTGACCTTTGCCATTGCTCAGTTCGTGGACGATGCGGCCGTCCTTGAGAAACACGACCCGGTCGGCGTAGCTGGCGGCGCGCGGGTCATGCGTCACCATGACGATAGTCGCGCCCAATTCGTCGCACGAACGGCGCAGAAGCTCCAGGATGGCCGTGCCCGAGTGCGAGTCCAGGTTGCCGGTAGGCTCGTCGGCCAGGACGATCTCCGGGTCGTTGACGAAAGCGCGGGCGATGGCGACGCGCTGCTGCTGACCACCGGAGAGTTGGTCGGGTTTGTGGTGGCGCCGGTCGGTCAGGCCGACCAGGTCGAGCAGTCGGTTGATCTTGTCTTGATGGCGTGACAGCGGCTGGCCGTCAATCAGCAGCGGCAGCGCGATATTCTCCTCGGCGGTCAGTGTGGGCAGCAGGTTGTAGAACTGGAAGATGAAGCCCACTTTGCGCCGACGCACCAGGGTGATCTGGTTGTCGGAGAGGCGCGAGAGCGGCTGGCCGGCCAGCGTCACTTCACCGTCCGACGGCCCATCGAGCCCGCCCAGCAAGTGGAGCAGCGTGCTCTTACCGGACCCGGACGGCCCCATGACCGCTACAAACTCCCCGCGTTCCACGGTGAAGTTGACGCCGTCCAGCGCCCTGACGCCGACTTCGCCCATCTGATAGTCTTTGATCACGTTGGTTGTCTGCAGAACTGCCATACCAATCGCTCCATCTATTCGGATGATATCCACTCCCTCACTATGCCCTCTATTTCTTCCGCTCGCTCTTGGGTCATGTCAAACCAGTGAATGCGTGGGTCGGAGAGACGGAACCAGTTGGCCTGATGCCGGATGAAGCGGCGCGTGGCCTGGCGGATCAGGCGAATGGCTTCGGCCAGGTCAATTTGCCCTAAGACATAGCGTCCCATCTCGCGGTAGCCCAGGCTGGACATGGCAGGCAGGCTCAGGTTGTAGCCTTGTTCCAGCAACCGCCGTACTTCATCGGCCCAGCCAGCGGCGATCATCGCATCAATGCGAGCATCAGCGCGAGCGTACAGCACGTCGCGGGGCAGCGTCAGGCCGATCTGCAGCGCGTCGTAAGAGGGCGGCTGCCGTCGGCGCAGTTCCGAGAACGGCCGGCCTGTCGTCAGCGTCACTTCCAGCGCCCGGACCACCCGGCGCACGTTGCGCGGGTCAATCCAGCCTGCCGCTGCCGGGTCGAGCGCCGCCAGCCAGGCAAATAGCTTATCGGCACCCTTCCTCTCGGCCTCGGCGGTGAGGTATGCTCGCAGTGCCGGGTTGGGGGCTACTTCCGGCGCGCGCCAGCCTTCCAGTACCCCGCGGATGTACTGGCCGGTGCCGCCGACAAGTAACGGCAGTCGGCCTCGCCCCTGGATTGCGTCAATGGCAGCGGTGGCCAGGGCCTGATACTGGGCCAACCCCAATGTCTCGTCGGGGTCGAGGATGTCGATCAGGTGATGGGGAATCTGGGCTCGTTCTGCCGGTGTCGGCTTAGCCGTGCCGATGTCCAAGCCGCGATACACCTGGCGGGAATCGGCTGAGATGATCTCCCCATCCAGCGCCTGGGCCAGATGCAAGGCGACAGCGCTCTTGCCCACAGCGGTCGGGCCCACGATGACGACCAGCGGACGCCATGCTCTAGCCTTCGACGGCATTCTCAATATGCTCCACCCGTAGGAGTTCGCCCTGCGCCGACATCTCGACGGCCACCATGTCAATGCGCCAGAGGGCATCATCCAGCATGTGCTCGTAGAGATAGGTCTGGGCGACCGCGATCAGGTGGGCTTGCTTGCGGGGCGTGATCGAATCCTCCGGTGTGCCATAGCCCCGGCCGCGCCGGGTGCGTACTTCAACGAAGATCACCATGGGGCCGGCTTGCGCGACCAGGTCCATCTCGCCGGCCGGGCAGCGGTAGTTGCGCGCCAGGATGATATAGCCCCGGCTGACCAGGTGCTGCTCGGCCAGACGTTCGCCGTACTGGCCCAGACGCTGGCGCACCTGGGTCATGGACCTCTCCCCTGTCTCTCCTCCTCTATCAGGGAAGGGGAAGGGGGAGAAGACCGTCTGCCGATCAACTCCTCATAACAGCGCACGTATTGCGCCGTCGTATCTTCAATAGCGTAGCGCTTACCCGCTGCCATCGCGCCTGCGGCCAGCCGCGCTCGCAGGTCGCGATCCAGCACCAGGCGGACGA
>CADDZL010000110.1 GCA_902812335.1 Chloroflexota bacterium | reverse complement strand
GTATCGGCGCGGGATTCATCGCCTACCTCTTATACAAGCTCATCGGCTTCTTCACCAACCTGTTCTTCTTCCAACGCATCTCGTTCGCATTTACCAGCCCCCGGCTGAATCAACTGGGCCCGTGGGTCATCATTGTCCCTGTGATCGGTGGCCTGATCGTCGGCGCGATGGCGAAGTATGGCTCGCCCAAGATCAAGGGGCACGGCATCCCAGAGGCCATGGAAGCGGTGCTGGTTAGTCGCAGCCGGATTGAGCCTAAAGTCGCTATTTTGAAGCCGCTGTCGGCCGCGATCGCCATCGGCACCGGCGGTCCGTTTGGGGCCGAGGGGCCTATCATTCAGACCGGCGGGGCCGTAGGCTCGCTCGTCGGTCAGGTGATCCATACGACAGCCGCCGAACGCAAGGTGCTGCTCGCCTGCGGCGCTGCCGCTGGCATGTCGGCCACGTTCAGCACACCCATCGCCGGCGTTATCCTCGCCATCGAGCTATTGCTCTTCGAGTTCAAATCACGTTCATTCATCCCCCTGGTGATCGCCAGCACCCTGGCGACCAGTGTCCATTACCAGTTGCTGGGGCGCGGCCCCATGTTCGACGTCGGGAGAGTGGACTATGGCATCCCTTCTGGGCTGCCGTTCTACCTTGCACTTGGCCTGTTGTGCGGCCTGGCCGCCGTCGGCTTTAGCAAACTGCTGTACTGGGTTGAAGATCAGTTCGACCGCTTGCCGGTTGGCCCGATGTGGTGGCCGGCCATCGGCGCTCTCGGCTTGGGCATCATCGGCTTCTTCGTCCCACGTGTGTTGGGGGTCGGCTACGACACCATATCCGATATCCTGAATAGCCGTCTCCCGCTGGACCTACTGCTAGTCATCCTGATCTTCAAGGCTCTGGCATTGGTGATCTCTTTGGGTTCAGGGACCTCCGGCGGGCTACTGGCGCCGATGTTTATGTCAAGTGCAGCCCTGGGCGCAGTCTTTGCCCTGGGCGTCAATAGCATCGTGCCCAGTGCGCACCTGGACCCCGGTGCATTTGCGCTGGTCGCTATGGGAGCGGTCTTCGGAGCCGCGTCGCGTGCCACGTTTAGCTTCATCATCTTCGCTTTTGAGGTCACCCGCGATTACAATGCCATCTTGCCTCTGATGCTGGTCAGCGTCATTGCTGATGGTCTCGCCATCGTGCTCATGCCCACCACCACGATTATGACGGAGAAGCTGGCGCGGCGCGGGCTGCGTGTTCACCAAGATTACGAAGCAGATGTGCTCCAGCAGGTGACGGTGGGCGAGGTCATGGCCAGGGACGCGCCCACGATCCTCAGCGATATGAAGGTGAGGGAACTGGCCGAACGGATCGCGCGGGGCGACCCGCTGCTAACGCGCCACCAGGCTGTGCCTATCCTGGATAAGGAGGGCCGCCTGGCCGGGATCATCACCCGTAGCGATGTGCTGCGCGCTTTGGAGAAAGACTCCGATGGCCGCATGACCGTCCTGGAGGCCGGCAGCGATCAGTTGGTGGTGACCTATCCCGACGAATTGGTACACGACGCCGTCATCAAGATGCTCAGAAATGACATCGGGCGCCTGCCCGTCGTAAGTCGCCAGGACCCCCATCATCTTGTCGGCTACCTGGGCCGGTCGGCCTTGATGGCGGCACGCCTGCGCCGGCTCGAAGAAGAGCACGTGCGCGAGCCGGGCTGGCTCAGGCGCGTTTTCATGGGAAGCCGTAGCGACTCCGGGAACTCATAGAACCTCAAGGGGTCGGCCGGGCCCCACAATGCCCCGCTCTTAAGGTTGGCGTAAGGCCGCCTTTAACTCCTCGTAAGGACAACTGCACCTTCTCTATGTTATTCTTGCAGGTAGCTCAGTTTGGGACCGTCGAGGGCAGGTTATGGAATCACAGGGACAGACGCCTCAAAAGCCACGTCTGAGTTGGATATGGTGGCTCATCTTCATCGCCCTGCTGGCCTGGAATATCTGGCTGTTTTTGCCCACAGGCCAGTCGGAGGCTAATATTCCTTATAGCACCTTCCTGGCCCAGGTGCAGGCGGGTAATGTTGTCCGTGTGCGCATCGTGGGCGACCAGATCATCGGCTCGTTGGCGCAGCCCATCGCCTGGCCCGAGGCCACCCCTGGCCTCACGCCGACCCCCAATAGGCTTGTGCCCAGTGGAAGTGCGCAACCCACACCAGCGCCGCAAATGGTCACCTCCTTCCGCACCACTTTCCCCGAGGTGGTGGGGGATGCGACGCTCCTACCCTTGCTGGAGGCCCACGGGGTTGTGGTGGACGTAGCGCCACCTGCTACCCCCTGGTTCACGCTCTTGCTGACCAACGGATTGCCCGTGTTGCTCCTGGTATTGGTGTTGGTGTGGATGGGCCGGCAGGCCGCTCAGAGCCAGGCGGGCATCTTCGGCTTCGGGCGCAGCCAGGCCCGCCGCCATGTCACCGACCGCCCCGAGGTCACTTTCGACGACGTGGCCGGCGCCGACGAAGCTAAGGCGGATTTGCAGGAAGTAGTAGACTTTCTGCGCCGACCGCAGAAGTACCATGACCTGGGAGCGCGCATCCCCCGAGGGGTTCTGCTCGTTGGGCCGCCGGGGACGGGCAAGACCTTGCTGGCGCGGGCGGTCGCCGGCGAAGCGGGTGTGCCTTTCTTCAGCATCAGCGCTTCGGAGTTCGTCGAGATGTTCGTCGGCGTAGGTGCTAGCCGCGTACGCGATCTCTTCGCCCAGGCCAAGGCCGCAGCCCCAGCCATCGTCTTCATTGACGAACTCGACGCCGTAGGGCGCCGGCGTGGCGCCGGCGTGGGCACGGTCAACGATGAGCGCGAACAAACGCTCAACCAGTTACTGGTGGAGATGGACGGCTTTGACGAGCGGCAAGAGGTGATCGTGCTGGCGGCCACAAACCGCTCCGATGTGCTCGATCTGGCGTTGCTACGGCCCGGCCGCTTTGACCGCCAGGTAGTGGTGGGGCTTCCCGACCGCCAGGGTCGAGAAGGCATCCTGCGCATCCATACCCGCCACCTGAACCTGGCCCAGGACGTGGACCTGGGACTGTTGGCCCGCACCACCACCGGCTTTAGCGGGGCGGACCTGGCCAACCTGTGTAACGAGGCAGCGCTCATCGCTGCCCGCCATGACCACAGCCAGGTGACCATGGCCGACTTTGAAGAGGCTGTAGATAAAGTGCTGCTGGGTGGGGTGCGCCCTCTGCTCCTGGACGCCCATGAACGACACGTGGTCGCTTATCATGAAGCCGGCCATGCGCTGGTAGCCTGGCTCACCCCCGCTGCCGATCCGGTACACAAGGTGACAATCATCCCTCGCGGGCAGGCCCTGGGGGTGACCGAGCAGGTGCCGGGCGAGGACCACTACAACTACAGCCGGACGTATCTGCTGGCCCGCCTGGCGGTGATGCTCGGCGGCCGCACCGCCGAGGAGATCGCCCTGGGCGACGTGACCACCGGCGCGGAGAACGACCTGGTCGAGGCCACCCGCCTGGCCCGGCACATGGTGACGCGCTGGGGGATGGGCAGCCTGGGCCCGGTGGCCTTTCAGGCCGATGCCGAGCATCCCTTCCTGGGTTATGAGCTATCTCAGGGGCGGGACTACAGCGAGGCCACGGCTGCTCGCATTGACCAGGACGTCCAAGAACTGCTGGAAGAACGCCATGAGGCTGTGCGCCGCCTGCTGACCGCCCAGCGCGATCAGTTGGAGCGGCTGGTTCAGGCCCTCTTACAGGAAGAGACGATTGATCAGGGCGCGTTGGCCCGCATCCTTGGACCCCGCCCTGAAGCAACTGAGGAGAGATTGGTTATAAGGAGGTCACTATGAAACGACTAATGACAGCGATGGCTTTGCTATCCATCCTGGCGCTGGCGGGCTGTGGGTTGAGCCTGCCGGCCTCTTCGCTACCCCTCCCTTCTTTAGGGCAGAGCGCAACACCTCTGCCGGCTCAACCGACCCCTACGCCAGCGCCGACGGCCCCTCTGGCTCCGACAGCGGCCCCGCCCGCGCCAGGGGGACAGGCGCAACCCCCTTCTGCGTTCAGCACATTAGCTGACCTGGAGGGGACTCTGGAACGCATCTATGCACAGGTCAGCCCTTCGGTGGTGACGATCCAGGTGGTCCAGAGGCAGACCGTCAACGTCCCGGCTATCCCAGAGATCCCAGGCTTCCCCTTCTTCGGGCAGCCCGTACCACAGCAGCCGCAGCAGCGGGTTCAACAAGCGCTGGGCTCCGGTTTTGTATGGGATAAATCGGGAGACATCGTCACCAATAACCACGTGGTGGATGGCGCCGACAGCATCACCGTCACCTTTCACGATGGCACGACCGTCCCAGGCAAAGTGGTGGGCGCGGACCCGGACAGCGACCTGGCTGTGGTGAAGGTGGATGTGCCGGCCGAGCAATTGCAGCCGGTGCAACTGGCCGACTCGACCCAGGTCAAAGTCGGTCAATTCGCCATCGCCATCGGCAACCCCTTTGGCGAAGAGAGCACCATGACGACAGGCATCGTCAGCGCCCTGGGGCGGTCTTTGCCCGTGAACGATGGACGTTCCGCTAATGTGCCAGGGCCGACCTACACCATCCCGGACGTTATCCAGACCGATGCGCCGATCAACCCGGGCAACTCGGGCGGCGTGTTGCTCAACGACCAAGGCCAGGTGATCGGTGTGACTTCGGCCATTGAGTCACCCGTGAGCGCCTCGTCGGGGGTCGGCTTCGCCATCCCCTCCGCTATCGTCCAGAAGGTCGTGCCGGTGCTGATCCAGACCGGCCACTATGAGCACCCCTGGTTGGGCATCAGCGGCACCAGTCTGAACCCTGACTTGGCCCAGGCAATGAACCTGAGGGCAGATCAGCGCGGCGCTTTGGTGGTGGACGTCGTGCCTAACAGCCCGGCGGACAAGGCCGGCCTGATTGGCAGCAACCGCCAGGTGACGATCCAGGGGGAGCAGGCACGTGTCGGCGGCGACGTGATCGTAGCCATTGACGGCCAGCCCGTCAAGGCATTCGACGACCTGGTCGCCTATCTGGCTCGGAGCACGGAAGTCGGCCAGACGGTCAGCCTGACGGTGCTGCGCCAGGGCCAGGAGCAGACGGTGAAGGTCACGCTGGCAGCCCGGCCCAGGGCGGGAACGCCACCGGCCCAGGCCGAAAGCGGGCCGGTGGGCAGTGCCTGGCTGGGCATCCAGGGCCTGACCGTCACGCCGCAGATCGCTCAGGCGATGAACCTGCCTGCCGACCAGCAGGGCGTACTGGTGGGACAGGTCGAAACGGGCAGTCCGGCGGAGCAGGCTGGCCTGCGCGGCAGTTCCAAGCCCGTCACTATCAACGGACGGCGCTTCATGGTCGGAGGCGACATCATCACCGCCCTGGATAGGCAGCCTGTGAGCCGCATCGAGGACCTGCAGGCCCTGCTACAACAGGCCCGGCCGGGCCAACAGGTGACGCTCACGCTCCTGCGCGGCGGCCAGCAGATCGAGGTCCAGGTCACCCTGGCCGAACGCCCTGCCGCGACACCCTGAAGGCGATTAACGTACTCAACGGATGATCGCAAAGAGATGCAAAGAAAGAAGGAACTTAAGCTCGCCTGCGTGGCACGGCTGAAGGACGCGCTCCAGGAGAAGGAATGAAACACCAACTGCGTCGTCTTTGGGTCCCGGCCCTGATCCTTCTGGCTCTGGGGATAGGCCTGGTTGCGGGGGTCGTGCTCGACCGCCAGGTGTTGGCTGCTCTCGTTCCGCCGCGGGGCACCATTCCCGCCGATGCTGTAGCCGAATTCCGGCTCATGGCAGAGGCCTGGAACACCATCCACCAGGTTTATGTTGACCGCGCGGCCGAGCAACCCCGCCGCCTGGCCTATGGGGCTATCAGCGGCATGGTGGATGCCCTGGGAGATACAGGTCACAGCCGTTTTCTGACCCCTGAGATGGCTCAGGCGGAGGAGAACTTCACGCAGGGTCAGTTTCAAGGTATCGGTGCCGAAGTCCAGATGAAGGACGGCCACGTGGTCATCGTAGCACCCATAGACGGCTCCCCGGCGCAGCGGGCTGGTCTGCGCCCCGGTGACATCATCCTGAAAGTCAACGGCGACGATATGACCGGCCTGTCCCTGGATCAGGTAGTAGGGCGCGTGATGGGGCCCGCCGGCACCGCGGTCACCCTGACCATCCTGGACCCGAGCAGCGGGGGCACGCGTGACGTCACGCTGGTGCGGGCCCGCATTACTCTCCACAATGTGACCTGGCAGCAGTTGCCCGGCACGACCGTGGCGCACGTGCATGTCACCGCCTTCAGTCAGGGGGTCACTCAAGACCTGCAGCAGGCCTTAACGGAGATCCAGCAACAGGGATTGACCGGCGTTATTCTGGACCTGCGCGACGATCCGGGTGGGTTGTTAGACGAGGCCGTAGGCACGGCTAGCCAGTTCCTGAGCAGCGGGAACGTCCTGCTGGAAAAGAACGCTCAAGGTCAGGTCACATCGGTGCCGGTACAGCCGGGGGGCCTGGCGCTGCACCTGCCGCTGGTTGTGCTGATCAACCAGGGGACTGCCAGCGCTGCTGAGATCGTCGCCGGGGCACTCCAGGATGCACATCGGGCAACCCTGGTGGGAGAGACGACCTTCGGCACGGGCACGGTGCTCAATGAGTTCCACCTCTCCGACGGTTCCGTGTTGCTGCTGGCCACCGAAGAATGGCTGACCCCTGACGGGCGCGTCATCTGGCACCAGGGCATCTCTCCCGACGTGGCCGTGTCACTGCCTTCGACCACGGCCCCCCTGTTCCCCGAAGCGGAGCGGGGAATAACGCCGGCTCAGGTGCAGGCCAGCGGGGACGAACAACTGCTGCGGGCGTTGGAGCTACTGGGAGGATCGGGGCCGGCACAGTTGAAATAGCGCCCAGGCGTGACATCCAGCCATCTTAAGGTTTCCTTTAGGTTGACTTTCGCCTCTCGTAAGGACAGGCAGCCCTGTTCGGCGCTATTATGGATATGGAGTGGAGATGAAGCTCTTACTTCGTCTCGCTGTAGGCAGGGAATAAGGCCTGTCCCCTGACAGGGGACGGGAGCCACCCTAGAGCCTCAAGGAGGTAGGTGTTAGGTGTTATGTACTGGATCACTGGCATCCTAGGCCTGGCACTCATCGTGGCCCCGTTTGCGCTGGGCTTCAGTAGCAACCCCATCGCTCTCTGGACCAGTGTCATTCTGGGGGCGGCTGTAGTGCTAGTGTCGGGCATCAAGGCCATCACGCATGACACGGCCAGATGGGAGTATTGGGTGGCCGGGATCCTGGGGCTGGCAGCCATCGTAGCCCCCTTTGCGCTGCACTTCAGCGCGCAGGCCACAGCTATGTGGACCAGTATCGTGCTGGGCGCGATCGTGGCTGTCCTGGCCGGCTATCAAGCCTTCTTCGCGCATCCCCAGGGCAGATAGTGCCAGTCACTGCTCTCGAAGGGCTGGATTGAATCAAGTCCTGTAGTCACATCCAGGCTATGGCGGGGTGCCGACCCCGGCCTGAGAGCAGCCTCAATCAGTCAATATACAACCCATCCAGATCAGGCCCTGGCAAAGCCGCCAGGCCTGATCCGGCACCCCGCCAGATCTGCTAGAAAGCACAGTGGAAGAGTAAGGAGGAAGAAGAGATATGTCTGCACCACTTCGGCGGCTGGTACCGACCATAGCATGGATAGCCGCCATATCACTGATAGTCGCGGCCTGTGGGCCGTCGGCCACGCCGCAACCGACAGCGCTACCCACCACCGCTGCGACCCAGGCGCCCACCGCTGCTGCGACGCAAGCGCCTACAACTCAGCCCACCGCTGCTGCGACGCGGGCCCCCACGGCAGCTCCAAGCACAGCTCAACCCACGCCCAGCGTGGCCTCTACGGTTAAGAACCCCGATACCCTCATCGAAGCCACGATCGGGGATGCCGAGTCGCTGGACCCGGCCTGGGCTTACGACACGGCCAGCGGTGAGGTTATCTTCAATGTCTACGAGACTCTGGTGTTCTTGAAGAAGGACAGGGTTGATCAATTCGTCCCCATGCTGGCTACCAAATGGGACATCTCGCCGGATGGCAAGACCTACACCTTCACCATCCGCAAGGGCGTCAAATTCCAGGGTGGCCAGGACCTGACCCCGGAGGATGTAGCTTACAGCTTCTGGCGGGGCCTGATCCAGGACCGCGCCGGCGGCCCGCAGTGGATCCTGCTTCAGCCCTTCTTTGGCCTGAATGTGCAGAGCTTCCAGGATGACGTGGTGAACAAGCAGTTCAACGGCGACTGGGTCAAGGCCGTCCAGGCGGTGGAGCAGGCCATCACGTACGATAACAACGCCGGTACGGTGACCATGCACCTGAAGCAGCCCTACGGCCCCATGCTGCAAATCCTCACCGGCACCTGGGCTTCCATCGTGAGCAAGCCCTGGGTGATCCAACAGGGCGGCTGGAATGGCGATCCCGCCACGGCGCAGCAGTACCACAACCCCACCGCCGAGAAGGATGAACTGTTCAAGGTAATGAACGGCACCGGGCCATACAAGCTGGACCGCTGGGCACCGGGCGAGGAGATTGACCTGGTGCGCAATGACAACTACTGGCTGACACAACCCCTGTGGGATGGGGGCCCGTCGGGGCCGGCGCGTGTCCAGCGTGTCGTGATCAAGATCATCTCCGAATGGGGCACCCGCTTCGCCACCTTCAAGACCGGCGATGCCGACATCGCCTACGTTGACCGCCAGTACATCTCGCAGGTGGATCCGCTCGTCAAGGAGACCTGTGACTATCAGACCGGCAACTGCAGTATGACCAATGCCAACGGTTCGCTGCGGCTGTACAAAGGCCTGCCCAGCGTCCAGGCCGATGCCATCTTCTTCAACCAGGCCGTCAACACAACCGGCGGCAACAACACGCTCGGTTCGGGTAAGCTCGACGGCAACGGCATCCCGGCCGACTTCTTTGCCGACAGCCACATTCGCACCGCCTTCAACTACGCCTTCGACTGGGACACCTATATCCAGCAGGTGTGGAACGGCGAAGCGCAGCAGGCGCTCGGCCCGATCATTGCCGGTGAGCTCGGCTTTGATCCCAACCAGGCACATTACTCGTTCGATCTCACCAAGGCCGCCGACGAATTCAAAGCCTCAACCCTGAAGTCCGCCGACGGCAAGTCGCTCTGGGATACCGGCTTCTACCTGCAGTACGTCTACAACACCGGCAACGATCAGCGCCGCGTCGCTGGCGAGATCCTCAAGGCTAACCTGGCCAAGATCAACCCCAAGTTCCAGCTCTCGGTGGTGGACGAGCCCTGGCCGGTGTTCCTAAAGGACCAAACCGATAGCCGCCTGCCGCTGTTCATGCTGGGCTGGCTGGAAGACTTCCATGACCCTCATGACTGGGTCACGCCCTTCCTCGCCAGCGGTGGCACCTATGGCGGCACGCAGCACTTCCCCAAGGACTTGCAGACCCAGATCGACCAACTGGTCACGCAAGGGGTCCAGACCAGCGACCCGCAGGCGCGCGCCAAGATTTATCAGCAACTACAGAACCTGGCTTACCAGAACGCCCTGGACATCTTCGTCGAGCAGCCGCAGAACCGCCATTACGAGCAGTTGTGGGTGCAGGGCTGGTACTACAACCCGACCTATCCCGGCATCTACTTCTACTCGCTCAGCAAGGGCCCAGGCAGCTAGGCGTTTCTCCTCCTTAAGACGAAGGACGGGGGACCGATGACGAGAGCCATTCGTCCTCCGTCCTTCGTCATCTGACTGAAAGCTGATGCAATGACGCACTATATCATCCGGCGGCTGCTGATCCTGCCCATTGTGCTGCTTGGCCTGAGCCTGTTGATCTTCGGCATGTTGCAGGCCCTCGATCCTGCCGAGCGCGCGGCTCTCTATGTGACCAGTCCCCCCAAGAACCCGCGTGCCCTGGAGGACATCATCCACCAGTACGGCCTGGATCAGCCCCTCTACATTCAGTATGTCCACTGGCTGGACAGCGTGATCCACGGCAACCTGGGCTGGTCAAAAACGGCCCAGATGCCGGTGCTGAACGCCATCGCCACCTACTTCCCGGCCACGCTTGAGCTGGCTCTGTGGAGTTTCATCCCGATCATGGTGGGTGGCATCTGGCTGGGAATCCAGGCGGCGGTCCATCACGACCGCTTCATTGATCAGGCCGCCCGTGTGTTCAGCATCATCGGCTATTCTTTCCCTACGTTCGTGTTTGGCCTGCTCATGCTGATGATCTTCTACGCGGCGCTACAGGTGTTCCCACCCGGTCGGCTCTCCGATTGGGCCAGTGCGATCGTTTACTCGCCTGAGTTCCACCGCTACACCGGCATGAACACGTTGGATGCCGTGCTCAACGGGCGGTGGGACATCTTTGCGGATGCGCTGCGCCATCTGTTCCTGCCGGCGCTTACTCTGGCCTATGTCCAGTGGGCCCTGGTGCTGCGCGTCACGCGCTCAGCCATGCTCGACGTCATCCGCCAAGACTACATCACCGTCGCCCGCGAGAAGGGCCTGACCGAGCGCCGGGTGCTCTTCCGTCACGCCCTGCCGAACGCCATGATCCCTGTGGCGACCATCGGCGGGCTGCTCCTCATCGGCCTGCTCAACGGCGTGGTGATCACCGAAACCGTGTTCAATTACCACGGCATGGGCTGGTGGGCTGCCAACGCTGCCCTCAATTTCGACGCTATCTCGGTGCTGGGCATCACACTATTCGATGGGGCCTTGTTGGTCCTGGCCAACCTGATGGTGGATGTGATGTACGCCTTCCTGGACCCACGCATCCGCCTGGCCTGATGAGGAGGAATATTCAGGATGGAAGCGACGAGAGTTCGCACAGACCGCCCTCAACCCTCCCTCCGCCCCGTGCTGACCACGCCCACGCTCCGCCCGGAGCCACGCATCCCCGGTTGGGTTACGACCATGCTGCGCAACCCTGTGTCGGTAGTCGGCATCGTGATCGTGCTCTTGTTTGTAGCTATCGCCGTCCTGGCACCGCTGCTGGCGCCACCTCCCCTCCCTTCCCAACCGTTCCAG
>CADDZL010000109.1 GCA_902812335.1 Chloroflexota bacterium | reverse complement strand
GCTCAGAAGCAGGCCCACGCCAATCAGTGAGACGACCAGCGACGAGCCGCCGTAGCTGATGAACGGCAGCGGCAGCCCGGTGAAGGGCACCAGCGCCGTCATCACCGCAATGTTAATGACCGCCTCGTACAACAAGGCGCAGGTAATGCCCACCGCCAGCACCGAACCGAAAGCATCGGGGGCTCGCAGCGCGATGCGGAAGCCGCGATAAGCCAGCAGGCCGAACAGCACCACGATCACAAGGCAGCCCGCCAGGCCTAATTCCTCGCCGATGACGGCGAAGACACTGTCGGTGTGTGGCGTGGGCAAAATACCGAACTTCTGAATGCCCTGGCCCAACCCCTTGCCGAATATTCCGCCGGAGCCGAGCGCGATCAGCACCTGCTGGATGTGCCAGCTCGCCTGGGTCGGGTCGTTGAGCGCCGCCAGATAGCTGCGCAGGCGCTCGGCCGAGTGCGGGAAGCGCACAATGAGTGCGCCGAAACCGGCCCCGGCCAGGATCAACCCCAGCCCCAGGTGGAACAGGTTGGCCCCGGCGTAGAAAAACATCGTCACTGCCACCAACACGATCAGGATCGCCATGCTCAGATCGGGCTGGAGGACGATCAGCCCGGCCACCAGCCCAATGACAATGGCAAAAGGCACCAGGCCCAGATGGAAAGCCCGCAGCCGTTCGCCTTTCGATGACAACCAGTCGGCGAGATAGATGATCGTCACCAGCTTGGCAAGTTCGCTCGGCTGGATGGATGCACCTGCCAGCGTGCGCTGCGCGCCGAACACCACCTTGCCCGCGAACAGCACCACCACCAGCCCTATCAACACCAACCCCATGGCCGGAACGCTGATCCGCCGCAGTTTCGGATATGGGATGCGGTAAGCCATGACCAACCCCCCCAGTCCGATGCCAGCCCAGGTCAGTTGGCGCAAGAAGACCGTCAGCGGGTTGCCATACTGCTGCGCACTCCAATCGAAGGTCGTGCTGAAGACCATCATCAGCCCGACAATGAGCAACGCCGCTACTACCAGCGCCAGCCCATAATCGAAGCGCAGCGCCAGCCCACGCACCTGCCTCCTCTGTTCTACCGTCGCCGTCGTCAGTGCCATAGATTCATTTACCGTAAAGGATCAGGAAAGGCATTGACCACCTTGCGGCTACCATCCTTCAGGACTTTGACATTGAAATTAATCAACAAGCCAACCTTACAGCCAGAAAGCCTCAGATACGAGAGCAACTGAGCTTAAGGACTACAGAGCCTTCACATACTCCTTAAACTTATCTCCCCGCTCGGCATAATCACGGAAGGCGTCAAAGCTGGTGCCACCGGGCGAGAGCAGGACGACGTAGCCGGGCTTAGCCAGGCGGGCCGCGATATGCACAGCGTCCTCCAGATCGGCAGCGCGGTGGATGCGTCTGAGCATTGCCGGGGCTTGGGGTTCCTTCGCCTCGCTCTCGCGCACCGCCCGCACGATCAAGTCAGCCGCCTCGCCGAAGACCACCAGATGGCGGACTTTGCGCCGCGTCAGCGCGGCCATCTCATCCCAGGGCAGGTTCTTATCACGGCCACCGGCCAGCAGGATGAGGGGCGCGTTGAAGGAACGCAGCGCCGCCACGGTCCGCTCCGGCGCGGTGGCAATCGAATCGTCGTAGTAGCGCACGCCCTTGTAAGTGCGCACCAGCTCCAGCCGGTGCTCAACGCCGGTGAAGGTGCGGATCACCTGCTGCATCGCCGGCAGCGGCACAGCGGCGGCGCTCGCCAGTGCGCACGCAGCCAGCACATTCTGCAAATTATGGTCGCCCAGCAAGCGCACCTGGTCCGTCCGGCACAGGCTGCGCTGGCGCCCCTCGGCGCGCAGAATCAGCATGTCGCCACGGCGGAAGGCACCTTCGGCCACCTCCTTGTTCAGACTGAAAAACATCACCCTGCCGCGGGCCTCCCAGGCCAGCGCCCGTGCCCAGGGGCTGTCGTAGCCCAGTACAGCCACGTCCTCGGGCTTCTGATACAGCAGGATACGGGCCTTAGCCGCGACATACTCTTCCATCGAAACATGGCGGTCGAGGTGATTGGGTGTAATATTCAGGACAGCGGCGATCTGCGGGCTGCGCGTCATGACCTCCAATTGAAAGGATGAAAGCTCGACCACCACTTTATCGCCGGGCTGGATGCGGCGCAGGTCGGAGATGAGGGGGTTGCCGATATTGCCGCCCAACCAGGTGCGGAAGTTGGCTGCCTTACACATCTCGCTGACGAGCGTCGCCGTGGTCGTCTTGCCGGCCGAGCCGGTGATACCGATGACAGGCGCCGGGCACCTCTCCAGAAACACCTCCGAATCGTTCGTCACCTTCAGGCCGCGCCGGACTGCCTCGCGCACCAGGGGCAGCGTCGTCGGCACCCCGCCGCTGAGGGCCACAGCATCTGTCTGGTCAAGCAGAGACTTGGGATGTTCGCCGAGCACGAAAGTCACCTCCAGTCCGCTCAGGGCCTCGATATTTTCCTTGAGCGCCTCCGGCCCTTTGAGATCGCTCACCGTCACCTGCGCCCCTTCTTCGGCCAGGAACCTGGCCAGCGCCGTCCCCTGCCGCGCCAATCCCAGAATGACGACCCGTTTACCTGTATAGCTTTCCACCAACCATTACGCTCTACTGTGATACGTGATGCCTGACAATCGCGCCTCACGTATCACGCCTCAGATAAGCGCCAGCGCAATCCCCACCATCGCCGAAACCAGCCCCATAAGCCAGAAGCGCTGCACCACCTGCGTTTCGGACCAGCCCAGCAACTCGAAATGGTGGTGCAGCGGGGCCATCTTGAATAGGCGGCGGCCTTTGGTCAATTTGAAGTAGCCCACCTGCAAGATCACCGACAAAGCCTCGGCCACCGGGATAAAGGCGATCACCGGCAAGAGCAGCCATTGGCCGGTCATTAGCGCCACCGCGCCCAGCGCCGCGCCCAGCGCCTGTGAACCAGTATCGCCCATGAACAACTGAGCCGGGTGGGCGTTGAACCACAAGAACGCCAGACATGCACCCACGACGGTAAAGGCGAAGCGCAACAGGTACACTTGCTGCTGCAAATACGCCACAATGCCGTAGCCCGCGAAGATGGTGGCGATGATCAGCCCGGCCAGCCCATCCAGCCCATCCGTGAGATTGGCGGCATTGGCCATGCCCACAATCACGAACACGGCCACCGGCACGAAGAAGATGCCCAGGTCAATCGTTTGGCGCACGCCTGGGATAGCAACGCTGTGAGTGCCGGTGACATAGAGAACGCCGGCGGCGGCAGCGGCCAATAGCACCTGGATCAGGAACTTCTGCCGCGCCAGCAGCCCCACGCCCGGCCGCCCGTATATCCCCTCCCAATCGTCTACTGCCCCCAGCACAGCGAAGCCGACCATCACGACCACCGGCAACAAGATAGACTCACCGATCAGTTGCCCCTGGCGGAAGAAGATGTCGTTCCTGGGCACCTCGATCAGCCGAAACACCTTAAGCAGGTTCACCGCGTTCAGGGCCAACGTGATCAGCAGAATAGGTACGACGATCATCAGCCCGCCCATCGTCGGTGTGCCCATCTTGACCTGGTGTGACTGCGGCCCGTCAATGCGGATCTGCTTGCCGATGTGCCTGTCACGTAAGAACCGGATCAGTGGACTACCCCAGATGACGGCCATTAGAAACGACGCTCCACCCAATAACAGGGCAACTGCCACTAGCGATTACCTCTCGTGAGCATGTACCCTTCGCTTCGCTCAGGACGGGCTCTGCTCGCAGTTTGTCAGCGCTGCAACAATCCGCTCCATATGCAGTGCGCGTGAGCCCTTGATCAAGACCACATCGCCTGTGCCGACCAGGTCGCACAGCAGGTCAATGGCTGCCTCAACCTCATTCAGGACTCGAACCTGGTCCGGGGACATCCCGACTTCCAGCGCCGCGTCGGCGATCATCCTGGCTCGCGGGCCGACCGTCACCAGCACCTGGGCGACATCGCGCGCCCGCCGCCCCACCAACTGATGGCCTTCCTGCTCATATGCCCCAAGCTCCAACATATCGCCCAGGACGGCAATGCGCCGCCCATCTAACTCGGCCAACAGGTTGAGCGCAGCGATCGTTGAGGCCGGACTGGCGTTATACGTGTCGTCTAGAATGATTGCACCACCTGGACCGGTCGCGACCATCAACCGCACCTGGGCCGGGCCGCTGGCTTGCAACCCCTCGACGATCTCCTCCCAGCTCAACCCCTCGACCAGGCCGACGGCAACCGCCCGCAGCGCCGTGTGGACACTGTGCCGGCCCAGCAGTGGCACCCGCACATGCAGCGTCTCCTGGCGGAAGTGCAGTTGAAAATGGATGCCCTCCAGCCCTTCACTCTCGATATCATCGGCCCACAGGTCGGCCGACGGGTCCAGACCGTAGAAAAAGACGTGCGCCTGAGTTGCTGCGGCCATCCCGCGCACGCGCTCATCGTCGTAATTCAGGATAGCCACGCCCTCCGGCGCGGGCGGCAGCGCCTGGACCAGTTCGGTCTTGGCCCGGACGATGCGCTCCATCGTCCGGGCGCGTTCCAGGTGCACCGGCCCGATGTTAGTCACCACGCCGACATGCGGTTTGGCGATCGCGGCCAGTTGGGCGATCTCGCCTACATCATACATGCCCATTTCCAGCACCACCCGCTGGTCAGCCGGCGTCAAGCGCAAGAGTGTCAGCGGCAGGCCGATCTCGTTGTTCTGGCTGGCCTCGCTCTTGAGCGTGCGGTAGCGCTGCGCCAGCACGGCTGCGACCAACTCCTTGGTCGTCGTCTTGCCCACGCTGCCGGTAATGCCGATGACGCGTGGGTTGAAACGGGCCCGCCAGAAGGCCGCGACCTTCTGCAAGGCCAGCAATGGATCGTCCACGATCAGGCCGACCGGCGGGGTCAAATGCTCTATCTCGTCCATAGTGGGAACAGCCCCGCCACGTAAATCGAGCGGCGCACAGGCCACTCCCTCCGGCAGCCGCGCCATCAGGGCGGCGAATGCACCCCGGCCAAAAGCATCGCCGATGAAGTCATGGCCATCGGCATTCTCACCCCGCAGCGCCACAAACAACGCCCCCGTGGTCGCCTGGCGCGAATCAATCACGATCTCGGTGATCGGTTGTGCCCACCTCTCCCCCCTCCCCTCCCCTAATAGAGAAGGGGAGAGGTGAGCGGTCAGCGCTTCAAGAAATACCCCTAATGTCAGCATAATCGCTATCAGTCGCGCCTGCGGCCCGAAGCTTCAGCTTCGGATTGAAAGAGCGAAGCCCTACGGGCTATTCAGCCCTGCAGGGGTTCGGCCCTCTCAGCGCGGGGCTGGCGGCCCCGTGACCCCCTCGGCCACCTTCCGCACTTCATCCGGCGGTATCTCCAGCAACACCGCCAGTCGTTCGGCCAATGTCTTGAACACCGGTGCAGCCGTCAACGAGCCCCATGGCGAACTGGTCGGCTCATCCAACTTCACCAGGATAATGACCCTGGGCTCATCCACCGGGAAAAAACCAACGAACGACGCAATGGTCTTGTCCGGATCGTAGAAGCCGCCGGGCCGGGCGATCTGGGCAGTGCCCGTCTTGCCGGCGATGCGATAACCCGGCACCTGCGCCAGCTTGACCTCGCGTTCGACCGCCTGCGCCAGCATCTCTTTCAATTGGTCGGCCGCCTGGGCCGAGATGACCTGGCCCAGCGGCGGATCACGCACCGGGCGCGGCGTGACAGGATGGTGCACCCCCTGCCGCACTGTCTCGCCGACGACGTGCGGCTGCATCATCACCCCGTGATTGGCCACGGCTGCCACCGCCGTGATCAACTGGATGGGTGTCACCGCCACCCCCTGGCCGAACGAGTTTGTTGCCAGGTCCGCCTCATGCCAGTCCTCATCGCCCGGCAGGCGCAGATAGCCAGAAGCCTCGTTCGCCAGATCGATACCTGTGGGCCGACCGATGCCGAAGGTGCGCAGCCCGGCGTAGAACTTCTCCGGGCCGATCCAGCTTGCCACCGTGGCCGCACCGACATTGAGCGAGTGGGCCAGCAGACCGGTCATGTCCTGGACACCATAGGTGCCACCGTCCCAGTTGCGAATGACTGCCCCACCGATCTCAATGAAGCCCATATCGGTATAGGTCGTATCGGGCGTGACGACGCTGTCGTTGAGCGCGATCGCCATTGTCAGAATCTTAAAGACCGAGCCTGGCTCATATTGGTCGCTCACAGCCGGGTTGCGGCGTATATCCTCATCGGCGCTTGAGGGCAGCGTATTCGGGTCGTAATCGGGCAGGCTGGCCATTGCCAGGATCGCGCCCGTGCGTGGGTCCATCACAATGATCGTTCCTGACTTCGCGCCGGTGTCTTTCAGCGCCTGCGCCAGGGTTGTCTCGACAATATACTGCGCATCGCGGTCAAGTGTCAGGATCAGATCAACGCCGGGTTGGGGCAACGGGCCAAGCGCCTGCCCAAGCGGGTCACTGCGTGTGGGCGAGAGCATCGGCTCACCGGCCAACTCGCGCTGGTAGAAGGCCTCGACGCCGCCGTAGCCCTGCCGATCCAGCCCGACAAACCCCAGCAGGTGCGATGCCAGGTGGGCCTGCGGGTAGACACGCCGGGCGAGCGGCTCAAGTTGGATGCCGGTCAGATTCAGGTCCTGGATGGCCTGACCGGTTTGGCCATCCACCGGCACGGCCAGCATGACGTAGCGTGCATCCTTGCGCTTCAGGTCGGCGACCAGGCTATCATAAGGGCGGCTCAATAACGGCGCCAGCTTATCTGCTGCCTTCTCCGGATCGGCGATCAGGCTGGGTGACGCACCTACGCGGTAGTCAGTGATATTGCCGGCCAGGAGATTGCCGTGGCGGTCGAAAATGCGCCCCCGGTCTGGCAGGACATCTTGATAGACGACCTGGACACCCTGGGCCAGCCGCTCAAACTCGCCATGCTCAGCCACCTGAAGCGTCACCAGGCGGCCCAGCACGAACAGCGCCGCCGCGCCCAGCCCGGCGATAATCACAAATAAGCGACCTCGCGGTGTCTGGTTCATTTCGTTGGGCCAACCGGCAAGTACTCGATCTGGCTGCCGTTCGCCGGGACGAAGCCGAGTTCACGGGCACGTTGCTCCAGCCGCCTGGGGTCACGCAGCCGGGTCACTTCGGCCTCAAGTTCGGCATTCTGCCGCTCTAACTGTGCCTGGCGGGCCTTCAATTGCTCGATCTTGCGCCCATCAGATGCCGCCTGGCTGGCCTGACTCAACTGCAACGCCCCGACAATCGCCACAACCACAAGCACAATCGCCCAACCCGTAAGCGAGCGCATATGCAGGCGCTGTCTTGAGCGCTTCAACGTATGGGCAATCCAGGTTCTTTGCTGGTCCATCTCCTCAGGTTAGACCTTCTCCGCTATCCGCAGCTTGGCGCTGCGGCTACGTGGGTTAGCCTGCACTTCCCTTGCCGAAGGCGTCACCGGTTTGCGCGTCAGCAAGCGCAGGCTGGCCCGGTGACCACAGGTGCAGGCCGGCAGGCCCGGCGGGCAGATGCAATCGCGCGACTCGCGCCGCATAAAGTTCTTGACCAGCCGGTCCTCCAGCGAATGGAATGTGATCACTGCCAGCCGCCCTCCCGGCGCAAGCACCTCAACTGCCTGAGGCAGGGCTGCCTCGATCTGAGCCAACTCATCGTTCACTGCAATGCGCAGCGCTTGAAATGTCCGCGTCGCCGGATGGATGCGGCTGCGCCCGCCACCCAGGGCCGCCGCTACGACCTCGGCCAGCGCCCGCGTCGTGCGGATGGGCCGGGCCCGCACGATAGCGCGGGCCACGCGGTGGCTTTCCCGTTCTTCACCATACTGATATAATAAATCCGCAAGGTCATCCAGCGGCAGATCATTGACCAGATCGGCGGCGGTAAGCTTCTGCGCCGGGTCAAAACGCATGTCCAACGGCCCGTCGGCCTGGAAGGAAAAGCCCCGGGCCGGGTCGGCCAATTGCAACGAGGACAGGCCCAGGTCAAGCAGAACGCCTGCCGCCGGGACAAAACCTTCCGCGCGGGCAACAGTCGCCAGCCCGGCGAAGGAAGCCAGAACCAGACGGACCCGCTCACCATAGGTGCTCAGGCGCTCAGCGGCGGCTGCCAGCGCCGCCGGGTCACGGTCGAGCCCCAGCAGCCGGCCAGCCGGTGCGCTGGCCTCGAGCAGCCCGGCCGCATGGCCACCCCCGCCCACAGTCGCATCAATGAAGCAGCCGCCGGGTTGTGGCGCCAGGGCAGTGAGTATCTCTTGGAAAAGAACGGGGATGTGGGTGTGCTCGCCCCCATCCGGCTTGTCAGATGCCAAACTCTGCCCAGGTTTGCGGGTCAATTGTGCCGTCGCTGAATTCGCGCAACTGGTGCTGCCAGCGGTCGGCATTCCAGACTTCCAGATAGGGTCCGTTGCCCGCCACGATGACGTTGCCGTTGAGATGTGCATAATCGCGGAGGTAGGGAGGGATCAGGATGCGCCCGGCGCTATCGGGCACATCATCGGCCGCGCCTGAGAGAATAAAGCGACGGAAGTTGCGGGCCTTGCTGTCTGCCACTGGCAGCAGGCTCAGCTTCCGCACCAGTTCGGCCCAGGTAGCGATCGGGTATATGGCCAGGCAACCATCGAACCAGCGGCTGATCACAACGCCGGCTGCCAGCACATCCCGGTATTTGGCCGGGAGGGTCAGCCGACCCTTATCGTCCAGCGTGTGGACGAATTCGGTCATGAAACCGATGGTCGCCGCAGGTCGCTCAGCTTCAGCCAAGGCTACGTTCTCCCACTTTCCCCCACTTTCCCCCACACATACGCCGATTCTACAACAGGTCCCCCGCTTTGTCCAGAGGGGAAGCCCGATTTTTAAGACGTTCCGGGGAACTTTAAGGTTGCTGTCCGATCCCCTACGGTTGGCAGCAATCCTGAGGTTCAACCCCAAATCTTGGGCGAGAATGTTAAACGGTACCAGTGGCAACCTACTCGGTAACTCATGCTCTGCCTTTACGGGCGCAAGGAGGGTTGTATGTCAACCTTGACCCCTGTGCAGCCACAGCCCCGGCTGGGCGATGTACGCGCGCGCATTGTGGGCATTGATCAACAAGTGCCGCTGCTGGATGGCACACCGCGCACTTACATCAACTTGATAACGCCGCCAGCACACCGGCCCTGCGCGATGTCAAAGATACCCTGGACCGCTTCCTGGAATGGTATTCCAGCGTCCATCGTGGCGCGGGCTTCAAATCGCACATCGCCACCCGCGCCTTCGAGGATGCCCGCCGTATCATCGCCGGCTTCGTCGGTGCGAACCTCGCCGATCACACCGTCATCTTCGGCAAAAACACCACTGAGGCCATCAACAAGCTGGCCCGCCGCTTCCCCTTTGCCCCCGGCGATGTCGTCCTGTGCTCGCTCATGGAGCACCATTCCAACGACCTGCCCTGGCGGGCCGTCGCCCAGGTCGTCCACGTCGGCTTGGATAAACGCGGCGCACTGGACGAGGCCGATTTCGACCGCCAGCTCGCCCGCTATCGTGGCCGGGTCAAAATGGTGGCCATCAGCGGCGGCAGCAACGTCACCGGCTTCATCAACCCGGTCGGCCGCCTGGCCGCCAAAGCCCACGCTGCCGGCGCGCACATCCTGGTAGATTGCGCCCAACTCGCGCCCCATCGCCGCGTCGAGATGGGCCCGCTCGACGACCCGGAGCACCTGGACTACATCGCCCTCTCGGCCCACAAGATGTACGCCCCCTTCGGCACCGGCGCGCTCATCGGCCGGCGCGATACCTTTGAACGGGGCGAACCGGACTACCGTGGTGGCGGCACCATCGAGATCGTGACGACCGACTGGGTGGAGTGGGCCGACCCACCCGATCGCGATGAAGCCGGCAGCCCGAACGTCGTCGGCGCAGTAGCCCTGGCCGCCGCGGCCAGAGCGCTCACGGCCATCGGTATGGACGCAATCGCTGCACACGAGGCGGAATTGACCGCCTACGCCCTGGAACGGCTGGGGCGGCTGCCGGGCATCCGATTGTACGGCGACCCCGACCCGGCGCGGGCGGCGACCCGGCTGGGCGTGATCCCTTTCAACCTCGAGGGCATGTCCCATTTCCTGGTCGCAGCCATCCTGGGGACAGAGTATGGCATCGGCGTGCGCAACGGCTGCTTCTGCGCCCATCCCTATGTCTTGTATCTACTGGACGTAGACCCGGAGGAAGCTGAGCGCGTGCGCATGGCGATGCTGGCCGGCGACCGCCGTGCCATGCCCGGGCTGGTCCGCGCCAGCTTCGGCATGTATAACACCGTCGAGGAGGTGGACGTGTTGGTTGAGGCGTTAGAGGCCATCCGCGCCGGCCGCTATCACGGCGACTACGTTCAGGACCAGGCCTCCGGCGACTATACGGCTGTGGGTTGGCAGCCCGACTTCAGCCGGTATTTCACCTTATGACCGATCAGAAACGGTTCACGCTATGCGCATCTACGATGTCTCTCTGCCCATCTCGTCCGACCTGCCCATCTGGCCCGGCGATCCGGAACTGGAGCTGAAGCGCATCGCCACACTGGAAGCCGATGGGGCCAATGTGTCGCGCCTGAGTTGCAGCGCTCACACCGGCACCCACGTGGATGCGCCCTATCACTTCATCGCTGGCGGCACGACGGTTGAGGCCCTGCCCCTGGATGTGCTCATCGGCCCCGCCCACGTCGTCGCCCTCCCCGGTCTGCGACTGATTACGCCGGAGAGCTTGGCGCGGCTCGATCTGCCCGCCGCTACCCGGCGCGTGCTGTTCAAGACCGACAACTCCGGTTTATGGAATGGACCAGCCGCCGCCGCGTTCCGACGTGATTTCGTCGCCCTGGCGCCCGCTGCCGCCCAATGGCTGGTGGATCGGGGCATCCGGCTGGTGGGCGTGGACTACCTCTCGGTAGAGCCCTGCGCTGATCAGGAGCCCACAGCCTACACAACGCACCACATCCTGCTGGGCGCGGGCGTCGTCATCATCGAGGGCCTGAACCTGGCCGAGGTACCCACCGGTGTCTATGAACTCATCTGCCTGCCGCTCAAACTCGTCGGTGCAGACGGTGCACCGGCGCGGGTGGTTTTGAG